>CAZFPQ010000346.1:5161-6779 GCA_964521065.1 uncultured Bacteroidia bacterium | reverse complement strand
TCGCCAACATGAACCGAAGACTCTTCCTACGTGACTCCGCCATCGTATCGCTAGGTTTCATGGGCCTACTCAGCTGTCGTGCCACCTTTCGTGATCAACAGCAAAGCGGGGCTGCCTTATTTGGCTTGAGCAATGATCCAGAAGCATACCTAGACTTACCTCCTGGCTTCAGCTACCGCGTGATATCGCGCGTCGGAACAAACATGTCGGATGGCTTCTTGGTACCAGGCCGCCCCGATGGAATGGGGACCTTTCAGCGTGAAGATGGCAAGGTGATCATCGTGCGCAACCACGAAAACAGCCCCGAATCATTAGCTGACAGCCCCTTTGGGCCAGCTAACGAAAAACTCAGCGCCATCGATCCCACCCATCTTTTTGACCCAGGAAAGGGGGAATTACCGGGCATTGGGGGTACCACTACTTTGGTTTTCGATGAGGAATCGGGGGAAGTCTCTGAGGAATTTTTGAGTCTGGCGGGCACCTACCGCAACTGTGCCGGCGGGGTCACGCCCTGGGGAAGCTGGCTGACCTGCGAGGAAGACGTCACCCGAGCCAACGGAAGACCGACCGAGCAAAACCACGGCTTCGTCTTCGAAGTTCCGGCTTTTTCGACAGGCCTGACCAAGCCCATTCCCCTCAAGGCCATGGGACGCTTCAACCACGAGGCCGTGGCGGTAGACCCCAAGAGTGGTGTTGTCTATTTAACTGAGGACTGCCACGACGGATTGATCTACCGTTTCATTCCCAACACTCCAGGCAAGTTGCAAGAAGGCGGAGAGCTACAAGCTTTGGTGATCCAAGAGCAGGCCAGCTTAGATACCCGCAATTGGGAAGCACCCCTGATGAGGGAGGGACAAAGCTGGGCGGTGAGCTGGTTGACGCTTGACAATGTGGAAGCACCCAAAGACGATTTACGCCTGCGAGGATTTAAGGCGGGAGCAGCCCGCTTTGCCCGTGGGGAAGGCATCTGGATGGGGGAAGGCGAGCTTTATTTTGCCTGTACCAACGGGGGCCCTGATAAGTTTGGGCAGATCTTCCGCTACACCCTTTCCCCTCATGAAGGGACTAGCCGCGAAATGAAGAAGCCAGGACACCTAGAGCTATTCATGGAGTCTCATGACAAAACGGTCCTCCACATGTGCGACAACCTCACCATCGCCCCCAACGGGGACATCTTTGTGTGCGAAGACAATGGTAAGCTCAACCGCATTCACCACATCAGCAAGGAAGGCCAGATCACCCCATTTGCCATCAATCGCAGTTCGGATTCAGAATTTGCAGGAGTGGTGTTTTCCCCCTCAGGCAAGACCTTGTTTGTGAATATTCAGGAGAACGGAGAAACTCTGGCTATTACCGGTCCCTGGGAAGATATTTTTGTAGCCTAAACATTCTTTGTTCCCAAATGGTCTCCTTGAGTAGACACCTGTACCCGTATTGAGCCTCTAGCAATCAAAGCTATGGATCACTTTGAGAACCGTTTTTTCAGCATAGGCTTTAGCCTCATTTTACTAGCTGGGGGTGTTTCCATTTTTTTGAGGTAAACGACACTTTAGAAAAAATCCTTGGCGTTGCCGCTGCCATTGGAGCGGGTTTACTCCTTTAGGGGATGAATCAATAC
>CAZFPQ010000346.1:0-5061 GCA_964521065.1 uncultured Bacteroidia bacterium | reverse complement strand
TTAACCCGAAACCAAATGGATCTAGAACAGAACAAGCAAAATGCCATTGCCTTTTATCGGACAGCCTATGAGGGAAACCCCAGGTCTGCGGTCGACCAATACGTGGGGGATCAATACATTCAGCATAACCCTGATGTGGCAGATGGGCTGAGCGGATTCATTGAGTACTTCGAGCGAATGCAGCGAGAATACCCAGAGAAGTCCATTGAATTTATGAGGTGTATTGCGGAGGGGGATCTCGTAGCTCTTCACACCCACCAAACTTGGCCCGGCAACGACCAGTATGTGACCATGGACTTTTTTCGCTTCGATGAGCAAGGAAAAATCTGTGAACACTGGGACGCCATCCAGCAAATTCCGGCCACCTCTGCCAACCCCAATACCATGTACTGAGCCCCCCCTAGCCAACAAAGTCTAGGAAGTCTCATGGCCCTCCGGGTCCAACTGATCCAAGAAAACGGAATCTTTGAAAACAGATGCCTTACCGACCTCTTTCCCATTTGGCCCCATGAGCTACCGACCAGAAAACTTTTTCCAATTTGTCCGGAACTACCGACTGCCCTTCTTCTTTTCCTGGGGCCTAAATCTTGCTTTTGTAGGCTTGGGAGTTTTCTTGTTTTTCAAGGTATATCACGATCATCCTCAGGCATTTTGGATAGGAATCATCTTATTATTGCTGGGATTCCTTGCCCAAAAAGGGTTCATCTATGGTTCGATTTATCACATGTACCACGCTGGGGCCAAAGCCTATCAGAGTTTTTTACCTCAGGAAGTGGTGATCTTACGAGACCTTAAAGTTCGGGTAAATGGGTATGACCTCTCCAAGCTTAAAAGCAAGTCCTTGCCCAGACTAGCTAGACCCATTTACGATTTTGACCGGGCAGATATCTTACTAGGCCCTCAAAGCCTGGTTTTACTGGGTATGTCTCGAATTTTTGGTCCGGTTACTTATGCAGCTCCTGTTGAAGTATCCCTTACCCAGAAGGGGCAGACAGAGGTTCATCAAGTAAAGTGGATTTATCAGGAAGATACTAGACAGGGTTTGGTGATAAGCTTTTCCGACCCAAGTTATACAAGGCAGATATCCATTCGCTTCATAAACCCTCCTGAGAAGTTAGGTGAGTGGGTGGCCAAGCTTTGCGCTCAGAGCATAACTAGAGATCAATAAAATAAAACAATCGCTTCTACTTAGGCTTACGATGCCGAAGTCATAATGCTAGGGTTTTGTTATCTTTTAGCCGATTACCCTCCCTCAAATCTAATAATACCCTCATGGCTAACCCCAAAACCAGCAACCGCCGCAATTTTCTGAAAGGCGCATCTCTCCTAACGGCCGGCATGGCAGCAGCACCTTTTCAGGCCTGGGCCCAAGGATCCGTGCCCCAACCCGCTGACAGCATCTACCAGATTGGCCCCCAAGAAGGCTACTCGCCTCATATTGGCACCTTACTTTCGACCATGACCATGATGCGAACCTGGGTGCTAAGAACGGTTTCAGATCTCAGCCAAAAGGAATTAGACTTTCAGTTCGATAAAACCTCCAACTCCATCGGAGCAATGCTGCTTCACCTCGCGGCTACCGAACGCTATTATCAGCTAAACACCTTTGAGGGCCTTGATTGGGGTACCTGGGACGAGAAAATCAAAGAAGAATGGGATGTACCCATGGGCTTAGGAAAAAAAGCGAGAAAAGTCATTAAAGGTTACGACCTCGACTACTACCTAGAAAAACTAGAAAGCGTAAGGGCGCATACCAAAGAAGAATTTGCTAAGCGTGACGATGATTGGCTGATGCAATCGGAACCCTTTTTCGACGGAAAACCTACCAACAATTATTGCAAGTGGTTTCACGTCTGTGAGCATGAATCCAACCATAATGGACAGATCAAGTTCTTGCTGAAGCGGATTCGTTAACCTTCCCTATTGTAACTCTATGCACATATTGCTGCTTGGCGCCACGGGGCGGACCGGAAAATGGGTACTTCAACACGCTATAGATCAAGGCCATCAGGTACATTGCCTGGCTCGCAAGGCCAGCCGAATCTCTGCTCACCCTCAACTCAAAGTTTTTGAAGGAGATGTGAGGTCCAAAGAGGATCTCAGTAAAGCCATCACCGGATGTTCCCACGTCATCAGCGTGCTCAATGTCTCACGAAGATCCGATTTTCCCTGGGCTCCGCTGCGCACGCCCCCCACACTCATGTCAGACACCATGCGTACGCTGCTGCCCTTGGCAGAAACCGCCTCTATTCAGCGGATCTTGCTTTGTTCTGCTTGGGGGGTGAGTGAAACCAAACAGGATATCCCAAACTGGTTTCGTTGGTTCATTGAGCACAGCAACATCGGGGTGGCGTACAAGGATCACGAAAGGCAAGAGGCCATTTTGATGGAATCGGCCCTCCCTTGGACCATTGTTCGCCCGGTGGGCTTGGTTAATTCCAAACGACCTCAGGTCGTTCAGGAAACCTTCCATCAGCAACCTAAACCAGGGTTGATCATCAGTAGAAAGGCGCTGGGGCGCTTCTTAGTGGAGAGTTTGTCGAGAGAGGATTTGGTCAGAAAAACCTTGGTCGTCTCTAAAGGCTAGCAAATTGTGAAGATTCTTGTCACCGGAAGTTCCGGCCATGCTGGGTTAGCAATTGCCCAACTCTTGCAGCAAAAAGGCCATGCGGTTTTGGGCTTAGACCAACGGGAAGGTCCCCTCACCCACTTGCAAGGGGACCTCAATGACTGGACCTTACTCAAGAAGGCTGTTAAGCAAGTAGATGCCATCATCCACACCGCTTCGCTGCACGCTCCCCATGTGCCTAGTCACAGCCGCGAACAGTTTATCCAGACCAATGTCCAGGCCACGCTTCACTTGCTTGAATTAGCCAAGACTTTTCGACTCAAGCGTCTGGTTTATACCAGTACCACTTCGCTTTATGGGCATGCCCTAGAAAGCGATCATCAGGCCGTGTGGGTCACGGAGGAAGTTCCTCCCCAACCGCGGGACATCTATGACATCAGTAAATTGACGGCGGAGCAGTTGTGCCAAGACTTTTATCGAAGTGAAGGCCTATCCTGCATTTGCCTCCGAGTTTCTCGTTTTTGGAATGAACCCCTACCCGATCGACTTTGGTATCGCATGTACAGAGGCCTGGCTTTGAGTGATGTTGCAGCGGCGCACCAATTGGCCCTAATGAAAGAGGAAATTGGCTATGGTCTGTACAATATTTCCGCTCAGTCGCCTTTCGTTCCAGAGGAGTTAACTCAGTTAAAATTCGATCCTCTCCCGCTTGTCAGGATTAAGCTACCTGGGCTCCTTGATTATTTTGCCGACCAAAATTGGCCTTTGCCTAGCTCCATTGACCGAGTGTATGTAATCGAAAAGGCTAAACGTGAATTGGGCTTCAATCCCTTGGTAAATGCCCAAGCTTATCTTGATCAGCTTAACACGTAAGCGGCATCGTACGACCGTTTGGATAAAAGGCCATCTTGATCCCTCATGATGGTGAGAGCCTCTACCCCACCATATGCTGTCCATGGGGTTATTTGCCAAATACCTTCTGTAAAGGAATTTGCAATTGATGAGGACGGCGATCGGCTTGGTCAAAGGGGGTACCATCCACGTGTTTGGCTCCCATGAACAAGAGTCCATTTTGAAAATAGATCAAATCGTAATCCGACACGATCTGCCCCTCAGCGATGTTGAACATGGGGAATGCCTTTTGGAGGATATCTTGTTGTTGATTGACCTCAAAAGCAGTCATTCCCTTTGGTAAAGCCGCATTCAGCATTTGCGCTGCCTGCTCATGCAGGGGAGTCACCCCAAATCCTTGGTTTAAGACATAATCCACCTCCCAAGCTCCTTCGGCAATGGGATGTTCCTGCCCCCATACCAGGTCTCCTTTGAACTCAAATTCCATCAAAGGCATTTGCCCGTAATTGTCTGCAAAGAGGGTAATGGTCCCGATAAATTTATCCCCAGGTAAGTATTCAAACTTTCGCCTTAGATAGGTAGGCAAAATCTCGCCACTGCCAGTGCGATCCTCCGTAGGTCTTAGTTCCACGCTCAGGGACTGCCACTCACCGATTGCATAAGACTTCACCTCTTCCAAAGACTTGGGTTCCATGATCCGATGCTTGGCTACTTCTCGAGTGTTTTTGTTTTGGCCTAAAGCAGAGAAAGTACCGAGCATAAAGACAGCCAAGGGAAGGGCTATCCATAGAATAGATAGATTCATTTTGATAAGATTTGAATTGATTTGATAGGCCCAATCACCTACCTTTGTCCAAAATATACAAGTAGTCACAAAAAAAATTAATAGTCTCCTTTTTATGACTATTATTGATTTACAATGACTTACAAATCCTCCATGAGCAAAAAAAAATCCATAGAGCCCTACCAATGCCCGGTGACCTATACCATGAATAAGATCGGGGGAAAGTGGAAACCCATCATTTTGTTCCTCATCTCCAAGGGAGTGGATCGATTTGGTCTCATGCAAAGGGGTATCGAGGGCATCAGCAAGCAAATGCTCACCAAGCAGCTGCGTGAGCTGGAAGCCGATGGAATATTGAACCGAAAAATCTACGCGGAAGTACCGCCCCGAGTAGAATATTCATTCACCGACATGGGCAGGTCCTTGTTACCCGTCATTGCTAGCATGAAGACTTGGGGCGAGGCACACATGCCCCAGGTCTAGCTGTCCCCCACGAAAATTCATGGCATTCGAACAATTATGCCTAGCAGGGGATTGATACTGCGGACATTTACTAATCACCAAGACGGCAACCTAGACCCTGAGGCGAGAGATAGTACCTCATCAAGTACAACTTGCCATAGCCTGTCCGCAAATGACTTTGAACATGGTACAGACGGAGAACTTTGAACAGGTAGCAATCACCCATTCAGAGGAACTAAGAGATTGGCTTACCACTCACCACGCACAAACGACAAGCATCTGGCTGGTGACTTATAAGAAAAGCGTCCCCGATAAATATGTCTCTACTTCAGAGGTGCTGGATGAATTACTCTGCTTTGGCTGGATCGACGGGGTCAGACGTAAGGTGGATGAG
>CAZFPQ010000345.1:0-6812 GCA_964521065.1 uncultured Bacteroidia bacterium | reverse complement strand
GTATCACTGCCCCACCAGTCTGGATTGGGCTGGAAGTCTTCTTGCAAAAACCGCCTTCGCTGGGCTTCCAATCGAGGCATTAGCTTTTCGCGATTGTCCTGGTATTGAGAGGCAGCCAGGGCTGGATCAAAGGCATCGTTGAGTATGGGTTGCTGGGCCTTGACCTTGACCAGCCAATTCATCAACTGTTTTTGCATGGACTGAGTACGTCCTTCCTCCTTCTCGGCCAGGTTTTGACCTTCATAGGGGTCCGTATCCAGATGGTAAAGCTCTTGATGGCCATCCTCCCAGAAGTGAATCAACTTCCATCCGCCTTGCTGCAAGATAGAATGGGGAGAGCCTCCCTGATTCCCATAATGGGGATAATGCCAGTACAGTGGACGATCTCCAAGGGTATCTCCTTCTATCAAAGGTTTGAGGCTTTGGCCATCTAAATGTTGGGCAGGCTGCAAAGGCAAATCGCATAGGTTCAGCATGGTCGGGTAAATGTCAGCCCCTGTGGCTGCTGTAGCCACATTTTTGCTTTCTGTCTGGCCAGGTAGGTGGATCAAGTAGGGCACGCGGGTTCCTCCTTCCCACTGGTAGCCCTTGCCCCCTCGATATGGCAGATTGCTGGTGGCATAGGCATCACCAGAAGCCACACCTCCATTGTCAGAAGTAAAGACCACGATGGTGTTTTCATCTAGTCCCAGGCGCTCCAGCGCCTCCAATACCCGGCCAATGGCCTCATCCATGGTTTGTACCAAGCCTGCATAAATGGGATTGTCTTGCTGCACCCTGATCGGTAAATGAGATTCCATCACAAACCCCGAATCGGCGATGCCTAAACTATCAGCGCGTTGACGTGCCACCTGCCAGCGATCCTGAGAGGTTTGGATGGGGCCGTGCACCGCATAAAAGGAAAGATAGGCCAAGAACTGCGTATCTTGGTGGGCTTCTAAAAAGTCTACCGTTTCGTCAGCTAGGCGCAGACTTAGGTTTTCACCAGGCCTTCGGTTGGGTAGGGATGGGTTTTTCCAAGGTGAAAAATAGCCACCTTTTGGGCTTCCACTTTCAAAGCCCCCACGGTTGATGGCAAAGCCGTGATCTTCAGGATAGGACCCTTCTTCTCCCAAATGCCACTTGCCCGCAAAAAAAGTCTGGTAACCAGCCTGCTGAAAGGCTTCTGCGAGGGTTAGGTGCTGCTCAGCCAGTACATGCTCATAATCAGCGGGAAGCAGGGAGGTATGGCGGCGGTGGGTACGCCAAGCTTCGCCCGACCTAGCACCGATCCAGTCGGTGATGCCATGGCGTGCTGGAAACTGCCCCGTAAGGATGCTTGCTCTAGAGGGGCTGCATACCGCACAGTTGGCGTAGCCCTGGGTAAACTGTACGGAACGGGCTGCCAGGGCATCCAGATGAGGGGTTTGGTAATATTGGCTGCCGCTGAATCCTGGATCTACTACCCCAAAGTCATCCGCCAGGATGATGAGCACATTGGTGGGAGTCGGGGAGGGAGGATGGCAAGCCCAGAGGCTCAAGGCGAGTAGGCTACATATCAGTTGGGTGAGAGAAGGCGCGCGCATGGCAAGAGAAGATTAGGATTTCCCTAAGCTAAGCCTTTGTGGGCAAAAGTAGGCGGGATATTCAGGTCAAATTGAGTTTATCTGTATCAGAAAATGTCTCAGGTGTAGACCCTCAGGCTGCCCCAATGGCTTTGGAGCTGGTAGAGCGGCATTTTGAAGGGGCCAAAGTTGAGATGAAACTACACCTTGAAAATTCGAAATCAGGATATGCCTTTTCTCTGAATTGTTTCACTCATTAAAAGGACTCTGATCTCATGCAAAACTCATCCCTTCTAAAACTCTTTTGGATCATGGCGATCCTAGCTATCCTGCCTCGCTTGGCCGAAGGCCAAACGCTGAAGATTTGGCCCGACCAGTCTCGTGGCAGTGGCGTGACCTATGGCGGAGACGTCAAACTCACCATGTGGCGGATTATCGACAACAATGCGGTAAGTACTGTCAACAACAAGATGAAAAACGACCTCCAGATGGACCTCATACGGGTACCGATGATTGCCCGCTGGGGTACCGGAGACAGCCGCCACCTAGACGTGCGTGACTACGCCCAAGACGTCTCATCCAAGGGCATGGACGTCTACCTCAGTGTGGCCAATACCGATGGAACCTTCAAGCCGAACGGCGACCTAAACGATGCCCACAACGTGCACAAGTTCGCTTCATGGATGCTGTGCAGCGGCTGTAGCAATCCTGGTTTGTATAATGTTAACTTGGACAAATATAAATCTTGGATGCAGACCTTGGTCAACGACAAAATAGGGAGCAGCCTAGTAGATTACCTAGGTCCTTGGAATGAAGACGGGGCCAACCTCAACGATTACACCGATCTGGATTTTGGCAAAACCTTGGTTGGCGTAGAAACTTGGGGCTTAGGTGGCGCTGATACGAAATATGCGGCAGTTGGCAGTGGCATCGATGTAGCGGGGGCTCACAATTATGTATCTGGTGGAGCTCAGCCCAATTTGTTAAATGCGTACACCGAATGGGCCGACTTTGCCGCAGCCGGTAGCAAGCCCGAATGGTTTACCGAAACCACTCTTTATGCCAAAAGTACCGCTGAAGGCATTGCGCATATGCTTCCCGCTATTTCGGCTGGAATTGAAAAAATGATCATCTACCAAACCGTACCCCGCATCATCAAGGACGACGGCAGCAATGGCACCCACTATGCCGCCACCAAGCGCCTCATTGATTACTCTAGCGGAAAAGGAGCCGCCCGAAGGGTAGAAACCAACAACCGCAATGGAATTCTCGCTGCCTTCAAAGACGGCAACAACCTAGAGATTCACCTTTGCAACGTGGATGGAGCACAGCGGACCATGTATATCAATCTCCAAGAAGGATACACCGTGAGCAGCGTCAGCAAGCAGGACTATGGAGGTACGGTCAGCACCAGTATCAATAACGGAGGCGCTCAGATCGTGGTAACCATCCCTGCCAAAACCTATGTTCACCTAAGCGCTAGCGGGTTGACTCCTCCTCCTACCTACCAATTCATCAACCATTCTTCTAGTGGGCGTCGCCTCTGGGCAGATCCCAATACCCATGAGGCCGGCTCAAACTCCGGCACTAGTACGGGTGACTGGGTCCAGTGGCAAGAAGTAGACGCAGGAGGAGGGTGGTTTTACCTGGTTCACAAAGCCAGTGGCGATAAGCTTCATAGCTATGATGGGCTGAATGTGAACATCACTGGGGCTGGTAGCACAGGAAACAACGTCCAATGGAAATGGATCGATGCCGGAGGTGGATGGTTCCGGTTGCAACACCGAGGTAGCGGCAATTGGCTTCACTTGAATAGCAGTGGAGGAAACTTCCGCCTTGGACCGACTTCTTGGACGGGCGACAATACCAAATGGCAAAGCAGTTTGGTCACTCGACTCAGATCGACTCAACCCTCTCTGAGGATCTACCCCAATCCATTGCATGGCCGCACGCTGACCTTGAACCTGGAGGAAGTTGACGTGGCCTATCATGAAGAGCTATGCATCAAAGTCCTAGACCAGCAGGGACGCGTGGTAATGAAAAGGTCCCTACCTGCTCAGCCCCGATTCAAGCTTAACCTAGAAGCCCTAGCACCGGCTCTTTATGTCATTCAGATACAAGGACCCGACTGGACCCTCCAGGATAAGCTGGTTTTGGTGGATTGAGATGAATCAAAACACGCGATGTTGGACGTCTTTTGGCGTCCAACATCGCATTACGTTGAGAATGAACCTCCCTCTTTGTCTCAAACCCCTCGCTCCTGGTTTCAACCAGTGGCTTATCTGCGTGAGAAGTATGAGTTTGGAGGCTGAGAATTGAATGACCCATAACTCTCTTTCCTAAGCTACTTCCTACCTAATGAAAAAGATCTGCTCCCTCGCATGCTTGATTCTGCCCCTGATTACTTTTGCTCAGGGGGGAGGATTTTTTGATGATTTTTCTGGGCCGCTTGACAGTGCCTGGGTCGAATTTGGTAGTTCTGATCGGGTATTTACCCAGCAAGGGCGCTTGGTGATGGACTACCGACAAGACCTCAGCCCCAAGCCCGGAGTAAGGCGAAGCTTTGATGCCCAGACCGGTAAATTTTTCCTCAGCTTCATCGTCAATTCAGAGCGAAATTGGACGGTAGCCTACGTCAATTTCCTCAATGCCCAAAAGGATACCGTCGCCCAGTTGGTGATTGACAATGGCAACGGCAATGGAATATTGATTGCGGAGGCCCTGGGGGCCGACTTTTTACCCAGCCAACTCAGCTCTGCGAGTAACCAGTTCAACAAAAACCAGGATTACTTGGTAAGCATCGAAGTGGATCTGCCAAGTGATCAATTGTCAGTGGCGGTAGATGGCGTTCAGCTAGCCGCAGCGCAGCATCGTCCCTTTTTACAGGCGAGCTCAGAGATCTCAGAAATAGAGATTTTTCAACAATACATGTTCAACAGCAATGGGGACACCAGTCTGCAGAGCCTCTACTTCGACGATTTTACCCTCAGTGTGACTAACCGGAGTGCCTTGGGCCTTGCCTTGGTTGAAGCAAATCAATTAGCCAGTGTGGCCGTGGTTGGTAACCAAGTAGGACAATTTCCTCAAGCTGCGCTAGATGCCCTGAACTTGGCTATCCAGGCTGCTCAAACTGTTTTCGACGATGCTTCAGCGACCCAAGCTCAAATAGATCAAGCAACCCAAGATCTGCGTGAAGCCATTGCAGCTTTTTTGTTAGCAAAAGTTCCTGTGAGCCTGAACTTCAATGTGCTCAGCAGCCAAGGACATGACCTAGAGGAAGCCATGAGCGGATTCAATGTCCGCATCATTGACAATACTTATACCTATACCCACCCTGAATTTCGCCAAGCCATCGACACCCTCCATGCGGGTTGGCTGCGGTTTTTCAGTGGGACCACCGGTGATGCCTTCAATGCCCGGACGGGTTACTTTGAAATTGAATGGGCGGATCAGATGGTTAAAGGAGGGGAAAGCAATGACCCCAACGCGGGATTTTTTCGTCACTACAAACTTTCTGATGCAAAAGGGGCATTTAAGCTACACGACTTGTACCAACTCCTCGGGGAGAATGAAGCCAAGTTGATCATCACCTTCAATGGCTTCACCGACAGCCCACAAGGTGCCGCTGCGTTGGCTAAATTCTGTGCTGACAACCACATCTTAGTCGAGGATTGGCAGATGTGCAATGAGCCTTACTTTTTTATCCCAGGGCGAAACCACTATTTCTACAACCACGGGCGCGATTATGCTACCCGGGTCAAGGTGATGGCAGACAGCATCCGCGCCAACTATCCTGGCGCCAAGATTTCCCTCAACTACGACTGGGATGACATGGGCTTTGGAAAAGGAAATAATGGCATAGAAGGCTATGGTACCCCTTATTGGGACATCTTGGGCAAGCACTCCTACGCTGTATTTGGTCAAAATGACGATTTTGCTCGGGCCTTGACCCGCATGAATGGAGGCTTGGCCTATATCAGTCAGGAGTCCATGCAGGACATCTACGATACGGGCTGGCCCCAACAAGCTCCCGTCCACGTTACAGAGTGGAATACCTTCAACAGTGCCCTATCTGGGACATACATGAACGGCATGTACGCGGCTGAATACTTGTTGCGAATGCTAGACCACGAGCAAGTTCGTTTCTTGGGTCATCATCGGGTATCCTCTTCGGCGGGGCCCGCCGTCAACCGCGCGGGGAGGATCGTAGCAGCCTACGACGGAAACTATGCCATCAATCCAGATACCATTTTGGAAGGCTTACGCTTGACCGCAAATGGCCGGGTGTTTAACCTATTTAACGAAGCCATTAATGCGTCTACCCATCTCTATGGCAACCAGGTTACAGGGACACAGTTGATGCTACCCGCCAACAACCAAAACACTTCGATTAGCAGTGTGGAAGCTTTCTACGGACAAGCACTGAAAGGAAATTATGGATTGGACTATGCGCTGTTTACCAACAAATCCGACCAAACTCATGAAATCAGCTTGAGCCTAGACGGGCTTGCCCTGAGCGACACCCTGTTTCTGACCTTGCTGACTACGGACAACATTCAGAGTGGACAGTCGCTCATGCTCATCCAAGATACCCTACTAGGAGGAATCGTTCGGCTTCCTGCTTATGGGATTGCGGTAGTAAGCTGGAAAAAAGCCCAGCTAGCTCCATTATCTCCTCGAATTTACTTGACTGAGGTACTAAGTGACGGGATAAAATTAAAATGGTGGCAACGCAGCAACGCCGATGGATACCGCATTCGCTACGGGACTGATGAAGGGAACCTAGATCAGGTGGTCAATCTTTCAGGTGCTGAAACCACCGAGTACAGCCTTACCGGGTTGGCAGATGGAGAGACCTATTTCATTCGCATAGAAGCCTTTAATGGGCAGGGGAGCAGCCCTGTTTCCAACCTGGTCCATGCACAAATCTCCACTCCTGTGGCTCCCGTCTTAGAAAAGTTACATCCCACCAATGGCCGGATTTCTGCCGAATGGTTCAGCGTGCCCCATGCTGTCGGCTACCGCCTGAAGGTGGGTACCACTCCCGGGGTCTATACCCAAGAGCTCGATGCGGGTAACATCACTGGGGCGCGCATCAAAGGCCTTCAGGAAGGACAGGCTTATTATTTTGCCGTGGCGGCCTACAATGGCAAAGGCGAAAGTGTCCTTTCCAATGAGCTGAGTATAATCATGCAGGACAGCATCCCCTATGCCCCTGTCTTGGTTCGAGCTCAAGAGAACGGCGCCAACGGGGAGGTGGTCATTACC
>CAZFPQ010000344.1:0-6825 GCA_964521065.1 uncultured Bacteroidia bacterium | reverse complement strand
AGAGGCGAGAGGCGAGAGGCGAGAGGCGAGAGGCGAGAGGCGAGAGGCGAGATAAGAAGGTTATGGCTGATGTAATGAAGTTCCAAACCAAGTTCAACTAAAAGCCACCGAGAACAAGAATTCTCGGTGGCTTTTGGCTTCAAAATGAGCCAAGACACATCAGATTAGCCTCTATCAATCAAAATTATCAAAGTCATCTGCGCTAGCTGGCGCTTGTTGCACGGGCGTTTCCTCTACCTCATTTACATCACGACAGGCTAGGTTTATATTGACTCCAACGGGCCGCTCAAAACTAAGTTCAGGCACACTTATGATGGGGTCGCTATACAGGCTCTGATAATACTCGGCCCAGATAGGCAGCGCCATGTTTGCTCCTTGACCATACTTGATAGAGCGGAAGTGCATACGACGATCAGCATGGCCTACCCATACCCCTGTTACCAAATTGGGAGTGATGCCCATGAACCAGCCATCAGATTGATTTTGTGTGGTTCCCGTTTTACCACCAATGTCATTGCGAAGTTTATAGCGGTAACGGAGGCGCTGAGCGGTACCAAAGTTTACCACTCCTTTGAGGAGTTCTACCATCATATAGGCATCCTCCTCGTTCATAACCCGCTTTTCTTCGGGAACAAAATTCGCTAGCACTTTGCCATTTTTGTCCTCAATCCGCGTGATAAAAACGGGCTCTCGGCGAATGCCCATACTGGCAAAGGTGCTGTAGGCATGGGTAAGTTCGTAAATATTTAAGTCCGTGGTTCCCAGACAGAGAGATGGTACCTCATCAAGTTCTGTTTTTATGCCCAATTTATAAGCAAAATCCGCCACAGCTGTAGGACCAACCTGTTTCATCAGGCGAGCTGTAATCAGGTTTACTGAATTGGCAAGTCCCTGCCGCAGAGTCATTTTTCCTCCAATCTCCCCACCCGAATTTTTGGGCGACCAGCGGCCACCCCCTACATTTTCGAAGGTGACAGGCTGGTTTAACTCGATGGTGCAAGGCGTATAGCCTGCCTCTACTGCCGTCCCGTACACAAAGGGCTTAAAAGTAGAGCCGACCTGACGCTTGCCTTGACGTACATGATCGTATTTGAAGTATTTGAAGTCAATGCCGCCTACCCAAGCTTTGATGTGTCCAGAGCGAGGGTCAATGGACATCAAACCGGACTCCAAGAAGCGTGCGTAGTAACGAACTGAATCCAAAGGAGACATGAGGGTATCAATTTCTCCTTGCCAGCTAAAGATCCGCATAGGAATTTTTTTGCGGAATTCGGCTTCAATCTCAGACTCTGTCTTCCCTTCTCGTAGGGCCGCTTTATAACGTGGGGTTTGGCGTTTGAGGTCAATAATGATAGAAGGGTCACGGTCAAATAGACGCTTCCCTCTGGACTCAACCCGGTCAAAATCAGCTTGCAACTGCTTGAGGTGAGTACGCATGGCCTCTTCAGCATGGGCTTGCATCCGAGCATTGAGGGTGGTGTATACCCGCAATCCATCGGTATAAATGTTGTACTTATTGCCACTGCGTTTTTCTTCTTCTATGCACCATTGCTTTAGCCATTCCCGAACGTATTCACGATAATAAGGAGCCAATCCTTTGACATGGGTCTGCTCCTGGGTGGCTAGAGATTGACTGATGGGAATGGCTCGGAGGCTATCGATACTGATTTCGGTAGAATCGAGTACTCCATATTTAACCATCTGACTAAGGATGGTATTTCGACGCTTCTCCGTACGCTCTGGATATCGAAAAGGATTATACACCCCCTGCCCTTTGAGCATCCCTACGACCAAAGCCGCCTCTTCTACGGTTAGGTCCTTCGCACTTTTATCAAACAATCGATTGGAGGTCGTCTCAATGCCATAAGAGGTACCATAGATGTTCACCGTATTTAAGTAAGCCTCCATGATTTCGCGCTTAGTAAAACGCCGCTCGATATAGGCAGAAACCAGGTACTCTTTTACCTTTCGGATCCACTTATTCTCGTTGCCTACCTTATCATATAGGTTTCTCGACAATTGCATGGTAATGGTAGAGCCGCCCCGAATCTCTTCCCCAAAAATGATGTCTTTCAAAATGGAGAAAAAGGAACGAGGATCTATCCCTGAATGCTCATTGAAGCGTACGTCCTCGGTTGCGATGAGGGCATCCACCACATAGGGTGAAATCTCATTCAACTGAAGGTTCATCCGATTTTCCCGGGAGTAGTACTTATGAAGTACCTGTCCATCAGAGGAGATAAGCTGGGTAGACTGGTCTGAATTTGGGTTTTCGATTTCACTGGTACTAGGTAGATCAAAGGCTAAGACTACCAGAAAAACCAGAACTGAGAGAGCCCCAACTCCCACCAGGGTGAAAAAGAAACGGCGCGGCCATTTGTAGCTCCGCTGAGGCTTAGCCTTTGGGACCGCGGGTTCTGGACTAGCGGCAGGCTTTTGAGGTAAATCGGGGGTCAAATCTTCAGGCTTGTTTTGGTCACTCATACCAATTGCTTGATCGAAAAATGGCGAAACTTATTCAAAGGTAAGGGTCTGAGGCAAAAGATACCAAGGCTTCGAGGATCTGTGGGGAGTGAGGTAAAATTCGAAGCCCTCGGCTTGCACAAAAGGCAAAACCCATGCCCAAACGACCCAGGATACGTAGCTAGGGGACCTAATGTTTGATGATAGTTGTTCAGAACTTGATAAGGAGGTCTAACCTGGTCGCTTGCAATTAAGCTTGGCCAAAAATCTTGGAAATTCAACCTCCCTCCGCTAAATTACGTAGAGTAGAGTGGCTCAACGCCAAAACTGAGGAAAGAAATGAGTATGACGGAGCAATCATCTATCATCCATATCCCTATCCAAGCTTTAGAAGACCCCATCAATCCCGATATCCCAGTCATAGCTGACATTGGGATCAATACTGTAGCCGCAGCCATGATGTCTGGATTGCGTGAGATGATGAAAGAGGGAGGGCAAAGTTTTGAAGATTTCCGGACGGGCAAGATTGATGAAAAGCAATTCACCTACCGAATGGTGCACAAAGCCTCGAACGCGGCAATGGAAAATGGCGTTCGAACAGGGTCAGCTTTGGCCTTAAGTGAAGGCGCCAAGACTGCCCTCGCCAAACTATTTGGCCAAGCGTTTGTAAAGCGTTTAGGTCGGTATAATTTAGTTACGGCCATCTCTTTCGGTCTCGTTGACCAAGGAAAACACACCATGGAACTGGTGCAAGGCAAAATTGATTCCCGAGAATACAAGGTAAAATCTGTTGAAAACGTGGGAGGAACCGGAGGGGCCATCAGCGGAGCCACTGCTGGGGCTATCTTAGGTTCTTTGGTTCCCGGCTTAGGTACCGCCACAGGGGGAATGTTGGGATATATGTGTGGGATGATTGGATCCATGGGAGGAACAGCCCTGGGCAAAACCCTAGGAGAGAAGTGGTGGCCAGACCCCGATGGGGACAACAAAGGAGACGATGACCGTCCCTCAACACCATTTAACCGCATAGACATTCCTATTGGGGATTAGGTATTCCCGCTAAGATGCTGTTTGGAAAGGTATTTACCTTTTTTCGTTTTTTATTCTACCGACTCTTCTACACTTTAAAATAATTCATAAGCTGACGGTTAGGCGACCATCTCCTATCCGTCAGCTTTATTACTTGAAGCATAAAACCTATTTCGCTATGAATAAGCTCAAATTGATTTTGGGTATCGCCATATTGGCTATGTTAGGATTGGGAGCAACCCATGCTCCAGTCATCTCTCAAGACGAAGGTGAGCTTCGTTGGTACACCATAGAAGAGGTTGCTAAAATAAAAGCTGAGAACCCCAATGACGATAAAGCCATTTTTGTGGATGTTTATACCGACTGGTGTGGATGGTGCAAGCGAATGGACGCCACCACTTTTCGCGACAAAAAAGTCCAGGAGATTTTAGGCCAGGAATTTTACCCAGTGAAATTTGACGGAGAGGCCAAAAGAGAGATAGAACTCGGTGGGATTACGTATAAATACGTCCCTAGTGGCCGCAGGGGCTACCATGAACTGGCAGCAGCTCTTTTGCAAGGGAAGCTTTCTTATCCCACCGTGGTGTTATTAGATGCCCAGTTCAACATGATCCAACCCATTCCCGGCTATCGTACGGCCAAAGATTTACTTCCCATCCTCCATTTCATTGGCACAGAAGCCTATCAAACTGAAAGCTGGGAAGTATTTTCTCACAACTGGAAATCCCGATGATGAGAGTACGAGAGAAGTGGATGAGGCGATTAATCTATATCCACCGAGATGATGCGTTGACGACCTTTTTTGTCTAACAAGAAACGCTCCCGGTAAATCATGTAAGCTGACTCTCCTACGTCCTTGAGATATACGTAGTTGAATCCCCCATTGAACACCGCACCTAGGCCCGGAACTAATCCTACAGCTTTCTTGGTAATGGTTCGTTCGATGATTTCCTTGATGAGCAGACGGGAAGCAAAGGTAGTAGCCCCGCGGCTAATTTGTTTGGTGGAAAAATCACCCAATATTTCTCCATAAACTTCAGAGTACCTTCCTGCCTCCAGATCTTTTAATTCGGATAGGCCACGTTGCTTCTGGACTTTATCCGAGGCAGTCGCAATCTTGAATACTTGCATCATGTACTGCATTTCAAAGGCCTTGATATCTGCTCCCTGGTCTTCGTTATAGACATCGTAGCCATAGCAGAGGGCAATTTGATGTACCGTCCTGAGAGAAAGGGTAAATAAAGTGGGTAAGTCAGCAATCAAGCCTGGCCAGCCAACCAATCCCGTCCCGACCCCAGAAACCGTTCCGACCCGGGTATTTGACTCAATAAAAGTTTGGGCTACATTGTCTAGATTTTGGATTGATGTCTTCTTCAGGTCTGCAATGTTTTCGGCTACGATATCAAACTCCTTGGTTTCTTGAATGATGCTTTTGGGATCTACTGTCCATTGTGAGAGGTCTTGCACCTTTTCTACCACCTTTTCTGTCACACCATTGATGCTATCTTTGATGTCATCAGGGATGATTTTGGCGGTAACCCAACTGATAGGTCGGCTCACAAAATCTGTAGCACGGTTGAGAAAACTGGGTTGTCCGGCTTTCCAGGCCGCAATCTCGTCAAGAATCTTATTTTCGGCAGAATTCAACTTGGCCATAGCGATTGATTTGGGTGTTAGACAGATAGAGGGCCGAGGAGGATCAATGGTTGGAATGCTGATTCACCCGAAACCCTAAACCGGCCTATGCAGTTAGACGAATTTACCAGAAAGTTATTTTTACGGCAAATGTCTGCCTTTTGCTAGCTTACAGGAATTTTGACCTTAACCTTTGCCTGTCCAAACTATCTTAACAGACAGGTAAGTATTGCTTCGATAAATTGAATAAAAAACCAACTATATGAAATTTGGGACCAAAGCCGTTCATGCAGGGGTAGAACCAGACCCTAGTACAGGAGCCATCATGACTCCTATCTACCAAACCAGTACCTATGTGCAGGCTGCCCCCGGTGACCACCAAGGCTATGAATATGCCCGCACTCAAAACCCGACCCGAACTGCACTAGAGAATGCTTTAGCCGCGCTAGAAAATGGGAAGTATGCGTCTGTTTTCGCTTCGGGTATGGCCGCCATTGATACCCTCATCAAGTTGCTAAAACCCGGTGATGAGGTTATTTCAACCAATGACTTATATGGCGGTACCTACCGAATATTCACCAAGGTTTTTGAACCTTATGGAATCAAGTTTAAGTTCATTGACCTTAGTGACCTTTCCAAGCTCGAAGCAGCGATCAGCCCGGCGACCAAAATGCTCTGGCTCGAAACTCCGACCAACCCCCTCATCAGAGTTATCGACATCTCCGCGGCTTGTAAAATTGCCCATGAACATGGGATCAAGGTAGTAACAGACAACACCTTCTCCTCCCCTGCCCTACAAAATCCCTTGGATCAAGGATCGGATTTTGTCATGCATTCTATCACCAAGTTCATCGCAGGACACTCTGACGTGGTCATGGGTTGCATCGTAACCAGCGATGAAGAGGCACATGAGAAAATTCGTTTTCTACAAAATAGCTGTGGGGCGGTGCCTGGCCCCCAGGATTGCTTCCTGGTCCTACGTGGCCTTAAGACCCTTCATCTCCGTATGAAGGCACATTCAGAAAACGGCGCCAAAGTGGCTCACTTCCTCCGCAGTCACCCTCGGGTGGATACCGTGAACTGGCCTGGTTTTGAGGATCATCCATCCTATGAAATCGCCAAATCACAAATGAAAGATTTCGGAGGCATGGTCAGTTTCACCATCAAAGGAGACCACATGGAAGATGCCATGAAAGTCCTGAGCGGTACCCATCTGTTTGCGCTCGCTGAGAGCCTTGGAGGAGTAGAGTCTTTGATTGGACACCCAGCTAGCATGACGCATGCGTCTATTCCCCCAGAGGAACGCGCCAAGTCTGGCCTCAAGGATTCTTTGATACGCTTATCCGTCGGCGTAGAAGATGCTGAGGACCTGATTGCAGACCTTGATCAAGCTTTACAAGCCTGATTTTAGGGCAAAAAAATTGATATCCGGTGGGGCGTTGTTACGGAAACCAATAGAAATTCAATAGCTCCGTAATTTCATCGTATCGCCTTCTTGGGTTCTGAGGGCGCCTCACCGGTTTGATACGTGACCGTCTAAAATCTTGCTTGAGGCGGCGTTGGTCGGCATTCGGTGGACTGGGGCGGCATGGCACGTAGGCCTGGAATGCAGTCCCGACGAGTCGGGATGCTTACTTTTTTTGAAAAAAGTAAGGCCCGCGGCTCGAAGATTCCGGTTTATCGGAAAGGCGACACTCC
>CAZFPQ010000343.1:0-6828 GCA_964521065.1 uncultured Bacteroidia bacterium | reverse complement strand
ACCCTATAACCCTATTGGTCTTTATTTGGCTATTCTCTCTGCTTCTTATTTTACCTCCTCTGTTTTGGTATACAAACCATCGGGTGAACTTTGATGAGGAGCAAATATTCTCAAGTAATTGGAGTGGGAGGAAGACAACCATAGAGTGGCAGGAGATAAGCGAGGCGAAGTTTAATGCAATGGCTGGATATCTGGTGCTAAAGGGGAATGGTAAGACTGCCAAAGTGCATCAGCATTTGGTAGGGCTAAAGAGCCTCACGGATATGATGGAAAAGAAAACCAAGTGGACTGCCAAAGAATTGGGGCTACCTTTCAAGTAAAGCTGAGGTAGCATATCGAGCGCACTTCAATCATGAACATCTCCAAAGTTAGATATAACTAAGCTATGGAACCTCAACAATTCAAAGCAACATGGTTGGACATTAATCTAGGAGGATGGTTGGAAATTCCAACGGAGGATTTAAATGCTTTGCCTTTTTTATATAGCACGAAAGAATGGCTTAAAGGGGGATTTCCTGATGAAGGAGCTCCATTTTTATCATTTGGTTCTGGAGGTCAATGCATGGAAATAAAAAGCATATGTGCTTGTTATCCAGATGCACAGATAGCAGAAGAGGCAAGAAACTGTTGGGTGCTTGGATCTGATGGTTCGGGGAATCCAATCTGCATCGATTCGAAGAAAAAAGACAGGGTGGTTTTGTTGGACCACGAATTAGGTTTTTCAATTTCGGAGGTAATGAACGCTTCTGTAGGGGAGCTAGCTGTATCGATGCTACGTTACCAAGAATTTGTCCTATTGGTCCAAGAAGAACTGGGGCAAGATGCATTCCTTGAGTCATTATACACAAGACAGCAAATAGATAAGTTATCTTCAGCCCTTCAAATGATACGTCTGGACTTTTTTGACCAGTCGGATTTTTGGGCTTCGGAATTATTGTATTTGAACTCCGAGTTCGAAAGTAAAAATGACAATGGTGAGGGTTTAAATTGACAAGGAACTTTATTTGGTCTCGGAGGGAGTTAAAACTAGTGCGTCTCGCTTCCGCGTCTAAAAAGCTTTTCTTTAGAACATGTCCTTGAATCAGTCTGAAAGAAGCTACCCTGAATACCTTTGAGTTATGATTCCTTAAGCTTCTTTGGAGTAAGGAAGACTTTCAGTCAATAGTGTTTTTCCCCAAGCTGTCCGGTTCATGCTGTAACGTCACTATACAACAGCATTAAGAGCTATATGGCATGCGCACTGGCGCCTCTAAGGTGTATTCTGCTAATTCAACACAGATAATTTCATAAAGCTTGTTTGGCCAGGTGAACTTAGCCTACTTAAGAAGAAACACTCCAACCCACCCATTCCCTATGAGAACCCCCATCCTTACCTTCCTCCTATCAATCCTCATCGCCTGCGCCCCAGAGCCTCCCAGCGAAACCCAAGCTCTGGAAGCAAGAATCGCGCGCATAGAAAACGGCCTCCAACCCATCCTCCAAATCCAAGGGGACAGCATCCCCCGCTACAACATCGAAGAACGGCTCAAGGAACTCGGCATTCCCGGTGTCAGCATTGCGGTTATCAATGAGGGTAAAATCGAATGGGCCAAAGGCTATGGCTTTGCGGACTTATCTGAAAATCGTCGGGTAACCAGTGAGACCATGTTCCTGGCAGGATCAATCAGTAAGCCTGTGGCCGCCACACGTGCCCACCAACTGGCAGAAGAAGAGACCATCAGCTTAGATGCCAACGTCAATGATTACCTATCCAGTTGGAAGCTGCCTGACAATGAGTTTACGACCGATGAAAAGGTGACCACCCGAAGAATACTCAACCATACTGCCGGCTTAACCGTGTGGGGCTTCCCCGGCTATGACAAAGGGGACACCATACCTAGTCCCATCGAGGTATTGGATGGTAAAGGCAACACCGACTCCGTGCGGGTGTACAAAGAGCCAGGAGAAAGTTGGATGTACTCAGGGGGCGGATACACCATCATGCAAGTGATGATTTCAGACCTGGCAGGGAAGTCCTTCCCTGACTTGATGCAAGAGGAAGTCTTAAACCCGCTGGGCATGATGGCCAGTACCTTTGAAAATCCTCTTCCAGCCCAGTATCATTCCATTGCCGCTACGGGGTACCGAGCCAATGGAGATGAGGTCGAAGGCAAATGGCCCATCTATCCTGAGATGGCGGCCGCAGGCCTGTGGACGACTCCCTCCCAACTGATCCTTTGGGCCAAAGAAATCCAGCAGATTTACCAAGGCCAGGA
This sequence comes from uncultured Bacteroidia bacterium, assembly GCA_964521065.1. GTDB lineage: Bacteria > Bacteroidota > Bacteroidia > J057 > J057 > CAYVAP01. Next base: position 4,573 of record CAZFPQ010000343.1, on the reverse strand, counting down.
AGACGGACTATTGAGAGCAGAGACAGTAGCCGAAATGCTCACTCCGGGTATGAATGACCATGGACTGGGTCCGACCACGAGCGAGCATACCTTTGGGCATGGGGGCGCAGACGAGGGCTTCCGGGCCGACATGGTCGCCTGGAAGGAAGATCCCGTTGCGGTAGTCATCATGGTCAATTCAGACAATGGGAGCATCATGCAGGAAATCCTATTGGCCATAGCGGAGGAATACGAATTGCCAGGAGTGGAACCCATTATGCGGACCGTTAATAGTACCTCGATCGAAGAGCGTAGCCCCCTAGTGGGCACCTATCAATTCCCAGACCTGGGGATGGCCCAGGTCTCGATCAAGGATAAGGGATTAGAAGTAGAGGCTGAATTCATAAATGAGCCCATCATGCTTCTGCCTGAAAGCGATAGCAGCTACTTTAGCAAGACAAGTGGGACCTATTTCACCTTTGTATGGGAAGAGGGTGAGGTGAAGGGGTTTCGGGTGGAGGGATATTTTGGTGAAAAGGTTGAGTAAGCGGTGAATTTTAGGCGTGGATTACAAGTGCGGAAGGTGTCCTGTCTCTGGTAAGCATGTCCTATTAAGCGGCATATTTTTTATTTACCTTAATGCCATGTGTCTTTCGCCGTCAAAACTGCTCACCTTTGGGTGGATATTCTTCATGTGTATCCTCCTTTCCTGCCAAGAGGAACCTGTAGAGCCCACTCCGCAACCTACCCCTACGCCTGCTCCAGTTGATACAAGCCAGCAAGTCAGTGATACCTATACCACGGAGCAATTTAAGGTGGGAGACATTGGTTTGGAGGTTCACCTGCCGCCCGCTTATGACGAAAACAAGCGTTATCCTACCCTCTATTGCAACGATGGCGACTTTTTCGCGGAAGTGTTTAGCCGATTAACCTCCCTGGAGGTAGATCCCTTTATCATGGTAGGTCTGTCCGCCAGTACCAGCAGGGGGGAGCGTTTTTCTGCCTATGAAGATGGGGACTTAACCGACACTTACGGAACCTTTACACCAGGTGCAGAGGCCTATACCCAAGCGATTGTAGATGAGGTAATCCCCTTTGTAGAAGCCCGTTACAAGAGCACTAGAAGAGCCCTGTTTGGCATTTCGCTGGGTGGCTTACACGCCACCTGGGCTGGGATTAAGTATCCCAATGCCTTTACCTTTACCGCCGCCTTGTCTCCTTCCTATTGGGTGGGGGATCGCGCCCTGTTCAATGAATCCTTGGAAGCCTTGCGCCCCTCAGGCCTTGCCTCTCCCAGGGCTTTTTACTTTGACCGGGGAACGGCAGAGTGGCGCAATTTTGTGGGGCTGATAGATCGTTTCAAAGCCGTAGAGCTAGACTATGGGCGAAACGTGTACTACTACGAAGTACCCGGCGCGAACCACTCTTCGGCGTTTTGGCAGGCGAGAATAGACATTCCCTTGAGACTCTTTTTAGAGGGCAGTTCCCAAGCGGAGATAATCGGGATGGAACTTCAGACTTACTGCGCCAGTGACCTAGATAATCCCGGTAGCCGCGAGCCTAGGATCAATCCCATCATTAGCTATGACAACGGGATCAAGTTTTCGGTGATGACCGAGGCAGCGTTTTCGGTAACGTCGGGGGACGGTACGGTGCAAAGCGACGGAACTTATGCCATAAATTCCGGCAGTAGAATGACCGTATCATGCAGCTATGGGGGATTTACAGAGAGCATAGAAGTAAGGAGCTGCAATTGATAAGCAGCCCCGGTGTAGCTCGGTCTTCCAGGCCGATAGGATCCTACGGCTTGGAAAGCCCACGTTTGGCGTCTTAATAATGGGTCTCCTGTCAGTGGCTTGTCGCCTGCGGCGGGCCCTACTTTTTGAGCGCAAAAAGGCAAAAACAATCGAAATCCCAGGTCAAACGCAGGCCGCCCCGAACGCCGAATTTCGACCCAACCCGCCAGGGTAGTTAGGCAGCTCGGTTCTTGCCGACACATCAGATAGCCCCTATATATACCTCCCTAATCAGATTTTTAGCTTTCAATTTACTCTCCTAGAAAGCCGTGGTATACCAGATGGCAGTACATCGTCTCCTACCCCCGCACAATCTGACTGGTGATGGTGTCATCTGTAATCTGCTCATCTGCCGCCAGCAAAAAGGCTTTGCTGAGCACGATGGACAGCCCTCGGTCCCCTTCAAAGGGGATGAAGAGTTTGTCCGCGGCCTTGTCAGCTGAGCGAGCCGGGACAATGCAAAGATACTGGTCATTGGGCTCCATGAGGATGTTGCCGCTGCCGATGTGGATTTTGTAGGTGCGGAGGCTGCCCTGGACGATGAGAAATTTGCCATCGATATGGGCCTTGCCACGTAGTTTTTTGAGGCGGGGCAGGAGGCCTTCCAAGATGGTTTTGCGGGTTTTGGCGATTGCGGTGAGGTTGCCAAAAGAATAGGAGAGCCAGTAGTCTCGGTGGGTTTGGCGTGCACCTTGGTTGTCGGCCCACTCTGGATCATTGCCCACGCTGCACACCCCCACAAACAGATCTACGTCCCGCATGATTTCGGAGAAAACCACCTTGGGCACATCTATCAAGTCCACGCTTTCTCCTTGCGCGTCGGTGAATTTTACTTGATCGGTAGCTACGTAGAGCCAAATTCCGGCCTCGGTCATGTCTTCATCGCTAACCACTTCTTCTATCCAGTATTCAGCGGTAAGCTGGTACTCTGGCAGGTACTTGCGGCAGGTGTGATCACCCCCCCCGTCAAAGCCTCCCATGAGGGTATACTGCCAGCCACGCACCTGCGCCAGGGAATTGAACTGATGCTGCTTGATGATGTGCGCTGCCATGCGATTGGAATAGCTGCGGGTATTGATCTCTGCGTCGGTCAGGAGGTAGATCTCTCGGAAAGCCTGCTTCACGGGCTGCTTCCATTCCCATTGGAGAATGTTGTTGCGCCAGGCCACGATGCTGGCCTCATCGGCATGGACGGGGTGCCAGAGGCGGACCACCGTCTGCCCGTCGATCCCTTGGAGGACTTGGTTTTCCAGGGTAAGCCATTGGCCATCCCGCCAAACGGCTTCGATGTGCTGTTCTCCCAGTTCAAAGGTCCAAATCAGTTTTTGGGTCAAGGGAAATACCAAGCCATTTTGCAAGTAATACTTTTCAAAGGAAGGCCAGTCCCAGCTTCGGTCTAGGATAAACTGATTTTCGATGCGCTGTTTTTGCGCTGAAATTCCTTTTTTGATTTCCTTGATTTCCCGTCGCGCCTCTGCGAGCTTTTTTGATAGCGCGTGGTCATTCTTTACCGCCGTTGGTGCACTTTTGAGGGGATTGCCATCAGGCTTGTACCACTGTTGAAGCAGCTTCTGAGTTTGAACCTGGATTTCCAGGACGTAGTCCCCAAAGGCGTAGCGCTTTTTCCCCTGCACCAGACCATAGTCAGGCACGGCCATTTCCTTGAGCTCCTCTACGGAAACTTGGTACTTGGCGGCTCCTTCTTCCAGGTACTTGTTGATAACCTTGCGGGCACTAGTTTGCTTGATTCGCAAGGTAAGCTGGGCTAAAGCGGCCAGTCCATCCTTGCCACGGGTGTTGCCCAGGACGTACATGGCTGCATTGGCGATGGCCGCGGCCGTAGGGCCTTTGCCGGGGATCTTTTCGTAGCCCTTTTCTACCAAGGCCCGCAGCAGGCGCAGGGTCTCTTTATCAGAAAAGCGCGCTAGGCTCCAAATAAGGCCCTTCACAAATTGCTGATTGGCCTTGCCAATGAAAACATATTCGTGGTAATCATAAGAGCCTTCTCCCCACTGCATGGTCTGGAGAATGGTTTCTACCTCTTGAGTGAGTACCAGCTCCAGGAGCTGCCGGGTGAGTTGACGGCAGGCATCGGGACCGATTTGGTCTTGGATGGCCCCTACCATTTTGAGCCATTTGGCAGAAGGCTTAGAACCGGAGGCCATGGCTGCTCGCTCGAATAGCTGGTCAAAAAGGTCGCGCTTTTGAGGAATTTCGTTGATCAGGGCATTGGCGCGCTCTCCTATGTCAGAGTCTTCCAGCTGGAAGGGGATGTATTCCTCTTCCTCTCGAAGCAAGGCTTTGAGCTTGCCCAGTACTTTGTTCATGTCACTGCCCCACGAATTTTGCCAGCTAGAATCTTGATTTTCTACCCACTGAATCAGCTTAGTAATGAACTGTTGGGTTTCTGCGGAGATGCCCTGCTTTTTGCTGAGCATTTCTAACTGCTTGATCGCATAGAGCAAGGGGAAGCGTTTCAAAGTCAAGGAATAGGGATAGGTCACGAGCTTTTTCACTTGTTTATCTGCTTCCCAAAAGCTTTGGATCATTTCTCGCCATTCTTGTTCGGAATAATCCATGCGCCGCCTCAGCAATCCACTTTGTAGATAGAGGATCAAATCTGTTTCCTTATAATAGGAGTATCCCGTGTTTACCTTATCTGGCGAATGCTCCTCGTCATCCCGGCGCACAAACTCCGCGGCTAGCCTAGAAAGTTTGAGGATAAGGTCCTTTTGCGTGGCTAAAGGGCCCGATCTGAGTTCTTCGTATTCTTCAACGCCTGAGAGGTCGTTCGCACG
>CAZFPQ010000342.1:0-6845 GCA_964521065.1 uncultured Bacteroidia bacterium | reverse complement strand
CTTAACTCCCTTAACTCCCTTACTCTTCCTCCCGGTACTTTTCATAGAGTCGAATGAGCTCTTCCTCGGCAAAATCGAATCTCACCGCTTTGGTCTGTTTCCCTCGCTCAATTTCCGGGGTGATGTCTAAAAAGCCCCCTTCGAAGAAGTCGCATAGTTCCGACAAATCTTTCCCTTGGTAATTGATGCATCGTTTTTGACCTAATTGATCTCGCACCACAAAGATTCCAGGGTTGTACCGGGGGACGCTGCCCCCATAGTCGTCCCTCATTCGTTGGATTCCGCAATCTGTACACTGATAAACAGTATCTCCCGCGAAATTGATCAGGGCAGCTCCGTCTGGACCCAATCGCTGTAGGTAAACCCCTATCCTAGCGTCAAAATATAGAGAGTCGGGTAGCCAAATTGACAGAGGCTTTCCTTGATAGTCCCGTATCTGGTGCTCTATGGCAGGTAGCGTATCTAGCTTACTCTTCCGAGTGACCACCGCAAAGGCTTGGTCGGCTTGCTCAAAATGGTCCAAAAACCATTGGAAAACCTGGTATTCATACCGTTCATCCTTCAAGTCAAACTCTGACACCAGCTCAAATTTGCCGTTGTAGAAGCGCTGAAGCCCACTGGAATCCACGTGGGTGGCAATGAGGCTGCCTACGGTGGTCCAACGGGTAAACTGAAGCCCTAGCCTTTCATGCTCCGTTTCTTGGAAAATAGTCTGATTGTCCAGGTCAAAAACGGTGGTTTGGGCTGATTCAGAGCGGGTAGCCAGTCCATACTCACTGAAGCGACTGACCGAGAAGCCATATTGACGGCTGGGTTGCTCATCGGTGGAAAAAGGATTGGGGAAGTTTAGGACCCTTTGCCCCGTGGTATCGATGAAGCAAAAGTTTCCCTTTTCATATAGCAAAGCCCGGCCTGAATAGAAGTTCAGGTTCCACCAGCTAAAGCTGTTGCTCATGATCGGCCCCTGGTCATAAAAACCTGTCGTGGAAAATTTAGGCGGAATGGCGATTTTTCCATCTTTGAGATAACCCAAGCGACCTTTGCTCAGCCCTCGATCGGCAGCCCTGGGATGGTAATCATGAACAATGAAGGGGCGATATCCATTCACCTCGGGCGCTACCCTGAGCTGAAACGGCACCCCTTTGAAGGTTAGCAGCGTGTCCAATTGCTCATTGACCACGAGGTAATCATTCTCCGTCAGGTGCTGAATGTAGGGATTGGACGGGCGTTCTTTGGTTTCTACTAAGGCAATCCCATACTCAAAACGGTAAGGGGGTAAGCCAGGCAATCGCTCAGCCCGATGATTTAGCCGAACCTTTTGTCCATCCTCCAGCGCTTCTACCACTCCGAGCTCCCAGGAAAATACCACAGGCCCTTCCAAGCGTGGAAAGCCCTCATAGGCGGGGGGGATGACCCATTCGCCCAAAACATTGAGCCAGCCATATTTTCCATCCTTTCGCTCAATGCTGAGGTAGTTGAGCAGGTCTTTTTCGGGTTGTGGTTGGTAAAAAAACCAGGATTTAGGACTAGGACTTGGATCTCTTTGTCCCTGTAGTCCAAGACTCATGAGTAGGAGATAAAAAACAAAGAGATAAGCTTTTATCGGTTCTAAACAAGTGTGATTCATTGGGGAGCTAAGTAGACTTACAATTTGAGCAAAAATGGTCTCTGCAAGCCTGTTAAACGAGGCTTGCCTCCTGCTGTTTCAGGATCTCGCTAATCCCAGCTATGATGAGGCTTTTTTTAAGTACTTAGACAGAAGAAATCGGGGTATGGCGGTGCGGGGTATGGCGGTACGGGCTATGGCGGTACGGGCTATGGCAGTGCGGGGTATGGCGGTACGGGGTATGGCTATGAGAATATATAAATACCCAACATACCCCGTATTCCCGTACTCCCGTACCCCGTATCCCGTATCCCGTACCCTGCTGCCTGACCTTTCGCCTAAATACCAGATCCAAGGGAGCAACCTGAAAGCCCTTTGCGATCAGTTCAGAGCGCTGGGTCTCGTTGGGTCTCTTCTCAACTTGAGATAAATCTCCCTACCCCACCCCCAAAAGTCATCTCCTTCGGTAGCCAGATGCTGTAGGTTCACAGAAAATTACGAACGACTGCCCATCGACCATGTCATTCAAATCAAGCTTTTGGGCAATGCGTGGAGTCTAACCACTACTTTCAAGCCATGTTGAACCAGATCAAGTACGTTTACACATTCGGCGCCGAGAACGCTGAAGGAGAGGCTTCTATGAAGAATCTCCTAGGAGGCAAAGGTGCCAACCTCGCAGAGATGAGTCGGATGGGTGTTCCTGTCCCTCCGGGCTTTACCATCACAACCGAAGCCTGTACCGACTACTACGACAAAGGAAAATCCCTCATCATAGAGGCACTGAAGGAACAAGTCAGCAAAGGCGTCGCTACCATCGAAAACAGCATGGGAGCTTCCTTTGGCGCAGCTGACAACCCCTTGCTGCTCTCCGTACGGTCCGGGGCTCGGGTATCCATGCCAGGGATGATGGACACGGTGCTCAACCTAGGACTGAATGATGAAGCGGTAGAGGGCCTAGCGAAAAAAATGAATAACCCCCGCATGGCTTGGGACTCCTACCGGCGCTTCGTACAGATGTATGGAGACGTGGTCATGGACATGAAGCCTGTTTCCAAGGAAGACCAAGACCCCTTTGAGCAAATCATCGAAGCGGTCAAAGAAGAAAAAGGCGTGGAACTGGACACCCAACTCGCCGTGGAGGACCTGCAAGAATTGGTGCGTCGCTTTAAAGCCAAGATCCTGGAACAAACTGGCCAACCCTTTCCCGAAGATCCCATTGAGCAGCTTTGGAACGCCATCTTGGCCGTATTTGACAGTTGGATGAACAAGCGGGCCATCCAATACCGCGCCATCAACGGCATTCCTGCCAATTGGGGTACCGCCGTCAATGTCCAAGCAATGGTATTTGGCAACATGGGAGACACCTCCGCAACAGGAGTGGCCTTTACCCGTGACCCAGCTACCGGAGAAGATGCCTTTGTAGGTGAGTACCTGATCAATGCGCAGGGAGAGGACGTCGTCGCAGGCATCCGCACCCCCCAACAAATCACCCTGACTGGCTCTCAGCGCTGGGCGCAGCTAGCCAATGTAACCGAAGTAACCCGGGCCAAGCAGTTCCCCTCTCTGGAGGAATACATGCCCGAGGTCTTTTCAGAATTGGATGCCATCCAACAAGGCCTGGAAGACCACTACGACGACATGCAAGACCTGGAATTTACCATTCAGGAAGGACGTTTATGGATCTTGCAGACCCGTACAGGTAAGCGGACTGGCGCCGCCATGGTCAAGATCGCCATCGACATGCTCGATGAGGGCCGCATCGGAGAGCAAACCACCCTGCACCGCATCGATCCTGGCAAATTGGACGAGGTGCTGCACGACGTCTTTGACCCCGAAGCCATTGGACAAGCTCAAGAAATTGGCCACGGACTTCCTGCCTCTCCTGGCGCCGCCACAGGGCGTCTGGTCTTCTTTGCAGAAGAGGCAGCGGAATGGGCTGAAAGAGGCGAGAAGGTCATTCTAGCAAGAATTGAGACTTCACCAGAAGACATCCAAGGGATGTTTGCGGCGCGCGGCATTTTGACGACCCGAGGCGGCATGACTTCTCACGCGGCCGTGGTGGCGCGCGGCATGGGCAAATGTTGTGTCTCTGGGGCGGGTGCCATTCACATTGACTACAAGGCCCGCACCCTCAAAGCAGGTGATCTCACCCTCAAGGAAGGAGATTGGCTTTCTATCAATGGCGCTACTGGACAGGTATACGCGGGGGAAGTAGCTACCCGCTCACCAGAACTGAGCGGAGACTTCGGTCGCCTGATGGACCTGGCTGACCAATACGCTCGATTAAGCGTGCGCGCCAACGCAGACACCCCTCAGGATGCCCAAACGGCCTTGGACTTTGGGGCCAAGGGCATCGGCCTATGTCGCACGGAGCACATGTTCTTCCAAGAAGATCGCATCATGGCCATTCGCCAAATGATCTTAGCGGAAGATAAGGCAGGCCGAGAGCAAGCCCTGGCCAAACTGCTCCCCATGCAACGCAAGGACTTCGAAGGCATATTTAGCGTGATGAATGGGGCCGATTGCCCCACCACGGTGCGCCTGTTGGATCCTCCTTTGCATGAATTTTTACCCAAGGAAACCGATAAGCAGCGTGAGATGGCCACAGCTCTGGGAGTCAGCTACCAACAGGTACACGATAAAATCGAAGAGCTTTCTGAAAGCAACCCCATGCTGGGACTTAGGGGCTGTCGCCTGGGTAATCTTTACCCAGAGATCACCGTCATGCAGACCCGGGCCATCGTAGAAGCCGCCCTCAGCCTGCAAAGCAAAGGGATAGAAGTGAAACCAGAAATCATGGTTCCTCTGGTAGGAATTGATGAAGAGTTCAAGCGGCAGCGGCAGACGATCATGGAGACGGCAGAGGCAGTTTTTGCCGAATGGGGCCAGCGCATAGAGCTCAAAATTGGCACCATGATCGAAATCCCTCGCGCAGCATTGATCGCGGATCAGATTGCCCATTACGCAGACTTCTTTTCCTTTGGCACCAATGACCTTACTCAATTGACCTACGGCTATTCCCGGGACGACACCGAGGACTTTCTCCCTGTGTACCGCGATTTGGGGATTCTTCCAAACGATCCCTTCCAAACCCTCGACCAAACAGGGGTGGGGCAACTGGTAGAGATGGGAACCCAAAGGGGCCGTGCCACTCAAGCGGGGCTTAAAGTAGGAATTTGTGGCGAGCACGGGGGTGATCCCGCTTCCATCGAATTTTGCGACCGAATCGGCCTCAACTACGTGAGTTGTAGTCCCTATCGCATCCCCATTGCTCGCTTGGTAGCCGCTCAGTCAGCGATCCAGCGGGCCTTACAAGAGATGGTGTAGGATTATTCATAGACGCACACATTTGATCAAGGGCATCTGGCTTAGGAGCTAGGTGCCCATTTTGCTGTTTCCTGTCAGGAAATGCAACGCTTTTCAAAGGATTCCACATGATTTTTCATCCCTTTGAGAAATCCCCTAAGTTTTCTCAATATTATTTTCCATCTTCCAATTCAATGTGCAAACATCAATTCTCCATATGAAACTTCTCGAATCCTACACCCTCGCAGGAATATCCCTTCAAAACCGCGCTGTCATGGCTCCCATGACTCGCTCTCGAGCCATGAACAACATCCCCAATGAGCTGATGGCGACTTACTACCGGCAACGGGCTTCCATGGGGCTGCTCATCACTGAGGGAACCGCTCCCTCTCCCAATGGTCAGGGCTATCCCCGCATCCCTGGCGTATATGCTGATGAACAGGTAGAAGGCTGGAAACTGGTTACCCAGGCCGTCCACGAAGCAGGAAGCAAGATCTTTTTGCAAATCATGCATACCGGCCGCGTAGGTCATCCCCTCAACCTAGGTGAAGGAGGGGAGGTCGTTGCGCCCACCACCAAGGCAGCCCCAGGCGAAATGTACACCGACCAAGAGGGGCCTAAAGAGCATCCAGCGCCTAGGCTGATGAACGAAGCAGACATTGCTCAAGCCAAAGCGGAGTTCGTGCACGCGGCTCAGAATGCCATCAAAGCCGGATTCGATGGGGTGGAAATCCACGGTGCCAACGGCTACCTCGTCGAGCAGTTCTTGAACAAGGACCTGAACGAGCTGGACAATGCCTACGGTGGATCAAACGAAAATCGCAATCGGTTTGCCATTGAAGTGGCCAAAGAAGTATCAGAAGCTATTGGAGCGGATAAAACTGGAATCCGCCTATCTCCCTACGGGGTATTCAATGGCGCAGGCATTTATGCTGAGTTGGATGAACAATTCATTGCCCTGGCCAAGGAATTGGATGCGCTGAATCTAGCTTATATCCACTTGGTAGACCACCATGCCATGGGAGCACCAGAGGTTCCTGTTTCGGTCAAAGAAGGAATTCGTGCGGCATTTAGAGGTAGCTTGATTCTCTCTGGCGGTTACGATGGTGCCCGTGCAGAGGCCGACTTACAGGCAGAAAAGGGGGATTTGGTGGCCTTTGGCCGTCCTACCTTGGCGAATCCTGATTTACTAGCCCGAATCCAACAAGGTGCGGAATTAAATCAACCCAATTTCGATACTTTTTATACTCCCGGCGAAACAGGTTACACGGATTATCCTACCTTGTAGGAATTAGAAAAGTGCTCTAGTTAGCCACAGGGCATGCCCTGTGGCTAACTACCCATTTAACTGGCTTTGCATCATGGAGAAACTTGCCTACATCTTGGTCATCTTTTCATTGATTCTATCCCCTCACCTAAACGCGCAGGCTCCATCAAAGGAGTCAGTAGACTCATCTGCTCAGCGTTTTGAGGACCTGAGCAAACTCCCCTGGCAAACTGTGTTTTACGACTCTTGCACGGCTGACTGGCAGCAGCAGTGGACCCTTGATGGAAAGCTGGCCCGCATAACCCATACCGCCCAAGGCATGGATTTTTGGGCTGGCCCAAAACGAAAAGTCGATGCCCACCATGCCGTGCTTTGGACCCAGCCCAGCTTCGAGGGGGATCTCAGAATTGACTACACCTATACCAAACTCGACGACCGCAAGGAAGCGGTAAACATCCTCTACGTGCAAGCCACCGGTAGCGGAAAGGGAGAATTTGATCCTGACATTGCCAAATGGGCCGAACTGCGCGAGGTCCCAGCCATGCGGATGTATTTTCAGCACATGAATGTTTTACACATCAGCTATGCCGCTTTTCCCCTGTTTACCGAAGGGGAACAACAAGCAGAAGCCGAAGATTGGCAGGACTATATCCGAGCTCGTCGCTA
>CAZFPQ010000341.1:4153-6849 GCA_964521065.1 uncultured Bacteroidia bacterium | reverse complement strand
AAATCATAAAGATCCTCGTCCTACTGGGGATTTTCACAGTCGGTTTTTATTCCGCTTATTCTCAAAGGTCCCTAAAACCTGATCATCCCACGGTAAAAAGGGTATCTCCAGTCTTTGAGAAACTGGTAAAGGCAGCGGGAATAGATCCGTATCGAACCCCAAGACTCCGAGTGCTTCGCGGTAAAAACTCTGTAGGCCGATACCATGGCAACCTTGGAGACAATGGTACGGTCCAGATTGACGAGTATTTCGTCAATGCTTGTGATAAGCGGTTTGGTTCAAAGGCCGATTATGCCATCGCCCTGGTTTTGGGGCATGAGTTGGCCCATCACACGTATGGCCATCCCTCAGATATGGGATATGGGGGTGTTCCGAAGCAATCTGATGATGAATTGCGCGCAGACATACGGGGAGGGTATGTTTGCTTATTGGCAGGGCTATATCACCCAGAGATTAATAGCCAGACATTGGACCTGATTTATGAAGATTACGAGTTGGATGATGAGCAAACGGGTTACCAATCCAAAAGTCTTCGCTATGAGAACCTCGCCAAGACAAAGGACTCCGTGGCTCAGTATGCCCACCTAGGTGAGGCAGGAAAATACCTTTACGTGATGGGGGGATATAAGCAAGCAACTACCGCTTTCTTTGAAAAACTAAGCAAAAAGTTTCCGTCACCAAGGGTGCTGTATAACCTGGGAGTAGCTGATTGGTAACAAGCCCAGTCCCTATTGGGTACGGACCATCCTGCAAATGCTTTTATGTTCCCGCTTGAAATAGCGGCGCGAAATAGGCTTTCTGGCTGGAGACAAGGCAACCTCAGCCCAGAACAAATGGCCGAAAAGCTCCTGGATCAAGCCATTAGCAATTTTGAATATTGCTTGAGAATGGATCCCGAATTTCAGCCTGCTTGGATTGGCCTATGCGCTGCCCATATCCTACAAGGAAAACTTGGCTTGGCCCAAGCCAAGCTAGATGAAGTTGAAGAAGTTTATGGCAGCAATTCCTTCGCCTATCAGACCATGCTGGGCATCCTTCATGCCATGGCGAAGGAGTATGATGAAGCGGAAGACCATTTTGCTCAGGCTAGAGCAATCGACGAAAATAGAGGCCGCTACAACGACGAATGGCTCAACTCCCTAAAAGAAAAGAGCCTAGTTGAAGAATGGTGGGACAGCTTCCAAGCGTGGATGGACGCAGAGGAAATATTTTCCTCCAATACGCCCATTCCTATCGACTATGAACCTTCGTCCAGTAGTTACGAGGAAGCGATTGGTCCCTTACGGTTTAAGGAAGACATACTCAATTTTGACTTCCACAACAGTTATCAAGTCTCCGACCTACCGCCGATTGGACTCACAGTTTGGAGCCTAGAAGGTGCGAACAAATACCATATAGACCTGGAAACAGAAGATGGCCTTTCTTATAGGCTAACCATGTTGACGGCCAATTGGCTATCTCCCTATCGGACCCAGGCTGGCCTTGAAATCGGCAGCTATAAATCCGACCTGCTCAATCAGTATGGATCGCCAGATAGAATCAATTATGGCCTTAACGGAGTAGAGTTCTACCTGTATGACCAGTTGCAGCTGATCTTTGAATTGGAAAAAGACTGTATCAGTGGCTGGGCTACTTTTATTGTGGAGTATTAGATAACATTCCAACGTCATGAAATCAATTATCACCGCAAGCTTAATTCTTTGGGGGAGCATCAGCTTCATTATCGCCCAAGATATTGAGCAGGAGCTTGCTGCACAGCTTGAGCAAGGTACTCAATTGTATCAGAATGGCAACTTTCATGGGGCCTGGGAAATCATGGAGAAATGTCACGCATCTTGTGACTCGATCTTGGGTTTCAATCATGCTTTAACTATCAAAGCTGCTGCCCGTTGTGGCGTAGTTGCCAGAAAAGTTGCTACCCCTCAAGTTTCCTTAAAGTATTACTATCTAGCTAAATCTGGCCTTAAGCCTCTAGAGGGTAATTCAAAGTTAACCTACGGGAGTATAGCGCCTAATATTGGTAACATTCATGCTCAATTGGGTCAACTTGATTCAGCCATGTATTACTATGACCAAAGCATTTCTCTCCTAGACTCGAACCAAGTTCATACCTCCTTAGATGTAATCGCCGCCTATTTGGGAAAGGGAATTCTTTATCGCCAATTGGGAGAAAAAGATTTAGCCCTTGAGAACTATCTGATTGCGGAAGAGATTTGCATGATTGATTCTGTAGGTAATCCGTTTAAGCTTGCAACCATATTTACCAGCATAGGTGCTTTATATGCCAGCAGTTTCAAATTCGATCAAGCCATTAATTACTATCAAAAAGTATTGGGAATAAAGCGCTCTATCCTTCCCCCTTCACATCCAGAGATAGCACAAACTTATTACAACCTAGGTTTAAGCTCCCTCCACTTAAACCAATATGAAGCATCGTTACAATATTTTGACCTTGGGATCTCCATACTTGATCAAAATAAAGTAAAGAGTGCCCTTTACGCAGAGTTGCTGGTCGCCAAGGCAGAGGCGCGGTCTAAAACCAACTTTCAAGGGCCAATCGACTCGCTGCTTAGAATGGGCATTGATCTATACATCCTAAACACCAATCGGTCTAACGAACGGCTGGCAGAACTTTATCAGGTTTATTCAAAATACTGCATTGATCATCAAGAGTTTGGGCGAGCTCTGACTTATGC
>CAZFPQ010000341.1:0-4053 GCA_964521065.1 uncultured Bacteroidia bacterium | reverse complement strand
CCTTGGCAAAGACATCTCCAAGGTGGTCAGAGGCCTTTACCCCTGCCAAAAGTTTCGACCTTGGTGAATTACAGCAACTGCTATCTAAAAAACATCCTTCTACAGCTATCCTGTCTTTTTACGTAGGAGATAGCAGCACCTATATTCAATGCTTATCCAGCGACGGGTATCAGATGACTCAAGTTCCCTTTGACTCCACCCTGAGCAAAAATATTCAGCTTTTAAATGAGTATCTAAGTGACCCTACAAGCAAGCACCTACATCTCATCCAGCCTACGCTTGAAAAGCTTTATCAACAAGTTTGGGCACCATGTGAAGAGCATCTTCTAACGGAGCTAGACAGCAGCATCCAAACACTTCTGATCATACCCCACCGAGAGTTGTTTTATCTGCCCTTCGAAGCTTTGAGGGAAAACCGTACCAGTCCCTACGTAATTCAAACGTATCAAATCGCCTATGCCCTCTCGGCCTCATTGTGGGCTGAAGAGCAGGATAGGCCTAGGAATCCCCATAATAAGCTATTAGCCATGGCTCCTTACACAGGAGAAGGTTTAGACCAAAACATTGTCAGGGCCAAGCAAGAAAAAGCTAATCCAGTGCTCGCAGCCCTCCCATATTCGAAAGTGGAAATTGAGCAAATCTCACAAGCATTTAACCAGCTAGACCAGGACGTAGATATTTTTTTGGGTAAAACTGCGACTAAGGCGGAATTCTTAAAAATGGACCTATCGGAATTCTCCTTTCTTCATTTAGCTACCCATGGAAGTTACGATAAGTCCAATGCAATCCTAAATGGACTTTCCTTTTTCCCAGATTCCCAAGTCCAAAATCAGACACTTTACCTAAGTGAGGTCGCATCGCTGAGTCTCGCCGCTGAGTTCGTGGTACTCTCCGCCTGTCAGACCGGCCTAGGCAGCATCAATCGCGGAGAAGGAGTTATTGGTTTGACACGTGCTTTTATGATCGCAGGGGCAAGAAATGTCATCGCGAGCCTATGGATTGCCCATGATAAGGCTTCTGCAGAGTTGATGACCCTCTTTTACCAATATTTGCTCCAAGGTACACCGACTGCCGAAGCTTTACGCTTAGCTAAGATTGGACTCCTCCAAGATCCCCGTTTCTGGAACCCGAAGTTCTGGGCTCCATTTGTTTTATTCTAATACCAGACTTAGTCCATCATGAAAACTCTCCTATGCTTTTGGGGACTCATTCTTGGGTTTACCCTTATTCTGCCTGGCCAGCAATTTGACCAAGACACTGCTATTGCAAACCAGTTAATAAGGGAAATCGATCCCTTAATTAATCAGCAAGAGGATACGCTCGTATTGACCCATGCCAGAAAAGCAAAAGCCCTATACCTACGACACGAAATGTACGAAGGGGCATTACTGGCGGCCTATTATGAGGGCGTAGTAAAAAATTTTAGGCAGGATTCCACATTTAGTAGCTATACCGACTCTCTCTTTAGGTCGGCAGATAGCCAGCTAGAGTCCCCTAATGGAGTTTTAGCAAGAATTGTGCTTCTAAAAGGTTTGGATTACTATTTCCAAACTCATTTTGACTCTGCTGAAAAGTTGGTTTTACGAGCCTACTCCATCCAAAAACAGCTAGGCCCCTCTTTCCAGCTTGAGCAACTCAGTTCGCTAGAATACCTAATCAGAATACAAATGAACTTGTATAATGATATCGATTCAGCCTTGTTTTGGGCCTATAGAGCAGAACGGATTATGCTTCACCACCAGGACCGTCCACAAGAAAATTTCCTTACGATTTACAAAATGATGGCTGATCTGATGAACCGAAAAGGGGATGGACATGGCTCAGTGAAGTATTATAAAAAAGCTATGGCAATTGGGATAAAATTATTGAAATCCCATGACCATCCCATGCTAACAAGTATATATGAAGGAATTGGGGAGGCATACATGTACCTAGGAATTCCTGACTCAGCTCGCCCCTACTTATTTCGTTCATTCCAGATTTGGAACAACCTATCTCAGGAGTTCAGTATTGATCAAATTCGGATTTACTTCGCGCTAGGAAGTTACTACCGTTCAATAAAGCAGCCAGATTCTGCCATACTTTTCTACAGAAAGCTTGACGATCATCGCTCCCTTTATATTGGATCCAATGCAAGCATAAATGCTTTACTCGACTTCAATTTTGGGGGAACCTATTATACAATGGGTCACTATCCAGAGGCCATCACTTATTTGGACGCCAGTAGAAATGAACAAGAAGCAATTCTTAAAACGGGTATTTTGTGGGGCAATAATATTTCCAGTCAATATACCAATAGTTTATTGACCACTGGGGCCTGCTATCTTGAGATGGGACAATTACAAAATGCAGAGGACTTTCTAATGCAGGCGAGAACATATATAGAATTAACTCAAGGAAAAAATCACTACGATCTTTTCCGGCCTCTGAGTCTCCTAGGAAGTATAGCCCGACGTAAAAGGCAATTTAAAAAAGCCCTTAGTTACGCAAGCGAAGTAGAGAAAATCCTAAAACGAGACTCTAATTCAAGTATAAATCAAAACCTATCTGCTCATTATGTCAATTTGGGAGATATTTACTTAGAAGGAGCCGCACTTCGAGACACAATCTGGGCCAAGAAAGCATTAAAATATTACCAAGAAGCTCTTGATATCACACAAGCCCTTGATCCTTCAGAACTCAGTTTAGGGTTACTTAATCAACGGCTAGGGAACGCTTATATGATGCTAAACAAGCTAGCTTCTGCTAAGCTACATTCCCATACCGGGCTAAAGCAATACGAATTGTCCGTAGGTAAATCTCATCCAAAATACTTCATTGCTCTATTACTCTATTCGAATATTCTAGTTGCTGAAAAAGCATATGACTCCGCTGAGCTTATTATTCTTCAAGCTTTAGATTCGTTAACAAAGCTTGGAACAATTACAAATAAAAGTGAATTAAAAGCTAGAAATTTCAATACACTAGGAGCTTTCAATTTTTCCCAAGGTAACCTTAAAAAATCTCTTCCCTACTACCACCAAGGACTCCTCAGCAACCTATACAAGTTCGATGAAAGCAATGCCCTTACAGCGCCCCGTTTATCTCCCTATTTGAACCATTTTTATTTGAACCAAAGTCTCTTTGGTAAGATCCAAGCCTTGATCAGTCTTCATACCAAAACCCAGGAAACCCAGTATATAGAAGCCGCCTGGCAGCATGTGTTCTTGCTGGATTCCTTACTAGACCAAATACAAAACCGCATTCTCTACCCTGAAGACCAATTGAAGTTTGTAGAGGATGGAAACTCCCTGGCAGAATTGACTTTTCAGCTTCAAAAACTAGAAACGGTTGATTCTTCAGGACACGACGAGATATCTTATTACTTCTCAGAAAAAGCCAAAGCACGCCTACTGCTAGCTAATCTCAACAATGCCCGTGCATTCCAATCCGCAGGCATACCTGCCGAAAGCCTAGGCAAGCTGCAAGAACTGGAAAACGAGCTTTTTTTCTATAACCGAGAACTGGCTCGTTTCCAAGAGCCCGCGCAGCAAATTGATACCGACCTGATTCCTAAATACCAAACTCAGGTATACGAACTCAATCGCCAGCGTGAAACTGTGCTGGACAGTTTGTCCCAACAGTATCCCGCCTTCACCCAGATTCGGTCTGAGCTAACGATCAAACCTCTTGAAGAAATTCAAATCATTTTGGCCAAAGAAGATCTCACCATGGTCTCTTACTTGGTAGGAGATAGCAGCATCACGGCCTTGGTGATTGACCCCAAAGGAGTCCAAACACAAGATCTCGGCCCTACTGGGGAACTCGGTAAGCTCGTAGCAAGTTTTCGGAGCAGTCTGAAAGACCGAAACACCTCTCTATTTAGTGCCCTGAACCAAAAACTTTATCGGCTACTTTGGGAGCCCATACAGGCTAGTGTAGTGTCTACAGATGAACCACGGAAAATCATCATCATTCCAGATGGTCCCCTTCATCTTCTGCCTTTCGAGACACTCCGTGACTCCAGAGGTGGGCAATATTTAGTAGAGCAATTTGCCATTTCCTATGCCCCTT
>CAZFPQ010000340.1:0-6905 GCA_964521065.1 uncultured Bacteroidia bacterium | reverse complement strand
GGAGTTAAGGGAGTTAAGGGAGTTAAGGGAGTTAATGTGGGTAAACTGAGGGGATGGGTTAGAATCCAAAAATCTGGGAATTGGGTGGAGAGGGGGAGAGGGAATATCGGAGACCAAGGGCGAGCTGCCAGAAGAATTTCTCAGAATCACCCATGGCGCCAGACATGGGTCCGGTTTGGGTGGTGGTGAACACCGCCCAGCGGTCGCTGACTTGGTAGCTGGCGCCTGCCAGAATTCGGGCAGAGGGGAATTGTTCAAATAGGGCTTCGGGCGCTACTTGCCAGGCCATGTGCATGTTTGCTCCCGTGTGAAAATTAAGCTTCTCGCTGGCCTTGAGGGTCACCAACAGACCTGGCTCCAAAATCAATGCTTGGGCGGATTGGAAATTGTAGTTGAAATCCTGCTCTACACTGGGATCTACATTGAGTAATCGGTACCCAGGTTGCAGGAACCCATCTAGGCGTAATAAATCGGATTCGGCTATGCGACCTAGCAAGAGAACCCGAAAGGTATGGGCAACTCCATCAGATACGGGACGGGCGTCTACAAAGCGGTAGCGATAATTTGAAAACTGGTAAGAAACCCCTACCCTGATGCCTTCATTCACCATGCTACTGGCGCGTAAGGTGACAAAGGATTGGTCAGCTTTGGAGCTACCAAAGAATAAGTCGGTTTGAATTTGGGCAAAGGTGGAGCGGTAGCCTAGCAGGATCAATACTCCTAACAGCAACTGTTTCATGTGCAAAATTTGTTTTGAGTGATAGATGATGCCTCAAAACTCTACTTTGCCACAGCCAAGCTCATTGATCCAGGTTAAGAAAGCTCATGAGTCCCGATAAATTCGCTTTTTGATGCGACTTAATCCCTCCGGCGTGACGCCTACGTAAGAGGCCACCATGTATTGGGGAATGCGCTGGATGACCTTGGGGCGCTCAGCGACCAGTTGGCGATATTTTTCCTCGGGAGAGTCTAGGAAAATGGAAGCCATTCGGTTGCTTACGTGAAACAGGGTCCCCATCAAGGCTTTTTCTTTGAAAATAGGAAAGCGATGCATCAGTTCGATGGGGATGTTCACAATCTCAGTGGTCTCAATGGCATCGAAATGTAGGCGGGTAGGTGCCCCCGTCAAGGCACTGACTAAGTCAGAGGTTAGCCCATTCTCAAAGAAGAACTGTCGGATGTGTTCTTCGCCATCCTTGAGATAGTACATTCTGATCATACCATGCCGAAGAAAATACATGTGACGACAGACTTCACCTGCTTTCAAGATGAAATCTCCCTTTTGATAGGTAGAGGTTTGCAGAGAGGGAAGGGCGGCTTCCCAGAGTTCATCGCTAATGGGATGTGCTTGATTGAGGCGCTTTCTGACGTCTTCCATGATGGTGATTTTTTATATCAAGAGTCGACTTAGGGAGATTTTTATCAATTCTCATGACTTAGATATAAGAAAAAATCTTACGTCTAAAGGCAGTTGAGTTATCTGTATCCCTTGTTCGTAATGTTTTTAATTTATTCGTGTTTTAGTAATAAATCAAATTTTGCTTTTTCGGCTTGTGGAATTAATTGGGGCCTAAGCCAAGGTTAAGCAAGCAGCAATTATGGAGAACTTCTTTGAGTTTATTACCAGCAGGTGGAACCTACAAGGCTTTCTCCTACTTATCATGGGAATATTCTATCTAAACAGTCAAGGCCAGAGCCTTAATTGGTCCGTAGAGGGGAATTATACCCTCGATCTGGTGTGGGGATCAGCTCAAGGGATCGGGGATTTAAATGGGGATGGATACGATGACTTAGTTTTCGGAAGCTCTGATTACAATAACAACCAAGGCCTGGCCCGTATCCACCTCGGTTCAGCCACAGGAATCTCTTCTTCCCCTGCCCAGTCACTCACTGGAAGCGGTACCGGAGATTACTTTGGTCATGCCTTAGCGAGCGCGGGTGACGTCAATGGGGACGGCTATGGTGATTTGTTGGTAGGATACGACATGTACCATGGTTCTGGTGGTTTCAATGGGCGCGTAGCCATATATCTTGGTAATGGGGAGGGAGTAGAAACAAGCGAATGGTGGGGACAAAGTGGCACTGGAAACATGGGACTGGGACGAGTAGTAGCCGGGGTAGGAGATGTAAACGGGGACGGATATGATGATTTCTTGGCCTCGGAGTATAACAATGCCAACGTAAGGCTTTATTGGGGCGACTCAGCTAGCTTAGGGTCGTACACAACCTTGAGCGGTAGTGAAGCCTATTACGGGCGAACCTTGAGTGCGGCGGGAGATATTAACCGCGATGGCTACCAAGACCTGGTAGTTGGATCTTATTCCCAAAGTAAAGTATACGTGTATTATGGTTCCTCTTCTGGAGTCAGTGCCCCTTTGATCTTACAAGAAAGCGGTGGATTTGGGATTTGTGTTGGGGCGGGAGGAGATGTGAATGGAGATGGTTATGACGATATTTTGACAGTTTCCCAAACACCCAATGGGACCTTGAATTTATTTTTGGGGGGGGCTTCTGGATTGAGCAATTCTGCAGCTTGGACCAAGTCAGGTTGGGGCAGTAGTGCCTCGGGATATTCAGTAGACATCATCCAAGACGTCAATGGTGACGGGCTTGATGATGTGCTCTTGGGCGATACTTACTACAGCAATGGTGAGACCCAGGAGGGGCGCACGGTGATTTTTCTAGGGGATACCTCAGGCCTAGAAAGTAGTGAGGCGTGGTCTACCGAAAGTGGAGACTATTTTGGCCGACTGGGGCATGAGGTAGCTAGCCTTGGGGACGTCAATGGCGATCAAGTCGGTGATTTTGTGTCAGTAGCTAGTGACTACGGAGGTTGGGGAGCCATATTTGCTTATTTAGGGCAAGCAGATACGCTCTATCCCGGGCCTGGTAATGCCCTTAGGCTTAATGGAAGCGATGAGTATGCGGTCTTAGATGAGGGTGATGCTTTGAAGGTAGATGAGTTTTCCATTATGACTTGGGTGAACGCTAGTGGTGGCAGGGGACAAAATCGGAGCATTTTTTCGGCCAATGAAGAAGCTAATTCTGAGGGTTTCCAGTTGTTTGCTTCTGATGGGAATCGATGGACCTTTTCTACCGGTGATGAGAGTAGCTGGGCTTCTGTAACAGGAGATACGGTGCTTGAGGATACTTGGACGCATTTGGCGGCTACTTTTCGAAATGATAGCCTTAGACTTTATGTTAATGGGAACCTATCTGGTACCCAGTCCCATGGCTTGAATTGGCCTATTGACGTCAGCTTTTTAATTGGGGCTTCCTCTAACTCTGGGGCGGAGGATTTTTGGGTCGGTGACTTAGACGAAATGAGCTATTGGAACAAAGCTCTTTCCCAAAGCGAAATCTTGGCTCATTTAGCAGCAAAAGCCAGCCCCACAGATAGTAACCTCCTTGCCTGTTGGCAGTTTGATCAAGCCTTTGGAGCTACCCTTAGAGATTCCAGGGCCCATTTTGATGCCACCCTTGAAGGGAGTTTAGGTGAGGTTTGGGCTACCTCTTCTGTATCCCTAGGCGATGGGGCCGTAGCTGCAACTCAAACTTCCCGACTATCTTTGGCCCATCCTGATGGAGATTCTATTGTGGTAACCACCGATGGCATGGCAGAGTCTATCTTGCTGTATTACGTCGATGAAGAACCTAATAGCTCCTTTGCACCAGCATTAGCCTCCGTGTCGGATGAGAGATATTGGGGGGTGAAAGTATTAGATGGAACCTCTTACACGATTCGATATTACTATTCCAACGGGCCTTATTCTGGCTTAGAGTCATATATCAGTTTTGCTAGTCGCAATGACAACGCCATTTCGACCTGGGACAAACTGGAAGGTGTGGTAGATATGGCGCAAAATTATCTCGAGAAATCAGGCCAGAGCGGGACGGAATACTTAGTAGGACAGGGAGCTACCCCAACTCTTCCAATTGTTCTCCGGAATTTTGAAGCTAGGCAAAATGGTAACCAGGTTCAACTCACTTGGGAAACGCTGTCCGAACTGCATAACAAGGGCTTCCATGTAATGGCTAGGCATCAGTCGGGAGAGTTTCATTCTTTGGGCTTTGTACCAGGAGGTGGAGGGGAAGCAGGAATCTATGAGTTTTCTACCCCTGCATTGGCGTTAGGGACTTGGTATTTTCTTCTGGTTCAAGAGGATTTTGATGGGAGCCGGTATCCCCAGCAAATTATCCAGGTACAGCTAGAGAAAACGAAAGTTAGGATCCCCAATCCATGGTTTGATGGGGCGGCGATCCAGATGTCAGTTGGAAATAGCCGATCGGTAAGCTTGAATTTAATAGATGAATTGGGGCGAAGCTTTGACCTTGGCTCTTGGCCTACCGCTTCGGGAACCTTAGAAGCTCGTCCTAACCTGTCTCGTTTTCCTGCGGGGCGTTACGTCCTACAAATTAAAGGCGAAGTTTGGCATCATCACACTAGGATAGAGCTTCCATGATTGATGCTTATTTAACCACATCTCTAGAGCGACTGCTCTGAGTCTTTACTACTTACCTTCTTGGATGGGCCAGGTGCCTCACGGATTTTGTTTAAATAATACTGAACCGCACGGTCCTGTGGCATTAATTTGATCACCTGCTTAAAAAAGCCTTCCGCTTCGTCAAGATGTTGATCAAAGTAGGCCTGGAGCCCCGCCTCAAAATCGGGGATAATCTGCCTCCGAGCCTGGAATTCTGACTCAGGTAGCCCATTGAGACACTCATACAAATCGGTAAGACCGCTGCGGCCTTTCAAGTT
Organism: uncultured Bacteroidia bacterium; assembly: GCA_964521065.1. Classification (GTDB taxonomy): domain Bacteria; phylum Bacteroidota; class Bacteroidia; order J057; family J057; genus CAYVAP01. The sequence goes on along the minus strand of CAZFPQ010000340.1, from coordinate 2,143 downwards.
ACCCTTACCAAGGTAGCGAAAGGTGTAGGGGCTTGGGTTCTTTATTCGGTCTTTTACGGCCTGACTAATGATGATCGGAGCGCCATATACTTTGGTCAGGCCCTCAATCCTGGAGGTCATGTTCACCGTATCTGCGACCAAACCTGTATCCAGACGCTTGGCATCGCCGATCATGCCCATCATCAAAGCTCCGCTGTGTAAGCCGATGCCTATTTTCAATGGCTCGCGAGATTTGCCAATTCGCTCTTGGTTGTACTGATTAAGTTTTTCCATCATCCCAATCGCTGCCTTGAGTGCATCCTCTGGCTCTACGAGGAACAGGGCCATGATGCCATCGCCATAAAACTGATTGACAAAACCTCCATGGGCTTGGATATTGGGGCCCATGCGACTCAGGTAGGCATTGAGGAAGGCAAAGGTCTCAGAAGGTGTCATCTCCTCTGCTAGACGGGTATAGCCCCGAATATCAGAGAACATCACCGTGCCCTCACGAGCAACTTGGTCGCCCAGTTGAACTTCCGTGATGGTTTCTTTTCCTAATACCCGCAAAAACTCATAGGGGACGAATCTACTCGTAGCTTGGTGAATGTGTTGGAGGTTGAGATGAGTCTTGATTCTCGCTAGCAATTCTTGTTTAGAGAAAGGCTTGACGATGTAATCATTGGCACCAAAACTTAAACCTGAGACCAGGTCGGATACCTGATTTTTGGCGGTGACCATGATGATGGGTAGCTCTGAGGCTAAGAACTTATCTCGTATTTTTTGGCAAACCTCAAAGCCAGACATTCTAGGCATCATGACGTCAAGCAATACCAAGTCAAAGTGTTGACCAGACTCAATTGCTTGTAAGGCTTCTTCTCCATTCATGACCGTACTCACCAGGTAGGGTTCCGAGGCAAGGTGGTTTTTTAGCACCCTGCGGTTGATCGACTCATCGTCTACTACCAAGATGTGGTAACTACCTTCTTGCTGGCTAGTTGGGAGGGGCGAGTGAACTTCCTCTGCGTCATTGACTGGTATGGGGGCATATAACTGGGTTTGGCCCACTGCTTCTTCTATGCCGGCTTTGGCCTTTTCAGTAGAAATGGGAAGGTCAAAAGAAAAGCTGGAACCTTGACCCGGCTCAGATTCAACCCGTAAGATGCCACCATGTAGCTCTACCAGTTGCCGGGTGATGCTCAGTCCTAGGCCTGTTCCTCCAAACTCTCGGGAGCTAGATCCATCACCTTGCTGAAAAGACTCAAAGATCTTTTCCAGTTGGTCAGCTGCAATTCCGATGCCCGTGTCTCGCACCGATACCAACACCCGTTCTCCTTGTTCCTTCGCTTCGACGCTAATGGTGCCTTTTCTGGTAAACTTGATGGCGTTACCAATTAAGTTATACAGGATCTGCTGTAGGCGGTTTTCATCTGCTTCTACGGCTGGGAGCCCCTCTGGAAGATCCAGTTTTAACTCGATGGGACGCCCCGAGGCCAGAGGCTCACTGACTTTTATCACCACGTATGCAAGCGAGCGTAGGTCGAGGGATTTGAGCTGCAACTCTAAATCAAAATGCTGAAGTTTAGAAAAATCTAGGATGTCGTTGACCAAACTACTTAGCCTGCGTGCTGACTGCATCACCATACCCAGATTTTCTTTCATCTCAGGCGTCGTAGGACCCGCTATGCCATCATGAACCGCCTCGGTAAGACCCAGGATTCCGTTGAGAGGAGTACGTAACTCGTGCGAGGTGTTCGCCAAAAATTCATCCTTCAATTTGTCTGCTTTGCGGAGCTTTTCATTGACGATACGCTCTGATTCAAGCTTCTCTTCTAAGGCCTCTGCGTGACTTTTCTCTAAAAGGTTAATTTTTTGTCCTACCCCTAAAGCAAAAAAGATCAATTGTAAGACGATGCCTGTCTGGGCAAATAAGATGACGCTATCGTAGGACAGCTCAATGATGAGCCAGGCGGGTACCAGCATGACGAGGGAGGGCGTAATCCCTACAAACACGATCAGGATGCCTATGCCCACCAAGTAAGAGGAAGCGGGCTTATACCCTTTTCGCCATGCAAAAATTCCCAACCAAGTGATATACACCAAGGCTTCTGTAATGATCGTTTCCTTGTTCTTTCTCATTACAGTAGCCTTGGTGTATATCACT
>CAZFPQ010000339.1:4305-6907 GCA_964521065.1 uncultured Bacteroidia bacterium | reverse complement strand
AAACCGACCTTAGTGAACTAAGGGAGGCTTTTTCTGACGTAGTCATGGTGCAAAGGCTTGCCCTGAGCATCGCCGAAGGGACTAAGCGTAGTGGCATAACTTATTTTTGGAGCGTTACTTAGGGTATCTTTTGCCTCAAGTGCTTTAAATTTGGCCAGGCTTACTCGAGCCTGTAGATCTCGAAAAGCCTTAACCATTGAAGCAATTTGGTTATGAACAACGTCCTCACTCTCTTCCGTAAAGAAGTCGCCTCCTTTTTCAACTCTCTGATTGGCTACTTGGTTATCAGCGTATTTCTCACGGGGGTAGGTCTATTCTTTTGGGTGTTTGAGTATAATGTGTTAGAGACCGGGCTAGCTCAAATGGATGCACTGTTCGATTATGGGCCTTATCTCTTTCTCTTTTTGGTCCCAGGGATCACCATGAGGGCATTTTCTGAGGAAATTAAAACTGGAACGATTGAGTTACTCGCTACCAAGCCTCTCACTGATTGGCAGATCATCCTTAGCAAGTTTTTGGCGGCTGCTTTTTTGGTCCTGTTTTCCCTACTGCCGACACTTTTATACATGCTGAGCGTTTGGTGGCTAGGCAGCCCAGTTGGCAACCTCGACCTGGGGGCGACTATCGGGGCTTACATAGGCTTGTTATTTGTAGGCTGGGTATTTGCCGCGATTGGGATTTTTACCTCTGCCTTGAGCGATAGCCAAATCATTGGTTTTATTCTTGGTGTATTTGTTTGCTTTATCTTTTATATCGGACTGGATTTCATGGCTGGTATCAAGGCCCTCAATGTGGTCAACTCCTTTTTCTTAAGGCTGAGCATACTAGAGCACTACCAAAGCATCAGTCGAGGAGTCATCGATACCCGGGACCTTTTTTACTTTTTGACCTTCATTACCGTGATGCTGATTTTGACCAAAATGGTTCTCAACAGCAAAAAAGCCTAAAGGGTTATGGCCTTGATTACCGCAGATGATTGGAGAGAGTCCTGGTCTCGCTTGGAACAAAGGGGATGGGGATTCCTTTGGTCTAAATTTAATCCCAATGGCCTTGCGCGCACCCGCAGCACTTTTGGAGATGAGCACCTAGAAACCGCCAATTGGTGGATTGTGCCCGCGGTTCGCCAGCGCTGGAACAAGCTGATCACAGGAGATCCTGGCCTGCGCTATGAAGACTATTTTGTGGAAAAGTATCTAGGAGATCGGCAAGGACTGCGCATGCTCTCTTTGGGCTGTGGCATTGCCAGCCACGAACGCTATTTAGCCTCATTTTCCTGCTTTGAGGAAATAACGGCTATTGATCTCTCTAGCAAACTCATCGAGGCAGCCCGTCGAAAAGCTCAAGCAGATGGCTTGGAAAACATCCAGTTTGAAGTGGCGGACATCAACGATTTGGAACTTCCTGCCGACTACTATGACGTGGTAATGTTTCACGCTTCCTTGCATCACTTCAAAAACCTTCAAGGCCTCATTGGCCGGAAAATACCCCATACCCTCAAAACAGGCGGCTTGCTGTTGATCAATGAATACGTAGGTCCCAACCGACTACAATGGCCTGCCCATCAAGTTGAGGAAGCCAATAGGCTGCTTAAAGAGCTTGTGCCTACCTCGCACCGCTCTCGCTTCCGGTCGCACCGAGCTAAAAATCACCTTACAGGACCTGGCTGGTTGCGGATGTTGATCTCTGACCCTTCCGAGGCAGTGGAATCAGAGTCCATCTTGCCATTGCTACATGAATATTTTACCCCGCTAGAAGAAAAACCCTATGGGGGAAATTTGCTGGTTTTGATCCTGAAAGATATTGCTCATCATTTTGTAGATGAGACCCATGAAAACCAAGCGATTCTTTCAGCCTTATTCAAGGCAGAAGACAAATGGCTGAAGCAGCAGGCCAGCATGATGCTTTTTGGCGTGTATTCCGTTCCAGCGTCACAGTGAATAATGTATAGAAGAAACTTGATTGTTTCCACTTTTCCAATCATTCTGCCCTTAATCATTTTGACCTCTCGCTGTAATCCTTTCCCCGACTAAAGAAAATTATCTATATTCGACCGCGTGTGTCTAATGCCTCTATACCCATGAACCTTGCTTCTAAACTGGTCCTATGTTGCCTGATCGTCCTGTTTACTACGGGCGGTCTCATGGCACAGAATCCAAACGCTAATCCCCGACCCAAAAATGGATTTTTGATAGATACGGTCTACTTTCCCTTTGATAGCTATCAGCTCACCGACCAATACAAGGCTGAGTTGGACTCTATGATTGGGATATTTACTGATTATCCTGCCTATTACGTAGAAGTCTTTGGACATACGGACAGTGTGGGGAGCACAGCTTATAATCTGTTGCTTTCAAAAGAAAGGGCCCGCCAAGTGGCGCTGTATCTGATCGATCAAGGCGTGGACCTCAATCGAATCGTATATGAAGGTTTAGGAACCAATAAACCGGTGGCTTCCAATCGGACCTTTCGCGGAAGGACTCAAAACCGACGTACCGACGTAGCCGTGGTGTTTTCTACCGAGACCGTGAAGCCAGTGTATAAGCCCAAGCCTCAGGTGGTAGACCAAAGTCAGAATGGCAACAATGAGCCACCTAAAGAGCTG
>CAZFPQ010000339.1:2641-4205 GCA_964521065.1 uncultured Bacteroidia bacterium | reverse complement strand
CCACGTGCGGTGCGTACGGTAGAAGGAGCCCAGTTCTCTGTAGAGTTACCTTCTACCCGTAGAGATGCCAATATGAGTGTCTATTCGGGACGAGCCAATCGGGTGGCACGTACCCGCCGGGGGCGCGTTCAAAAAGGGTTGCCAGGAACTCCTCCTTCTATGGGTTCGGTCCGTGCATGGCGGGAAATTGAAAAGCCGAATGTCCGCTACAACGGGCGTACCGATCGATATTTGTTTACCGTGCCTGCTCCGGGGGCCTATGCCGCTGCTCGTCCTTTGTTTTATGCCACCGTAGCTGATCGTGAGGATGAAGGCATTGATCTAGAAGTGATCTTTAAAGGAAAACGATTTGAAAAAACCACCAATGCCATGTTGGTTGGTGAAGTGGTCAAGACCTATATCCCATTAAAGAAAGTAAGCAAGCGTGAGTACGAAGCCAGAAAAGTGCGCTTCCTGGGGGACGAAACGGAGTTGATCCTAGTCGCTTACCAATTTGATGATAAAGGCAATGCCTATTGGACCAAACTCAGTTTCGAGCCTAGCGATTTTGTCGGTAAGAAAAAGCGCAATCCCAAGGATCGCCCCAAAATCAAACTGAAACTAAAGTTTCGCAAGATTGATCCAGAGGAATTGAACAGCCGCTTGCAAGAGCTCAATGTTTAATGAGGGGTCGAGTTTTTGAGCGACAGACAAGGTGTTGAGAAGAATACCTGCTAGGCATTTCATTGGTTCAGGCCCGTGGTACGTCTTTTTGTTCATCCGTTTATCAGGGTTTTGGGACTGAGAATACCCTCAGCGTTCTCAAAGTCCGAAAAACTCCATATCTCAACTTCCTATACATGACAAGTTGGCCACCAATCTGCATCATTGGGGCGGGTCGACTGGCCCAGAGCCTAGTACCTGCGTTGCAAGACGCTGGTGCGGAGGTCGTTCAAGTTCTGTCTCGAAGGGCTTCCTCGGCCGAAAGTTTGGCCAAAACAAGGGGAGTAGAGCGATGGGATGAGTTTCTGCCGGGAATGTTGGATGAAAGGGTAGGATTAGTGTGGCTATGTACACCGGATGGGGCAATCTCCGAGGTGGTCTCCACCCTTGCTCAACGCCCTCATCCTGAGAGGCGGATTTTTGTTCACAGTTCGGGGTCTACATCGCTAGAAATCCTGGCACCACTGGGTACGAGGACTGGAATTATCTATCCCTTGCAAATGTTTACTGACGAGGGAGGGGTCGATTTTCGTGAGGTTCCTATCTTTTGCGAGGCCTCTTCCCCCGATTTGCTGGGGTTGCTTCATGCCTGGGCTCAAAGCATTTCTGAAAAGGTTCAGACCTTAGGTTCTCATCAAAGGCTTCATCTGCACCTATCGGCGGTCTGGGCCATCAACTTTAGCAACATTTTACTGAGGGTAGCCCAAAAGGAATTAGCTAGTGAGGGGATTGATTTTGAAGTCCTGCACCCCCTTTTGGCTGAGCAGTTGAAACGAGTGCAGACCTTGGGGCCAGAAAAGGCTCAGACAGGCCCTGCCATACGTGGGGATGTGTCCACCCTACATCAACACCTAGCCCTATT
>CAZFPQ010000339.1:0-2541 GCA_964521065.1 uncultured Bacteroidia bacterium | reverse complement strand
TATGTTAACTTAATTACTTACCCCTTTGAGAAGAGGACGAAAAAAGAAGCCAAAACAGTTACCCAAACGCGAACATCGAATCAACAATGAGATCAGGGCAAGTCACGTGCGTCTGGTAGGCATTGGGGAGGAAACTTTTAACGAAGTCATCCCCACCCGTGAAGCCCTGATGAGAGCCAATGATGCAGAGCTAGATCTGGTGGAGATTTCTGGAAAATCAGACCCACCAGTAGTCAAGATTCTGGACTACACCAAGTTTTTATACAATCTCCGTAAGCAGCGGAAGGCTCAGATGGCCAACCAGCAGAATACGGGAATGAAGGAGCTACGATTTGGCCCTAACACAGATGAGCATGACTTGAACTTCAAGCTCAAGCACGCTGAGAAGTTTCTGCAAGAAGGCCATAAGCTCAAAACTTACGTGCAGTTTCGCGGTCGTAACATCATTTATAAGGACCGTGGAAGAGAAATTCTTGACAAAATCGCTGAGCATCTGGAAGAATCAGCCAAGATCGAAATGGCACCCAAGATGGAAGGGCGTCGCATGATCATGATCATGGCTCCTCGGTAGACCATTCGCGTCAATGAACATATATTTAGCCCGTATCCTGTTGGAATACGGGCTAATCCTATATACACTCTCCTCATGATTATCCGAATTGTAAGAATGGAGTTCCAAATAGATAAGCTGGATGCCTTCCAACAGCTTTTTGAAGAACATCGCCCTCTCATTAGGGGTTTCCCTGGCTGTCAGCATCTGGAACTACTGCGTGATCCCCGTCATCCCCACGTACGCTACACCTATAGCTTTTGGGAAAATGAAGAAGCCTTGAATCAGTACCGGAAAAGCGAGCTGTTTGGACAGGTCTGGCCCCGAACCAAACTCCTTTTTTCTGCTCCACCTCAAGCTTACTCTATGCTAGACAATTCAGTGCCAAGCACTTGATTGAATTTGGAAGGAAATCCACATTTTTGACGGAGATCATACATGAGTAATGTTGGTCCTGGCATTGAGAGGATTTGGTTCAGGAATTGAAATATTATTGTGAAGGTTTTGCACGACCTTCATGGATAGTTTCATGGAACCTATGAATCATTCGGAACTTCAATCTATCATACCAGATGCAACGGGGGTTAGCTTCCGGTCATCAGTCTTGTTACGGCGGCTCTTGATACTCGCAGGTGGTCTTGGGACACTCCTTTTTGCCTACCTTTATCAGCTATGGGAAGGACAAGCCACTTGGTATGAGATTCCCTGGGATCGATACGTATCAGCTAGCATATTGATCGGATTCTTTGGGCTAAGCTACAATCCTAAGTTTAAATTTAACCGAATATATTGGTTAGCTGTTGACATATACCTTTTCTATTTACTCCCACTACACCTCGTAGTAATCAATGTAGTTTTGGGCTTCCCTTTATTCTGGGTGACCTGTTGGATGATAGTCTTACAGCTGGTTACGGTTGCTTTACGTAGCAGAAATTGGTTGAAAACTTTTGTCGCTTCCCAATTTATATATTTTGCAGTGTTAGCCATTGCCTTATCACTGAGTTGGGTTGAAGTTCTATTCATAGGAGCATGCTTGTCCCTAGTACTGGGCATTAATTTCTACATTGGTCGGCATCGGATGCGGTCTATGAATCGCTACCTCAGTCAAAAGATGGAAAGAGAGAGGGATAATAGCCTCCTACTTTCCTTAATTAATAGCACAAGTGACCTGATATGGGCCATTGACTCAAACATGGTTTTAATTGCCGCTAATCCGGCTTTTTCTAAATGGGTTCGTCAATCCTTTGGAAAAGTAATTAAAGCAGGAGATCAACTGACAGAGGTTGTAGAGCAATCTGAGGAGCTGAATGAATTACTCAGCCATCATCAATTTGCCCTAAAAGGAAAGTCCTTAGAGTTTGAGAAATCCTTCAATTGGGGAGAAGAAAGGCGATGGTATGCCATGTCCTTCAATCCCATTACCCAGGGAGGTACTGTGATTGGCGCTTCCATTTTTGCGCGCGATATCACCCACCGTAAGCTGACTGAGGAGAGACTCAAAGCCAGTGAAGAGCGATATGCCATGGCTTCGGCAGGATCTGATGATTGGGTCTGGGAGTGGGATATAGAAAAAAATCAACTCTTCCTCTCCGAGATGATGGTGGAGTTTTTAGGCCTTCCCCCGCGTGAGAAATACGACCCCACAGAGTGGCTAAATTGTATCCATCCAGAGGATCTGGGATCGGTCATGAACGACATCACCGCCCACTTAAAGGGGGAGACTGATCAGTTATATGGGGAGTACCGCATGGTTACAGGCTCGGGAAAGGCCGTCTGGATGCTGGGAAGAGGGCGGGCAGTGAGAAACGATCAAGGCTGGGCCCTACGCTTGGCGGGCACGCAGACCGACATCACCCATCGCAAAGAGACGGAGTTGATGCTCCACAAGATCATGGAAACCTCCCCCAACGGCATCATGGCCTTAGAAGCGGTTCGGGATGCAAAGGGGCAGATCCAAGATTTTGTGTGGACGCTGGCAAACGATAAGGCAA
>CAZFPQ010000338.1:1915-6911 GCA_964521065.1 uncultured Bacteroidia bacterium | reverse complement strand
CCCACTGGCCCAGTTGCGGGAGCGACCCGATTGGCGGGCCCTGCGACTGTGGTACCGTGATCTCAGACGCGATCGCCGCTCGGGAAACCTCGTGCGGGCCTTGGCCCAGGAGTTGTCGCACGCGGGGATTGAACTGATGGATGGCAGCCGCCATCCCGGCAGCTAGTCCTCCCCCTCCAATAGGAATGATCACGGCATCCAAATCAGGCGCTTGCTCGATGAACTCCAGTCCCGCCGTACCGGTCCCCATAGCCGTAAGCTTCCCTTCAAAGGGATGCACGAAAAACATCCCCTCTTCATTTTGAATGCGATCCACCTCATCAAAAGCCACACTCACGTTGTCGACAATCACGACTTCCGTGCCCAAATCTCGACAGCGCTCAATGCGAAAGGGGTTGGCGCTACGGGGCATGACTACCTTGGCCCTGGTGCCCAGCACATTGGCGGCATAGCTGACCGCAATGGCATGGTTACCCGCACTGACCGCTGTCACCCCCTTGGCCAAGGTCTCCCGACTCAAGCCAAACATCTGCATCAGAGCGCCTCTGGGTTTGAAGCTGCCTCCGTATTGGAGCAGTTCTAATTTCACGAACACTTTGGTATCCCCTAACAAACGATCTTTTTCGCGAGATCGCCATTGGATTACCGGCGTAGTGATGACCAAGTCACCTAATTCTTCGCGGGAGGCCCGGATTTCTTCTAGGGTCGGAGCCTGATGCATTTCCGTTTCGCTCATCTTCACATTACAGTTGGGAGGCTGAATATCCCATTTTCGGCCCGAATTTCCCAAAACTGATATAACTCACCTTGTCTCCAAGACTAAGTCATCCTTTTGAGGAAAGTAAGTCATCTCTTTGAGGGTAGGGAGAGGCTAGCTTTACATCAGAAACAATGATAAACCACCAACAATATGCCTAAATCCACTCATCTCAAAAACGTGACCAAAGGGCTCGACGCCATCGGCTTGAATGACTGCCGAGGACTGTACTGGGACCTAACCCCTGCTCAACTTATTGGAGAGGCAGTGATCAACCATGAAGGAGTATTGACCGACACTGGAGCGCTGATGTTTGATACCGGACGCTTCACCGGTCGCGCCCCAAAAGATCGTTTCATCGTAGAGGATGACCTCACTAGGGATCAAGTTTGGTGGGGAGACATCAACAAGCCCTTCTCAGCCGAGAAGTTTGACAGCCTATACGAGAGGATGCTGGCAAACTTAAGCCGCAAGAAAATCTACGTACGTGATGCCTACGCCGGCGCCCATCCTGACCATCGCTTGAAGGTCCGCATCGTGGATACCTTGGCGGCTCACAACCTCTTCTGTTACAACATGTTTCTGCGGCCTTCTGATGAAGAGCTCAATGACTTCACGCCTGATTGGCACATTGTAACTGACCCTGAATTCTACGCCGTTCCCGAAAAAGATGGCACCCGTCAGCAAAACTTTGCCATCATGAACTTTACCCGTAAGGTGATCCTGATCGGAGGTACCGGGTATACCGGCGAAAGCAAAAAGGGAATCTTTGGCGTGCTAAACTTCCTGCTCCCTCAGAAAGGCATCCTACCCATGCACTGTAGCGCCAACCAAGGAGAAAACGGCGATACCGCCATTTTCTTTGGCCTATCTGGCACCGGTAAAACCACCCTTTCTGCCGACCCTAACCGTAACTTGATCGGCGACGATGAGCACGGCTGGTCTGACGAAAACGTCTTTAACTTCGAAGGAGGTTGCTACGCCAAGGCCATAGACCTGACTGAAGAGAAGGAGCCAGAAATCTACCGAGCCATTAAGTTTGGCGCCCTGCTAGAGAATACCCGTTTCTTCCCTGGCACCACCAAAGTGAACTTTGAAGACACCTCCGTGACTCAGAACACCCGGGTATCTTATCCGCTGCATCACATTCCCAACGCGGTTATCCCTTCCATCGCCAATACGCCCAACAACATCTTCTTCTTGACCGCGGATGCCTATGGGGTGTTGCCTCCGATCTCCAAGCTCACCAAAGGTCAAGCCATGTACCACTTCATCAGCGGATACACCGCCAAGGTAGCGGGTACCGAAATGGGCGTCAAAGACCCTGTTGCGGCCTTCTCTGCTTGCTTCGGAGCCCCATTCATGCCCATGCACCCCACAAAGTATGCGGAGTTGTTAGGCAAGAAAATGGTTGAAGGAGACGTAAATATCTGGCTGGTCAATACCGGATGGACCGGAGGACCCTTCGGAGTAGGAAATCGCATGAAGTTGCGCTACACCCGAGCCATGATCACGGCTGCGCTTGAGGGCAAGTTGGATGACGTAGAATATGCAGCCCACCCTGTCTTTGGTGTGATGGTTCCACAAGCGGTTCCTGGCGTGCCTTCTGAAGTATTGAATCCCAAAGATACCTGGTCTGACCCAGTGGCTTACGATGCCCAAGCAAGCAAGTTGGCTGCGGCCTTCGTCGAAAACTTCAAACAGTTCGAAGACTACGCCAACGAAGAGATCATGGCCGGAGGTCCTCGGTCCCCACAAACCGCCTAAGGAGAGCCCACCTCAGACCCCACTCGAAAGGATGGTGATGAGAGTTAGATAATCTTTTTCAGAAAAATCCTCGCGTTTCACGTGAGGATTTTTGTTTTCGTTCGTCCCCTAAGCTGAATGAACATTAATCCATTATTTAACTATCACACCTCAATGTCCAAACTTCTTAAAATCGCCCTCATCATGGGAGTCATGATGACCCTAGCCCTTGGTTTTGGTTGTAAAGGAAACCAGCCCTGCGTTTACAATGAGCTGGAAGCCAGCGAATGCTACGACAATGGCGGAACCTATGATTACGACAATTGCCGCTGCGAATAGGCAGAAAATGCGAAAGAGTGCCAATGGGTATTCTCCGTAAATGAAAGAGAAAGGACAGTCACCTACCCTAGGGATCAGTGACTGTCCTTTTGCTTACTCCTTGTTCTTTAACAAAAGGAGGCTAGCGTACAACCCACTTGAGAGTCTGCACTTCAAACTCCGTGGCCATACGAACCAAGTATACCCCTTGGCTGAGTCCCTGGCCTTGCCAAGTAAGTTCTTGATCTCCTATGCTTTGTTTGCCTTCATGTATCAAGGCAAGTCTACGTCCTTGTAGGTCCAGCAACTCCACCTTGACCTCACTGGCCTTATTTAGCTCATATCTCAGCGTTAGAGATTGATCACTGGAGGGATTGGGAATCAAACGAAGACCTTGCTGGTCAATGGCGGGCCCGTCTATGGAGGTAAACACGTCAAACAGGCTTCTCAACTCGCGTGTTACGTCATCTTGCTCGTAGCGGCGATTGCTAAAGATAAAGTATTCGCCTGGAGCTAGATAAGCGTCTTGATTCAAATCGGTGACCTCTATAGAATCTTGGCTAAAGTACTCATACCAAGTGCCGGTAGCGGGAAACTTCGGTACCTCTTGAGCAGTGGTCACACCAAAGTTGCCGATGATGAAGACCTCCGCATCAGAACCATTTTCCCCACGTAGGAAAATGCGCTTCACTGCCGGACGGGTCTCTAGGGTAAAGTCTTCGGTCTGAAATACCGAATCTTTATCACGCAGCTTGATCAAGGCGCTGTACACATCATAGACATCACGACGGCGCTCTTCGGCAAAGTAGTCCCAGCGAATCGGCTTGGGTCCAGTCCGCCCGTTGAAGTTGATTGGGAAGTCATAGCCCAATTCACCAAACTGCCAGAACATACGTGGGCCAGGTATCGGGAAGAAAAAGGTGGCCGACAACTCCATCCGATCAAGGGCAATTTCTGTCCGCTTGGTATCGTAGAATCCGTCAGATAGTCCATTATTTTTGGCAAAGACCATGAGACGTTCTTCATCATGGCTTTCCATGTAAGCGATGTTGTGTGGCACATCCCAGTTGCGATCTTGGTAGACGATGCCGTTGAGAAAGGAACGAACCGCGATGTTATCTCCTTCCATGGCATTGGCATAGGGGTCGGTCATTTTTTGCCATAGCATCATGCCCGCTTCTGCCAATTCTTTTTCTTCGCTGTTGACGCCGAGGTGTTCTAGGGTAAAATAAACTGTTGAATCCACGGCCAGCAATTCCCCGTGCATACGGTTTAGCAAAGCGATGCGGCTGGCGTCATAAGCTGACCAAGCTCCCACATCATTGAGGTTGTCGACCTGGGTAAAGCCTTTGGACAAGTCCATGCGGTAGCCATCAAAGCGAAACTCCTCTACCCAATAAGCCAACACACGGTCAACAAAATACTGGGTAGCCTCTGCTTCATGGTTAAAGTCAAAGCCTACGTTGAAGGGATGGGTAGGCTCTTGGTTAAACCAAGGGCTGTTGGCGGAAGGGCGACTGCCATCCCAATAGAGCTGCACCAAAGGACATTGGCCGAACGCGTGATTGAGCACCATGTCTAGTAGCACCACGATTCCTCGGGCGTGGCAAGAGTCGATGAAAGCTTTGAGGTCGTTTTCGGTGCCGTAGTATTTATCTGCAGCAAAGAAAAAGCTAGGATTGTATCCCCAAGAGATGTTCCCCTCAAACTCCATGATGGGCATCAGCTCGATACAGTTAACCCCGAGATCGGTAAAGTAATCCAAGGAATCGATGACACTTTGGTAGCTATGGTCCTCCACCCAATCACGCACCAACAATTCATAAATCACCAACTCGCCATTGGCGGGACGCTCCCACTCATCAGTTTGCCACTGATACTCGGCCTTGCCAGGCTGTAGAACCGATACATTGCCACTGGCACCGGTGGGATAAGGCTTGAGATTGGGATAAACGGGACCCAAGAAAGGATCGTTAAAAGGATCAAGTACCAATTCGGTATAGGGATCGGCCACGGTGAGGGTGCCATCTACTTGATACTGATAGGCGTATTCTTGGCCAGGAATCAAGTTGTCAATCTGTAGCCACCAAAAGGTACTATCAGGAGACAGATTCATGTAAAAATCCGGCTGAGGCTGCCATTGGTTGAATTCCCCGATCACGTAAACAAATTGCT
>CAZFPQ010000338.1:0-1905 GCA_964521065.1 uncultured Bacteroidia bacterium | reverse complement strand
CAGGGGCTCTAAGTACCAAAACCACGGAGCTGTCATTGTTGATGTAGTTGATGCCTTCCTCGGCGCCCGCGGGGATGGGAGCAACCGTGACCGGACCCCGGATGATCACGTTAATCTCATCGGTCAGGGTTTGATTGCCATTATCTGCCGTGAAGGTCAAGGTATAGCTACCAGGATTGCTTTCGGAGTAGGTATAGGTTAAGACACTGTCGGCATTGAGTTGGCTGAGGGTATTTCCGCCTTCGGCAAGGCTTAGGTTAGCACTTTCAGAGCTAGCCGCCATGATTTCAAGAGATTGGCTGGGCTCCACCACCACCACCTCGGGCAGTCCAATGAATTGGGCATAAAAGACTCCCGCCTCGTAGACAGGGTAGTACATATCCGACCCATCAGCAGCCCGTCCAACCACATTGCCCTGGCGGTCGCGAAAAACAAAGGCAAGGGAGTCTACTTCTAATCCTCCGGGAATGTTGTAGTAATCCCGAATCCGAAAACCAATTTGATGTTGGTTGTCGCCAATATCCGTCATCAAGCCATCTGCACTGCCCCAGTTGGTTTGGACATTTTGCCAGTCTGTAGGGGATGCGCTGTTGGAGGTAATTACCCCGGTGTGCATGTGCACCGGACTGATGCCACTCAGGGCCCCATTTCCAAGGCTAGCATCAAAAGTAATGATCACTGAGTCATCTACAGTAGGAAAGATGGGGTCAACCGAAATCACCTGAGCGATCGACTGGTTTCCTGCCCAAAAGAGGCCCATGACCAGCCAAAAGGATTGAATCAAGTTTTTCATGAAGCTTGTAGTAGTAGTTAAAGTATATAGAATTACTAATATCAAAGATAGGGAATTCAGGAGTGGAAACCCGGTCCCTGACGCTGGAGAGGGGTTCCCAATTATCAATTGGTCATTGCGATGATTTGGGACTAGGGCTAAGGAGTGGGTTATTCTAGGGAAGTTCTTGACACACCATAGGTCATTCTAAGCCCCCGGCGAAGAATCTCAACGGTCCCACTTTCCCAAGCCACCCAAGTCTCCCCTCACGCCCCCCATATATGCACCACCCCTACCTGCATATATGGCAACAACTCCACATATATCAGCTCGTCTCCCTGTAAAATATGTGTCACATATATATGAGACATACAGGGCAGCGAGCTGCTCCCTCCAAAAGGATATAAGGTAAACCCGTCCTGAGTGATAGCGAAGGAACTCAAAAACTAAGGGGTCCTGGAGAGGCGGAACCCGAAGCCGCTGAACCGGCTGTCGGGGTGACTGTAGAGGCGATTGGCTACGCGACAATGGTTGGCGTAAATGTACCAACCGCCCCCACGGAGCACGCGGGAAACACGTGATACTGGACCACGCGGATTGATCTGGTCCTGACGATTGTAGCTGTCATACCAATCCCAGCACCATTCCAACACATTGCCACTCATCTCGTAGAGTCCTAAGCGATTGGGAGCGAAGCTACGAACCGTAACTGTCTTAGACCGAAAGGTACCCACCTCTGAATAAGGCTCTTTGGATCCCTCGCTGGCATCAAAATTCATCTCCTCCGCCCGGGCGGTATCCTGGCCGTTACCAAAGCGCACCGTGTCGCCTGCTTGACGGGCAGCATATTCCCATTCGGCCTCCGTGGGGAGGCGATAGCCGTTGGCCGTCCAATCCGCACTTACCTCATCACCCTGGATGGTATAAACCGGGCGATAGGACATTTGCTCACTGAGCCAGTTACAATAGGCTACCGCGTCAAACCAGCTTACGTTTATGACCGGACGCTCTCCTCTACCCCAGCCTTCATCACTAGGCTTTTCACGCCCGGTCTTTTCACAGAAAACATCATACTGGATAAAAGTGACTTCTGTTTCTCCCATATCAAATGGGGCAAGGGTCACTCGGTGAAC
>CAZFPQ010000337.1:0-6932 GCA_964521065.1 uncultured Bacteroidia bacterium | reverse complement strand
AATTCTCTACTCCCAATAAACTCTTTTAGCGTCAACCTATTTCAGGCGCTCTCAATAATAAGCCGCAAGCTTCCTTAACCCCTTTAACTCTCTTAACTCTTTTAACTCTTTTAACTCTCTTAACTCTCTTAACTCTTAACTCCCCCCAAAGAGGGATCCGGAATTACTTCAATCGATCTGGATTCTTTTTCACAAAATCAGCCCAGCCTTTAGCTTTTGGGCCTGTACTGATTTTATCTCCCTGAAAAAAGTGGCAAACAGCCACGGCTAAGCCATCGGTGGCATCAAGGTATTGAGGTTCTTCTTCAAACTTGAGGAGCTTACGCAACATGGCAGCTACCTGCTCTTTGCTAGCAGAACCACTGCCCGTAACGGCCACCTTGACCTTCCGGGGTGCATACTCAAAAATGGGGAGCCCCTTGGTAATGGCGGCGGCCATAGCCACCCCTTGAGCCCTACCCAGTTTCAACATAGACTGGGGATTCTTGCCATAAAAGGGGGCCTCTAAAGCGACTTCTTGAGGCTTATACTCAGAAATAAGGCTCTGGACACGGCCATAGATTCGAGCCAGCTTCTCTGGATGCGTCACCTCTTGCTTCCCTAGGGTAATCGCTCCACAGGCCAGTAAATGCATGCGCTTGCCCTCACACTGGATGAGGCCATAGCCCGTTACAGAGGTTCCAGGGTCAATACCAAGAATGATTTTACTCGCCAAGATTTTGGGATTAGAGCCTTAAGAGACTGTTTGGATTTTTCCTTTACGGCCTAAACTTGTCTTTTTTGAACCTGACTGCACCGATTTTCCTCGAAATAGCCCGCTATTCCTCAAAAAATCTGCTTGTCAGAACCAAAAAATCCTGCGTTTGGGCTCGAAATACCAAAACCCAAACAGTCTCTAAGGAACAGGAAAAAAATAACGTGTAATTTTTGCGCCGATATTTCATGCCAGATCAAGGAAGAAAAATCGAGTTTGGCGGGCCAATCGAGCTTTTTTCTGACGCTGAGATGGGATGGAAGATCAAGCAAAAGTGCATAGTGGTTTTTTGACTGTTCCTAAGTTACGGCTTTTGGTGGATATACAATCTCACTGCCTGAACCAACTATCTCAGCTACCCGGCCGTCTTTTAGCCAACCATAAACCACCTTCTCATGCAAGCAATGACCTTCCAGCAATACGGACTTCCCTCTGTTCTAGAGCTTTCAGAGCTAACTACTCCCATCCCACAATCCCGTGAAGTCCTGGTCGAGGTGCACTTCAGCGCCATAAATGACTACGACTGGTCCATGGTTAGGGGCAGACCCTGGATATATCGCCTGATGTTTGGCCTTTGGAAGCCAAAGCAACAAGTCCCTGGAATGGAAATGTCAGGGGTGGTCAAAGCCGTTGGAAACGAAGTCTCTCGATTTCAAGTGGGAGATGCTGTCTATGGCGATCTATCAGATCATGGATCTGGCAGTTTTGCGGAGTATATATGCTTGCATGAAGATGCCTTTCGTAAGAAGCCTGCTAAGATGAGCTTTGAGGCCGCAGCAGCTTTGCCTCACGCAGCCCTGCTTGCCTGGCAAAGCATTCAACAGGTACCCAAAATCAAAAATGGCCACCGCATCCTGATCAATGGTGCGGGAGGAGGGGTAGGAACCCTGGCTTTACAAATAATCCGACACACTGGTGCCCAGATACATCTTACCGGAGTTGACGCCTGGGAAAAACTTGATCAGCTCCGAGATTGGGGATTTGACGAGGTCATTGATTACAGGGCACAAGACTTTACCCAATTGGGTCAGAAATATGACCTAATCTTGGACTGCAAAACTTCCCGGCTCCCGTGGCGCTACCTGAAGGCGTTGAAATCAGGGGGTAACTACATTACAGTTGGAGGGAAACTGCGAAACCTGTTGCTCTTGTTGATCTTTAGCCCCTGCGCGGGATTTTTTTTCAACAGAAGCTTGAGGCTATTGGCCTTAAAACCAAACCAGGGTTTAGAGGAGATTGAGGAAATGGTTGTTTCTGGTAAAATAGACCCTCTGCTTGATGGCCCCTATCCCCTCTTAGATGCCAGCAAGGTCCTCCAACGATTTGGGGAGGGCAAACACCATGGCAAGGTATTGCTGCGAGTAAAGGGGATGAAATAGGATAAGCAGATGGCCATAAGGAAAACGGTAAGCGGAGTACAGAGGTAGGGGCATGTAGCTTTATTCCAAGTTGATCCTTTTCCTATAAGCCCGCTACTCTAAACTCTTCAGTCCAAGTGCTTAAAAAGCCACAGAGCTTGTAGGACCTAGGTGTCCTACAAGCTCCGGCATGGATAGTACGCTTCGTTACGAAGCCTACTTGATTACCTTTACCACTTCTCTTTTTCCATTGAGCCGTACCTCCAACAGGTAGACACCACTGGGATAGATGCTGAAGTCAACTTTTTCCGCTAAGGCTTCAGTGCTCCAATTAGAAAGCTGGGAGCCTGTAACCGTTCGAAGGACCATCTGCTTCTGACCAAATGGAAGATCCACTTGCAACCAATCGTCCACAGGATTGGGATAAGCCCTTACTTGAAGGCCAACTTCGGGCTGATCAAGGTTGGTGACATTCGACTTACAACTCCCCACTACGTAAGTCACCTTATCGTCAGCGGTATTTTTCTCGCCCTGCCCTGGGAAAGAGTAGGTGTAATAGAAGATCACTCGGCTACCCGCAGGTGCATTTAGGCGGAATGGGACGTTGGGGGTAACTCCATACCCAGGTAAGTTTCCTGCGTCGGTTCCATAGTAGAGGATACAGGTAGGTTGTCCTACCCCGCTCTGAGAAGGAATGAAAGTCAAGGTCGGGTTGGCATCGTCGTCTGAGAATTCGTAAGAGAAATCGCCATTGGCTGCCGTACCCAAGCAAGAGGGAGCTTCTGTAATGCTGACCTGGATCAGCTGTGAGTTCCCTTGCGCATTGTCATCGTCATAGGCAACCGCTTGCAGCTGATAGCTACCTACTGGGGGGGTCCAAGTTGCTTGGTAAGGAGAGGTATTCACCGTGGCAATCAGGTCGTTACCTGCCCAGAATTCTACTTTGGCCACATTACCAATCAGGTCGGAAGCATAAGCCGCAAGGGGAATAGATTCTCCCTCCACAAAACTCACGTCTTCATTGGGAGTGAGTAGGGACACCTTGGGGGCAACATTGTTGTTGGGACTTGAAATTAGGTACATCTCATCTTGATCTCGATAAGTCCCATTATCTACCTCTAATTTGAGGAGATAGACCCCTTCCACTAAGCCAGAAACCGTAGGCTGGCTATTGCTGGGATCTGAGAAGCTAAGTTCACTTGGGCCGTACACTTGAGTCCATGCATAATTGATGGGATTGCCGCCAGGATCGCTGCTCCCAGAAGCATCTAGGTTGGTACTGCTACCAGGTAAGAGCACCAACTTATTGTCTCCTGCATCGGCCACTGGCTGATCATAAGACAAGGGAGAGACGTAGGTGAAGGTCATTCGCCCAAGATTAAACTCTCCATTTTCAAAAAAGATCCTCAAAACCTGCTTTCCTCCTTTGAGAGGGAGTGAATTGATGGTTTTGGTTCGCCAGTCACCCCAATCTCCTGTATAGGCAAAACTTACCCCCGAGACGATTACCTGTCCATCTGACTCTATGCGCAAAGGACCTCCACCAGCCTGATTTCCAGAGGCATAACGAAGGTCAAGCTTGTATTCGCCAGCTTGCTGTACCTCCACCGTGTATTCGAGCCATTCGCCCGCAGAAATCCAGCCGACAGTGGCCCCTTCATTGACAAGTTCCACGGCATCGACATCTTCGCCCGTCCGAAAGTCGCCATTGTTTCCACGGGAAACGTCTTGGTAGGTGATGCCTTGCCCTTTCCCTCCTTCAAAAAAGTCAAAATGTCCCGCCTCGATCACTCCAGGAATGGCCGTAGGGTCTCCAAAATAAGGCAATTGCTCTCCCACCAGCACTTCTACAAAGTTGCTGATGTTGAAGTCATTTCCATCATATATCCTGGCGTAGAAGGTATGTGTGCCCACTGACAAGTCGGTAGCCTGAAGGGTATAGGGAGCTTGTAGCACCTCACCCAAGAGGGTTTCTCCATCGAGGAACTCGACCTTGGTGGCGGTCCCACCGTTGAGGGTAGCGGTCAAGGCAACGCTCCCCCCTGGATAGGCAGAAGAAAAGCTTGCACTGAGCGTACCCCGCACAGCTATGTCTTTGCTGGTCGCCAAGCTGTGAGCTGCTACAGAAAGTTGATATCCATCAGAGAAGTTTACTTGGATGGGGCTATCGCCATAGTTATGAGCTACATAGATGGTTTCTCCTCCTTTTCGGAATGCCGCTGCCAAGGGGTGATCTGCGGTAAGGCCAACGTCTACCCTTCCCAGGACCTGCATGGCATGGAGCCAGTGATAAGTTTGGGCGTCAGAAACGCCAAATTTCAGCTCTCGGTCGGGATAGCCATCGTACAAGGTAATGGCTTTATCGGGATCAATAAAGGCCAAATATTTCCACATCACGTCATGCCATAAATTGGGGTTGACTTCATTGGCTAGAATGCCCGTGTACTGCTCGATTTCTTTCCAAATCTTATCCACATAGCTGCTGTCATGTCCCAGATACAAAGATCCCCCGTGAATGGGATACAACTCGATGCCATAAGAAGCGGCGATGTCACTGGTCCAAAAAGTGCCATTGTCATAGCTGTTGCCCCACACCCTAGATACCATGCCGTAGACTTGATTGGAGCCAAAAATGCGTTCGTGGCGATCAAACCAGTATTCCTCGATGGCAGCTTGCTCAGTGGTATAGAGGTAAATTCCCAGGTCCCGGATTGAGTCATTGCCAGTGATGCTTCCCCAGTGGATCAAAGCAGAATTGAATTGCATACTTTCCGAGGTCGACTCTTGGTCATTTCCTTGCGGGAAAGAAGCAAATCCATTGGCCCAGCAGTGGCCGGCATAGGGACTAAAGTTTCTGAGGTAGGGAAACTGGGAATCATTGCGATTGGCGCTAGCGGCGTCACGCACCAGCAAATCTATCATGGGGCCCCATTGATTGGCCCAGCCAGGCTTATACTGCTCCATGAAGGCAGCCGCATGGATGAAGTAACCCCAATGGAAGTGGTGATCATTGATGTTATTGTCCTGGCCATGACCTGCGGGATAGCCCAGCAGAGCAGACCAAGGTTGCTGATAGTAAAATAGAAAAGCTACTTCATTGCTTTCGGCGCTAAGCCAATCCTCTAAGCGATCTTGAATGGTTGGTATGATGGCATTTACAGCAGCCGTATCTCCCATCATCTCGGCAATTCTCGCTGTTTGGATCAGGCGATTCATGACCTGCCCTTCGTTATAAGAGTCCGTCCAAGTTGCCAGTTGATCGTTTTTGATGGCATTGACCTTTTGGTTAAGATCGGCAGGGTTAAAGGTAGGGCTATAGTAGTCTAGGTAAGGCAGAGTAGGAAGAATTCCGTGAAAGCTGTGCTCCACGGCAAAAGAATTACCCGCCATGGTCTTGAGTTCACCCCGAACCGAGGTATAAGAATGCTTGTCTGGTGTAGGAGAATCGTTGGCGAGATGGGCCCATTGATGAGGCAAAAGTCCCATCAAAACGGTGCTATCCGTGCCTTCTTTGATTTCAGTAAATACCTCAAACTCCGTCCGCATTACTGAGGCATTGTCGTCAAACTGCCAATTGGCCTCCGTTCCCGTGGGGAATACATAGGCATATCTCTTGTATTCATTGGCTACAGCAGTCACGTTGCTGGCTCCTTGAGGAAGGAAAGCCATAGACCAATAGTTTTTGCCGTTTAGGGTGGACGTGTAAATCTGTCCATTCTGGGTCCAGCTGCTTCCAACCGGGCCATATATGGCAAAGTCAGCGCCATTGCGGGCATCGGTAATGACCAACATCTCATTCGAAACCGTGACCGTGCCTAGCTCCACCTTGACCTGGGCCACATCCGCAGCATCTTTTTCAAAATATATGAAGGGCATCCCAATTCCGACCGTAGCCTCAAACTGATGAGTTCCATTTCGCCAATCCATGGTCACCGTCCAGTCAGAATGATCAGAGATTTTGGCGGCGGAGGCATTCAATCCAGTTACGCCAACAGTGATCGGTTCCTGGTCATCTATCACCCCCCAGGGGATATAGGTCGCTACCAGTCCTTGATTCACGGTCTTTAAAGTGTAGGGATAATTAAATAGGTTCCCGACGTGGTCATTTTTGATCTTAGCTGACCACCAGTCATTGGTAGGAGCCGGTTTTGAAGCCGCGGCACCGATGGTCAGAGGAGCCCCGGAAGGATAGCCATTGCGCCCGGCTGCATCGACCCCTGGAAAGGTAGTCGTGTAGCTGCCTTGGCCCACGTTGACAAATTGTGCATGGATTGGGACGATACATAGATGCATCAAAATCCCAGTCAACATGATTTGGAGGAAAAAGCGAGTGTAGTACATGATCATAAGGTAAAGATTATCGGGATGAGAAGTCGCTCACCGTTTGATAATCAACCACTTTCACCATGAATGATGTAGACATGATGTGTTAAAATTTGCCGTGATGTAATCAAGACTGGTTTAATATTCTCTTCGCAAATTGTCAGCACCAGCAGAGATATTGACCTCGCCCTTTCATTCCTCGTACTCACAGCAATCATAGGGCATCGGAATAAGGACGACTCTGTTTAGAGGATGCAGGTAAAAGTTCATAGACTAGGCTTTATCCAAGTGAAGTGAAAATATTGAAAGCCTGACTTAGCCTTGGGCCTTTGAATAAATTTGAGGTAAGGCTCCTGCGGACAACCGGCTGCTCCTTCATCGAACAATTAGCTCATCCTACTGGTTTTTAGAAGTCATCCCAACTTAGGAACAGTCAAAAAATAACTATGCACTTTTGCTTGATCTTCCATCCCATCTCAGCGTCAGAAAAAAGCTCG
>CAZFPQ010000336.1:0-6953 GCA_964521065.1 uncultured Bacteroidia bacterium | reverse complement strand
CCCTGTTCATCCAATGGTTAGGGCTATCCTCAACAAGTATAGTGGGGAGTTGCCATCTGCCATCTCAAACCAGAAGATGAACGATTATCTAAAGGAGGTAGGGGAGAAGGTAGGATTAACGGAGAGGGTTGTTAAGAAGATCACCAAGGGCAAAGTTGGAAAGCAGGAAATCACCAAACCTAAATATGAGTTCCTCTCTGCTCATACGGCCCGCCGCTCTTTCGCTACCAATTTGTTTCAAGATGGAATAGCTTCTCAAACTATCATGGCCATCACTGGCCATAAGACAGAAGCGGCCTTCCTGCGATACCTAAAGCTATCCAAAGAGGGACACGCCAAGATATTAGCTTCACACTGGCAGGTTAAGTATAAAATGCAGGTGGTCAGGTGAGCGGCCCTCCCTGGCCTATAATGGTGGCCTGTGTACACCTTATTGCTGTCTTTGGCTTATGGGGGATAGATGGTCCTATTTGACTGTCTCCGAGTGCCTGAGCTATGCTCTCCGGTTTCATGTACGTGTTTAGAGTGGTTTACTATGGTTCAATGATTGGTTAGCAAATGAGTAGTGAAATAGTCCCAATTACCGAGTTTGACATTGATAAGTATATTATTCGATACACTGAATTTTGCGCAAAGTACCATGGTGAGGATGAACAACTAATTGTATTAAGAAACGAGTTAAGGGAAGAAGGGACTAAGCTGGCTGGTCTAGCTAATACATATCTCGGTACTGTTTATTGGGGTTCTGATGGTAATGCTGCCAAGGATGCCTATGAGGCCCAAAGAGCCATTTATAAGGAGGTAGAAAATAAATACAACTTGTATCAAGGTGGATGGGTTGGGATGTTTAAAACCATAGATAAGCTTGCAATAGAAGAGTATGAGGAAGAAAACGAGGAAGAAAAAGCGGCCTTGCTAAGGGAGGCATTCTATGTGCCTAGCCTAGATGAGCTTCACCAAATTGACAGATTGCGTAAAATAGATTTGGAAAATCAAATTGAAGAAATCCACGACAAGATTTCCATATCTGTTTTAGAGGAGTTGCCAATTTTAGAAATGTCTCTCGAAAAGGTGTTAGATAAGCCTCTAACATATAGACACTATTTCCAAGAAGGATACATGATATTTAATTTCGATCTTATAAAATTCTTTCAAGATGCTAGCCAGATTGACTTTGCAAAGTACTTGAAAAGAAAGATTGAGGATTTGAAAGGAAGTTTTGATGAAGCTGAGAACTACTCAACTGAAACCCAACCTAGAAAAAAGATCCTCACTCGAAAACTGATCAGTGCTAAAGAAAAATTGATCCTCTTGGGATACTTAGGATTTTTTGATGCCTTCCCTTTTGGTGAAGAAAAGAAAATTGGTAAGCAGAGGAAAGTCCTAACCCAAATTTTAGGGGTTTCTGATCATACGATTAGGAAATATTATGACACCCATAACCCTAGATTTTGGGAGGATAAGGAAATTAGGATTAGCGACCATCAAGAACTATTTGAATATCTAAGAGACGAGTGGGGTATAGGCCCACTGTCTTAATCTAACTGGCTGTAAATCAACTGTGCAACCCAAGTTGCAAGTTGCAATTCTTCACTCTGAGAGTAAAAGCCGCTTCATTTGTGTCAATCTCAAATCAAAGAGTTGAGCAAATGGCAAAAACAAATTTTCCCCCACAAACCCTACTCCACAACGTGGACGGTCCGGCCCTCCTGGCCCGGCTGGAAGACCTCGAAATGAGGCTGGCCGCTTTGCTGGACAAGGTAGCCCCGCCGCCTCGTGTAGAGTTCATCACCATTCCCGAAACGGCCCAACTGCTCCAAGTGAGCAAAACCACCGTACATGCCTGGATCAATAAAGGCATTTTGGCGGCTCACAAGATCGGTAATCAAACCCGGCTCAAGCGTCATGAGGTGGAAGCCGCTTTGACTTCCACCCAAAAGCGGAAGGGGGGACGCCATGAGTAATACCATCGGCACCCCCGATCAAATCAACGCCCTCGAATCTGCTTTTGATGAATTGGCATTGTTCGAAAGTTGTAAGATGACAGATTGGCCCGAACTCATGACTGATGTTGTAAACCATCTGCGTGATAAGGGCTTTTTCCCATCTTCATTGAATGGACGCAAGCCCGGTCCGGGGTGGCTTATGAAACGCCTGGTCTGGCTCGTCAAAACAGAGATGGACGTATCTGTGCGTTACAAATGGGCATTGTGGGACTATAAATCTCTAGTACCCTGGTGGCATGAGTGTCTAACAATTGCAATGAGCCTAGCCACTGAGGAAAAGCCATTAGGTAGAAAATCCGTCGAAGTTCATTTAAGCGAACGCGAATTTTCAGTTTTTTGGTGTCTGGCAGAACTGCGTTTCTACTTATGGTCCTTTGGGTTTCAGAACCATGCATCCGCTTTAAAATATGCCCTACAAGCCCTTGAAGGCTACCCTCGACAATGGCAACAGAGCTTTTCTCACTGGTGGCCTGATCTTATTAAAGAGTCCGATTCATTTGTAAACATTGCCCTCGGTTCACTGTGGTTAGCAGTGGGGGAGCAACGGCCACTAGTAACCACCTTGCCAGAAGTGGCAACCTTAATGGGGAATTCTTTTGCAAGGCTTAGGGGTGTGAGGCTGAAAGGGGATTTGAGTGAATCCGATAACTGGCTAATTGATTACCTGAGAGGGGTAGCTAGAAAATTGGATACAAAGGCAAATCGTAACGAAAGCCCAAAACGTTTGCTCAGGTCCAATTGCGGAACCTTCAATGATATGGATCTGTGGATAATTGAATTTCATCACATACCCCGTAAACCCCAAAAGAAAAGGGGCAAAGCCTAAGCCTCGCCCCTGTGGTTATGTTCGATTAGCGAAGCTAAAATACGAGCCTTCCTAGTGATTCACAAATAGCCCTGATTTATTCCGGTTTCATGTTCGATCATTTCCGAGCAAGTAGTAACACCCTGTCGCCTAGGGTGTGGCTGGACAACTCAGCCCTTCCGTTTACGGTGCAAGTCGTAGAACGGACGGGAGAGCTTTCTAGCCAAAACCGGATTCATCACGCCAATGGGCTAACTTTCCGGCTTACTGAGAGCAAAACTCACCCCGAAGGCTTGCGGCCTATTCTTTCAGGCTCCCCCCACATTTACCACAATCACGGCAAAGATAATGCGGATGATTTTGGACTGGCAGACCTCAAAGCCGTGTTCGGGGTTCTTGCGGATCGCTACGGGGTCAATCCCTCGGCCTTTGAGCTTCAAAGCTTAGAGGTAGGTATCAATATGCTCCTTCCTGATGGCATCCCGGTTGCTCATGTCCTGGCCTCCATCGTGACCCATCGGGACAAGCGGTTTACCAAAATGCAGGTAGGTAAGCGCAAGCAATCTATTGGCCTCCGCTGTGAACGGTCAGACTATCAAATCAAGATATACGACAAGAACAAGCAGCAAGGCCGCAAGGGAAAGCACCTATTGAGGGTAGAGGTGAAGGTTTTGAAGATGCGAGCTTTGAAGCGATTCGAGATAGCCGCTTTGTCTGATCTGATGAACCCGGCCAAGGTCGGCCCCTTGGGTGAATGGCTTGCCTCGTTCGTGGCTGATATAGTTTTCATCGAGCCGGGGAGCATCAACAAAACCCAGCTAACCGAAAGGCAACTGCTTGACCTGGAACGTTGGCGAAATCCCATCAATTGGGAGCGGTGGGACTATAAGAAACGCAACCGCCAAAAGATCCGCTTTCGTGAGTTCATGCAGCGTTACGCAAATTCCACATTGCAAAATGATTTGTGTGAAGCAATAAATGAAACCTGGGAATACTTGACCAATCGGAAGCAGGAAACAGGTAGATGTTTTCACCGACTTTCAGAGCCATCGGAAGCAGACGAAAGGGGGATGTTTTCACCCTTTATTTGGACGGTGAAAACATCCCCTGGGAGGGGGGTAAATCTTCCTCCTAAAGATTCTCTAAAAATTTTTGCCAAAAACGGTCGAAGTTATCCACATACCCGGTCCGAACGAATCCAAAAAAGGCAGTGCATTTCATGTGGTTGGAATATTTCCCACCAAAAGAAAGGGAGCCTCTTTTGTAGCGAAAGGGACCGAGGCAAAGCCGCCAAGGCTTGCCGCAACGTGGACAGCAACCGCCGCCGAACTTTAAGCAGACGAATAATGAAAGCTAAAACTCAAGATACCTGGCTTGTGATCCATTACCGCGAAAACGGCCAACTCTATTCCGATACCCTTCACGCTTCGGAAGTATCCGCCCAAGGCCCCTGGCTGAACTTGGTGGAGTCGGTGGAGAGGCTAGACCAAGAACCTCCCCATGTCCTGAATAGCAAGGAAGCCCGGCAATTGCTCCAAAAGCTGACCCGTGCCAACGTTGATCAAGACTCAGAAGCGTATCAATCTCGTTCAACTTCATCCAAATGAAGGCCCACCGAAAGAAACTTCAAGCCAAATGAAAGGAAATGGAAGGTTTCGGTCCTGGGTATCAAAAATCTACCAAGTTAGCTACTTGACAGAGCCTCAACGTGGTGGAAAATGCCTGAAATGTCCCTGGATTTTTCCGGTGGATTCTCTGAAAGCCTTTCTCAGCCCAAGGGAACGCCCTCCCCCGGCTTTAAAACTTACCGGGGGGTAGTATCAAAAATGTATCAAGGGGCTACCATGCCTTTGCGCCACAAAGCCTACCTACCCCCAAATGTGTATTTATGTGCATTTCACTTACAGAGAGTTCAAAACCTACTAACCATCTAAAATCATGGATGCCGCAACAAGAAAAGCCAAAGCCCAGAGATACTTTCTCATGGGCTTGAATTCAACCGAGATTGGCAAGCTCCTAGACATCTCCCCGCGAACCGTACAAGCCTATATGCAGGCCGGACGATGGAGAGAGAAAAAGACCCCGGCCCTAATCAAGCAAAGAGCCTATGAAATGAAAATTGATGGCTGGACTTATCGAGAGATAGCAGAAGCCTTGCAGGTCTCCAAGGGAACGGTTTATAACTACGTTCGAGAGATGAGAGAGGCAGAGGGCTAGATTTAGTCTCTCTCGTGCCTTCTGTGTCCCTTGTGGGTTCAGTGGCCATTTGAATAGTTAGTCTCTTGTAGCCCGCCCCTGTGCCTTTGGCCTGTATCTTAGATTGACTTCCTCCAATCTTAGGATTCCCTATTTTTACCTCACATTTGATTTTGTGGTCAAATGGTAGATCTACAAAGGAAAGCGGCCCCCTGGTCTCTTAAACCATGGAGCCGCTTTCAATACCGTCTGATTAAGCTGCTTCTACCAATCGAGAGATTGAATTAACTGGAAAAATAGCTAGTCCAAATTCCTCAATCAGTGAAAAGTTCCCTAGCTATTAGTCCTAATTGAGGGTCTTTCAAATCTGCCAAATAGATGCCATTACTTAACTTAGGCTTTTTGATCTGGGTATCATGAGCGGGTATCGTTACTTGGTGAACAAGCCTTCCACTTAGGTCATGGATTGAAAAAGAGAGGTCCTTGGGACTAGGCTTTGAAAGCAGAATTAGCCCCTGATTGGCAGATATTGAGAAAGCAAGTTCATTGCTTTGAGATACTTCCAATTGTCGAGAAAAGGTAGTTCCACCATTGAGGTCAACGCCTACAATTCTATAAGCGGTTTTTTGGGTTGGATCTAATGGGGATATAAAATGCTGATAGTATTTGAATCCCTCATCTTTTGACGCTGGTACTTCATCAATGGTCTCAAACCTGCCTAACGAATTTAGGCGTTGTATTTTAAAGTGATCAGGCTCCCCACTTTGAAATACCCCCCATTCTAGCTTGACCTGCTGTCCCCATAAGGTTGCTTTGAATTCAAGGAAGTCAACCGGGAAAACTCCGCTTGATCCAATAGCGTTGCTTGCTGAGGCACATTCAAATAAACAATCTTCTTCGCACTTTGAGCAGGGACTTCCTGAGCATTGGTTGGCGCAGTCACAGGCTCCATTGACATCATTTATATCGTCCAGACCTCCGAAATCTGATACATTAGCACTCTTGTAAACGATGGGATTCCCTGATGTATTTGAGCCTGGTACAATGGAAAAGGCTGACGTGGAGTTCACTAATGGTAGGTCACTGAAATTAATGTAGAATACCCAAAATACGGGTGTGTTTGAGCAGGATACGGGGCTACTACCTGCACACACTTGTAGCCCATCAGTATTACAAGATGAGCAAATAGTGGCTGAGCCTCCCCCTCCATTTCTGGTATCACAATCCGAAGTTCCATAACAACCATCAACATCATGGATGGCAACGGTTCCGCCACTATTGCCAGTTTGAAGTTCTACTTCATATTCAAAGCATGGATTCCCGCAAACTGCGTCCGCATCTCCTGAAGAGCAATTGTTGTCACCATCAATAAGGAAGATATAGCCAAAAGCACCGTTGACCCTGTTTGCAATTCTTAAAGCAAAAACTAGGTATTCATCTCCATCATCTGCTATGCTGTTAGGGTCTACGATGCTGTAATAAGCATAATCGGCCCCACCGTCTGCATCCGTAACAATATCCGTATTGCTACATCCTGAACCCGAAATGTCCTGAGCTGGTTCAGCCCCGTTTAATCTTGTCCAAGCAACATTGGCTCCTCCTGCCCCTGCCAATTGCTCGAATTCTGTGAACTCATTTGAAGACAATGTAAATCCAGAATTGTTGTAAGCTGTGAAATATCCGTCTCCGTTCGCGTCTAAGACAGTGCTACTACCCTTGTCAATACTTCCTGATGTGGTACACTGTGCATAAATAAATAAGGGAGAGAGGTTTAAGAGAACGAAGAAAAGAAGGAAGGTTGAAATTTTCATTGGTGAGATATTTTGGTATAAAATTCATTCTCCCCTTTGAAAAAGACTTGTTGCTATCCCTCAAAACATTACATAACGAAGCTTCAAAGCCTTAGATCAACCCAGATTAAAGCTTGGATTTTCAAAAGACCTCTT
>CAZFPQ010000335.1:0-6953 GCA_964521065.1 uncultured Bacteroidia bacterium | reverse complement strand
TCGCTACTGATAAGACATGAAGATGAAACTACGTGATGCCACGTGGCCATATTCAGCTTCCACCATGGTGTACATTTCCGGAGCAGAGATTGAAACCTCCTTGGTGAAGGTCCATTGCCCGAAGCGTACCGACTCCTCATTACTACCCTGCGCTACTTCCCGAGCTACGTCAAGCGTAGCACTGGAAAATTCCTCGTAGGGATTCTCATTCACTTCGCCAAGTTCCTTGGCAGGGTCAGAACTAACTTCGTAAACCGCAATGACGTATGATCCGTTTAAGCTAGATGTTTGAGCACTAGGCACAGCCGAGTACAAATCTGCGCTGATATCGATTACATTTGGTTCCCAACGACCTTGACTGTCGTAAGTCCAGTAATTGGCTACTCCCTGCATATCGATCTCTTGGATCTTATACACTCCTTTGCGACTTTCAAAAAACAAAGCAGCCCGGTAGATTTTACCTACGTAAGGACTGGATACGATGCTCAATTCAGCTGCCGTTGACTGATCTTGACCCAGAGCAACGCCTGACTGACCGTTTTCATTAGCTCCGCTTACCTCGGTAGGCTGATCCAAATTGACCGTCGGTTCAAGCATTTCTTGCTGAGCACAAGAAGTCATGATAAACAAGGCGGCGATAAAGTAAACGTAGCTTTTCATTTGTTTTTGGTATTAAAGGTGGAGTATCCAATATTACTTAACCACACAAATGAATCGCTGTGAGAACAATTTCAACAACGAAATAATTTAGCAGGATTCCAAATCCGCCTTATCCAACGGACTTTAAACTGATCAAGCGGTTTGTTTATGGCCATATCCAGGACCTGGGATCTTTCGAAGATGATCTCCTTGCCAAACTCTAGATCGCTTTGGGAATAGTCCTGATGGCTAATTAAGCAAAAGGTCAAACTAAAACTGATAAGTGGAGGTAAGGAGGGATGGGGTACGTGTACGTGACTTTTTCAAGCTAACATCTTTCCCCTACCCTGTAGCCCATATCCTGATCATCGGTATTCCTAGGCCCAGCTTGCTGATACCCCCATATTAAGTACTTGGACAAAAGAAATCGGGGTATGGCGGTACGGGGTATGGATATAAAGGTGAGTGAATACAGCAACATACCCCGTACTCCCGTACCCGATTACCGTTTTTCTTATGTCCGCTTACTTACATGAATAATCTTTTTTCCATACATCAAACCATACCCGTTTTTCGAGGGTTCATTTATATGTTTGCTGTCGTCAGCCCGGCAATTGGATATTTTTTCACTTATTACTTTGCCATAAATTTTTTGAGTAAGCTTGCTCCATGACAGGTCGCACTGGTATTCTGTATTTCGCTCGAAGCCCTCATAGAGAGAGCCAGAATAAGCGGGTGCACCCCTCTAGCAAAGCCAATTTGAGGGCCATTAGCCTTCTACATGAGCATACCCTCCAGACTTTAAAGGCTTCTAAACTCCCCTTTTTTCAGTTTTCCGAACAGGCTCAGCTTCAGCATGGATTTGGCAACCGCCTTGCCACAGGGTTGAAGCAGATGTTTGTCCAAGGTTATGACCAAATCATTGTAGTGGGAAATGACTGCCCAGACCTTACTCCTGGGGATCTACAGTCTGCCGCTCAGCACCTAGCCAATGGGGATTTGGTGCTTGGTAAAGACGGTTTTGGGGGTGTATACCTGATCGGCATTACTAAAAAAGCCTTTCAAGAACAAGCATTTAGAGACCTGCCGTGGACCCAACCCGAGCTCTACCCCCAACTCTTTGCTTACTTTCAACAACAAGGAAGGGTACAACACTTAGCTGCCAAAGCAGACCTCGACGACTACCTTGCCTTACAGCTTTGGTCGAGGAATCGCGTTCAACATTCCTTAGCAAGGGCCCTAGCGTCTCTTAGCCTAACATCTGGCTTACCCAGCGCCCAGTTCATCTTCCCGACCTTAGGCACTAGCTGGAGCCAATTATTCTTTCGTGGACCTCCCTCTCCCTTCTACTCCTAGCGGGCATACTTTCTTGCCTGGCTGTCCTCCCCTCACCGAAAACCTTTGGTGCTAGGGCTTCACCATTATCTGGTCAAACTTTTGCCTTCCCAATTCTGGGTGAAGGCGATTTGCTTGTATCATCCTACCCACTGCAATGAACCAAATCGAACTAAAACCACTATTTTTTTTCCTTCTTATCGGTTGGACCCTCCCTATGCTTGGGCAAAGCCAACAAATCACCGGTCTACTTACCTTTCAGGGTAGGCCCATGACAGGGGTAACCATCCTCAACTATGACCTTGCCATCCAAACCAAGACTGATACTGAGGGTACATTCTCTATATCCGCTTTTCCTAGAGATCAGATCCGAATTGTGCAGGCGGACGCTTACTACCGCTTCTTTGTAGGTTCAGCCTCCTATTATCCCATAGCAGTAGATAGCTTAGAACTACAAGAAAGTGATGAGCTAGATCTCGCCTTAAATGATGTCATCATCACCGCATTAGGCGTCAAAAGAGAAAGCAAAGACTTAGGTTATGCTATCCAAAAAGTAGAAGGCAAGGAACTTAGCGAAGTTCAAAGTCCAAACTTTGTCAATAACCTAGCCGGCCGGATAGCAGGGGTCACTGTTACTCAAGGTCCTACCGGGGTAGGTTCTACTGCCAAGATTAGCATTCGTGGGGAATCCTCCTTTACCAACAACAACCCGCTCTTTGTCATAGACGGCATCATCATCAATAATCGTTCTACCGTCAACTTTACCAATGACGCAGCGGCAGGCTTTCAGGAAGTTGACTTTGGAAACGGAGCGATGGCCATCAATCCTGATGACGTAGCTTCGGTGTCTGTATTAAAGGGACCTAGTGCCGCGGCACTATATGGGACTCGTGCTTCGAACGGTGTAATTCTTATCACCACGAAAGATGGAAGTACCAGCAAGGGAAGCGGAATTAGCTTCAACAGTAGCTTTTTCCTAGAGAATCCATTCCAACTGCCTCAATTTCAGAATCAGTATGGCCAAGGAAATTCTGGACAGTTTGAGTTTGTAGACGGCCTGGGAGGCGGCATCAACGACAACATTACCTACAGCTATGGACCTCAGCTGGATGTAGGGATTGACATTCCTCAGTTCGATAGCCCTGTCACCTTGGCCAATGGGCAAGTGGTAAGGGGGGCAGACGTAGCCATTCATGGAGGAGCACCCATTACCCCTACTCCTTTTGTCTCTCAACCCAATAACCTAAGAGACTTTTATCAGACGGGATTCACCGCCATCAACAACTTGTCCGTTGCCAAAAGCTTTGACCAGGGAAACTATCGACTCTCCCTCTCTGATCTCAGAAGTGAATCCGTGATTCCTGGGGTAAACTTGAATCGACAGAACCTGGCGGCGCGAGTCAGCTTCCAGCCAAGTAAGCGATTGGAGATTTCCGCGGCCCTCAATTATGTACGTTCAGAAAGTGATAACCGGCCAGCCAATGGTTATGGATCTGAAAACATCAACTATTCTCTAGTGGCGTGGATGGGACGCCAGACTAATATCGAGTCCTTGCGAGATTACTGGCAGCCTGGGCTAGAAGAGATCCAGCAGTACTCCTTTAATTATACTTTCTTTGACAATCCCTTTTTCATTCTGCACGAAAACCGCAATTCATTTGGAAGGGACCGTGCCTTTGGCAACCTCAACCTTCGCTATCAGCTAAGCGAGAAGTTGAGCCTACAGGTGAGATCCGGCATGGATTACTCAGATGAACGCCGACAATTTCGACGCAACTACAGCAGCAACCGCTTCCGACAAGGAGCTTACGCTGAGCACGACGTGACCTTTCGGGAAATTAATTCTGATTTTCTTCTCAACTATCAAGATCAAAAGGGAGATTTTTCCTTTGACCTCTCGGTGGGAGGGAACCGCATGGATCAATACTTTGAAACACGCCAAAGCCAAGCACTCGCCCTAGCCCAGCCTGGCATTTTTAATTTGGGTAATGCTGCTACCCCCATCGAAGTGTTTCAGTTTGCTTCCCAACGCAGAATCAATAGCCTCTATGGCTTAGCCAAGCTAGGCTACCGGGATTGGGCCTTTCTAGATATCACAGGGCGCAACGATTGGTCTAGCGCCTTGGCTACGCCATTCTCCACTGAAAACACCTCCTTCTTCTACCCTTCAGCTTCATTAAGTCTGATATTCAGTCAGCTGCTAAGCTTACCTCATAGCATCTCTTTTGCCAAGGCTCGCATCAGCTATGCCCAAGTAGGAAACGACACAGATCCTTATCAGACCGTCGGGGTTTTTCTTGCTCAGACTCCTTACAACAACCTTCCTACCTTTAGTCGCCAAGACCAAATTGTAAACCCCAACCTCCTGCCTGAGCAAACCCGTTCATTCGAAACGGGAATCGACCTCCGCTTTTTGGATGATCGAATTGCGCTGGACGCAACTTATTTCCAGGCTACCACAGAAAACCAAATTCTTTCTTTGCCTGTCCCGGTATCTAGCGGCTTCACTGAACAGGTCAGAAATGGGGGATCGGTGCAAACCGAAGGCTGGGAAATTATCCTCGGTCTTAAACCCATTTATCGCAAGGACTTTAAATGGACTGCCCAATTCAACTTTAGCCGATACGTCTCCACGGTGACCTCCTTACCAGAGGAGGCAGAGCGGATTACCCTAGCCTACACCAGGGTATATGACAACATTAACCAGACCGTGTGGTATCAGGTGAGAGAAGGAGACCGCATCGGTGATATGTGGGGTACGGGCTACCTTCGCAACGACGAGGGAGAGTTCGTGGTCACAGAAGAAGGCCGGTTCATAGTAGACAACACACTTAAGAAGCTTGGTAACTACAATCCAGATTTCATCCTGGGGATGAGCAATCAATTGAGTTGGGGTAGTTTTCAGTTTAGCTTCTTGCTTGACTGGCGTCAAGGAGGAATCCTCGTGTCACGCACCCTCAGTCTCGCTGGAGTAGCGGGACAATTGATAGAGACAGTGGACCGTCCAGAAGAAGGTATCGCCATCCCAGGCGTAGTGAACAGAGGGAGTACAGAGCAACCTAACTATCAGGTTAACCAAACAAGGATCCCCGCTGAGACCTATTACAGATCCTTCTACGATCGAAACCACGAGGAAAACAATGTCTATGATGCCAGTTATGCCAAGCTAAGAGAAGTCAGCCTGTCGTACAGATTTGAATTTCGTCGCTTCCCCAAAGGCAGCATTCAAGTAGCTCTTATTGGTCGAAACTTATTTGCCATTTCTGCCATTCCTCACTTTGATCCGGAACAGTTCGCGGTTCAAGGACAAAACTTCATCAATGGAGTAGAAGACATGTCTTATCCCACCGTACGAAGCTATGGAATCAAAGTCGGACTCAATTTTTAACGGGGGAAGATATGGGAACTTTATGAGCTAAAAATGAGGCCATCATACCCTATAGGCCCATGATTGGTCCTGAATGCAGAACCTCCATTGAACTATCCTTTTGACTTTACTCAATCAGCGTGAAAAAATATCGATTACTTCCTCTCCTCTTGCTTTTCACCGCTTGTACCAGCGGCTTCGAAGAGATCAATACCAACCCCAATGCACCCATAGACGTGCGAGCAGAGCTATTGCTTCGCCAAGTGATTTACGATACGGGAGAACAAATGTCTTATGAAGCTTTTGTGGCCGGGAACCTGCTAGGACAATACTTTGCCATGATTGACTTCAACCTGTTTGATCGACACAGTTTAACAGAGCCCCAGTTTGGCGGAAATCCTTGGCCAATCTTGTATCAAAACCTTCTCGACAACGAAATCCTGATTCAAAAAGCTCGGGCCAATGCTGCGGATCGAGTATACCTTGGACCAGCTCTGATTCTAAAAGCCTACCTAAGTGCGATCCTCACCGACCTGTACGGGAATGTGCCTTATGCAGAAGCCCTACAAGGAGAAGCAGGCTTGGTTAACCCGGTTTATGATTCACAGGAATCTATCTACACCGCCGAAGGAGGTATTCTAAGCAACTTGGAGGAAGCCATCCAAGAGTTAAGGGATTATCAGGGAGCTATTCCCTTGGCCGGGGATGTTCTCTTTCAAGGAGATTTAAGTGCTTGGACTAAGTTTGCCCAATCCCTCCGCATCAAATACTACATGAGGCTTAGCCAAGTTTCTGAGCTAGATTTTGGTCAAGAATTGCAGCAGATATACGATACCGGGGATTATCAGCAAGACAACGGTGACAATGCCGTTTTTGATTTCACCAATGGGCAACCCAATAACTTCCGGATGGCTACTGCCCGAGTAGGAGATTTTAATCTCTTTGTGATGTCAGAGACCATGGAGCAAATTTTGGCAGGCCTAGATGATCCCCGCCTGGAAGTCTTTTTCAGGCCCAAAAGTGCCGGGGGCCTACCACGCTATCGAGGTTTACGCAATGGGCCAGATGCCTCTCAAACTTCCATCTCCGTGTCGGATTACTCATTGGCGGGAACCCTCTTCCGAGAGGAAACCGGTCAGCTAGACGCCAATTTTATGACGGCTTGGGAAAGCACTTTTTTCTTGGCTGAAGCAGCAGAAAGGGGCCTCATCCAAGCAAATGCCAAAGAGTTGTATGAGCGCGGAGTCAATCTTGCTTTTGCCTACTGGGGAGCAGAGTTGCCCAGCGACTATCTTTCTGTGGGCCCAGCTTCCTACAGCACTGGGGCTCGTGATCCGCTCGAACAAATCATCACCCAAAAATGGATTGCCAACCTCCTCAATGGATACGAAGGTTGGATTGAATACCGCCGTACCGGCTTTCCCGCCCTTCAAGCAGTACAAGCGAGCTTAAATGAAGAACTCATTCCAGTACGCATGCCCTACCCTACTGATGAGCAGGCCCTTAACAGCGTCAACTTCAACCAAGCTGCTGAGCAAAGCAACGGCAACAGCCCCAACGCCCCTGTATGGTGGGACCGCTAGGTGGATTGAGAGGCGGGAGGCGGGAAGCG
>CAZFPQ010000334.1:0-7028 GCA_964521065.1 uncultured Bacteroidia bacterium | reverse complement strand
CCTTTCTTTGTTGTAGCCGAGCTTCTTCTGACTTAGAAAGTTAAGCTGGCTGTTCATCACCAATGCCCCCGCAATCAAGATGACCGAGATGCTAAACTGAAAAACCACTAAGCCTTTGCGCAACCACTGCCCTCCACGGCTATTTCGGTACTTGCCACGCAAGACTTCTACTGGGCGAAACTGAGACAAGACCAAAGCGGGATATGTCCCAGCCACCAGCCCCATAGCTAGCCCCCCTAAGAAAACGATCCAAGGAGTTCCATCTTGCAACAAGCTATTCAGATTCAACTCTCGATCTACCAAGCCATTGAACGCGGGAAGCAACAGACCGACCATGACCAAGCTCAATCCTACCGTCATCAGAGCCATGAGGGTGGTTTCTCCTATGAACTGCTGTATCAACTGACGCCGCTTGGCACCAATTACTTTCCTCAGCCCTACCTCCTGAGCCCGATCAACCGAGCGAGCGGTGGTCAGATTGATATAATTGATCACCGCGATGAGCAGAATCAAGATAGCAAGAGCAGAAAATAAGTAGATGTAATCGAGGTCTCCCGCTTTGATGTTGGTGGAATAGCTTTCTAAGTCGCTGGACTGAAGGTAAACTTCTGAGAGTGGCTGAAAGCTAAAGTTCATCATTTGACTGGCCTCTTCGCCAGCATTGCTTAAAACCAGTTCTGCCAGGTGTTCTTCCATTTCTAAGAATGATACTCCTGGAGCAAATTTGAAGTAGGAGTAATAATTGGCGTTGTTGAACACTTCATTTTTGCTGGCCCATTTATGGGTATGAAAGGGCGCCAGCATGGTGAACTGCAAATGCGAATTCAAGGGTGGATCAGTCATTAAGCCTGTAATAGAGAACAAGGTACCTTGACTCCCTATTTCCAAGGTTTGCCCGATAGGATCTTCATTACCAAAGAATCGCTGCGCCGCTGAGCGGGTTAAAACCAAGCTGTTTTCCTGGGTCAGTACATCATTGGGATTTCCTTCTATTAGGTCAAAAGAGAACACCTCAAAGAAGCTAGAGTCAACATATAGAAATCCTTTTTCCTGAGAAAGCACTTGCTTTCGCCTAATTATGGGACTTATATCGTAGATGCGTACTCCTGCTTCAACCTCCTCGGGATAACTGCGTTTCATCAAAGGAACCACAATGTTAGGAGTTACGCTTACCTCTACGCTACGCTCTGGAGTATTGAATTCCAGTAACACCCTAGCCACACGTTCTTGATCCAGATGAAATTTATCGAAGCTCAATTCATGCTTTACAAAAAGGAGGATTAAGAGACAGCTTGTTAATCCGATCGCCAACCCGCTGAGGTTGATCAGAGAAAAGGAGCGATGGCGCCAGAGGCTTCTCCAGCCGATTTTGAAATAGTGCTTGATCATATCTAGGTGGTAATAAAGTCTGAGGCCTACCTGATTTTTCCAGGCAAAAGGGCGAAATAGATCTAGCACTCCCAGTACAAAAAGAAAGCGAGCATATAGCTCTCCACGTTCTTGCTTTCTCCACTCATACAGTTCATACAGATCGCCTAGGAGCACCTCTATTAGTTCTCCTTTACAAAACCATCTTAATAGCTTCTCTGCCCAGTGCATTAGCAGGAATTTTGGGTTGAACTTAGTCCCAGGCTAGTCCTGGAATGTCGTTGAGCATTTGGCTACGGAGTCGGTGTCCACTGATCAGGGCCTCTTTGCCAGCGGAGGTCAACTGGTAAAATCTTTTTCGACGACCTCCACGAGCCGCGGTAGCCCCTCCTTCATGAGATTGGATGAAGCCTTTTTGCTCCAATCGAGAAAGAGCCGAGTGCAAGGCCCCAATAGAGGCCCGTTTTTCCATCCTTTCTTCTAACTCCTGTTTGATGCTAACTCCGTAGGCATTGTCCTTTAATACACCAATTGCCAGCAGCACGACTTCCTCAAAAGAGCCAAGTTGATTGAATTTCATCCCTCGATGGTTTGTTTCCTAAATGTAGATCAAAATAATTTCTTTCCTAAATGTAGAGTTAAAAATGGCAATTTTTCCCTCGAATGTTAGCCTGATCATGACGAATTTTTAATCTTTTCTTGAAAGCGTCGTTAAGCTGTTACCTTCGGTCCATCCTTCCGTCCCAAGGTCCATTACTACATAGCGACTATGAAAGTTTTCTTGCCATTCTTGTCATTTATACTTCTTTCCTTCTTTCTATTGGGGCAATCGGGTACCCCCCAAACAGAGATCATCGCCTCTACAGCGTATGAAGGGCTAGAAAGCACCTCTGCAAGCTCTCCCATTGACTTTAAATGGTTTTTAAATCAGGTACAATCGGGAATTGAATTACCACATGCTGCAATTCAAGAGTTTACCTTAATTTCCCAACCTTATGGACGATTTGAAGGCTTGGAACTAAGAAAGACCCCAGAGGGATTAAGTCTACTGGTTATTCGACAGACGGATGCAGAAAGCACCCGTTTTTACCTGCTAAGCGGAAACGATGAGGCCATTATTGACCAAAAACTCATTTGTCAACGCTACCATCAAAAAAACAATTCAGGAGGTTTTCCGGGTTATCGTTTCAATACCCGATTTCAAGTGGAATCCCTGGAAGTTTACCCTGGAGAAGACTCAGATCTGCTTTTCAAACCTACTCGCCTCCTCTACCTATCATCAGAGGGGCTCATCCAGGAAAAAGCATTAAATCCATAAGATCTTACTGCCATAAGTATAAAGTTAGTGCAGGCAAGCAAACATAAACGAACGTTTGTTTGTTTTCGTAGCCAAATCCTTTGTTTCTTATAAGTCAAAAGGACTACTAACGCTACGATTATGCACACGACTACTACTTGGGTGCTGATACTGAGCTTCGGACTATTGACCTCACCCCTATTAGGTCAAAATTCCAATGGGCTAAAACCCCTACGCAACTACAAGCTCTCCAGAAACTTAGCTGCTGGCCAACAACAGACTAGAGGAGGAACAGAGCCCGGCCCACAAGTTCCTCGCCAAACCAATATGCTCCTAACCAGGGTGAATAAGAACCGTGTCGCTGGACGAAACCGGACACCCCCACCCCCAAAAATGAGCAACCAAGAATGGTATCTCAATCTAAAAAAGGCCGCTAGGGGTGACATAAGCTCGAAACCTAAATAAGGCTAAGGTTTAGGAGAATTAGGTAGGGATAGTGATTTCAAAATCCCAGCGAGTTTTCCCCCTAAACCCATAAAAAAACAGGGAGGCGCTCTGTGCACCTCCCTGCATTCCATGTTTACCCAAGTCAATTAAAAGGCGTATACCGCTGCAACCAAGGCCTGTATGGCCGAGTTGCTGGTAGCATTTCCTTCGGAATCCAAGAAAATATTTGCGCTAGATACATCGTAGCGTACCTCAGGAATGAAGGTAATCGCCCCATTTCCCAAGTTTGCAGAAAGGGTGAAAGCATTTACGCTAGCATCTTCATCAAAGACAATATTGGAGTTGAAGTACTCATAGCGGAAGCCAAGAGCAGCACCATCAGTCAAGGCATAGTTTACATAGGCTGCAGCTCCCATGAAGGTTCCAGCAGAATCAGCGCCATCCGTATAGGAGGCCGCGTTCAGTCCCAGCATCAACTTATCTGATACCTGGAAGGTAGTTGTCAGGTCGATTTCGGTACCACTCTCTCCACCGGTTACTCCATTGATGTATACATCCCATCCGTCAACGGGGGATACGTAGATCTGAGCACCTAGGCTAGTTGGTCCAATGCTAGGGTCTGCGGTGTAAACGTTCCAAGGGTTGAAGGCACCAACCATAACGGCAAATCGATCGCTAAAGGCATAGTCTAACTTCACACCTGCGTTTTGGAAAGGACCGTTGGTGAACAGATAAGAGGTAGAATAGTTGAAGTTGCCAGTAGGAGATATGATTTCGTAGCCAACAAAGGTACCCATGTAACCTGCCGTTAATGACAATTGGTCAGTAAAGGCGTAGGACACATATAGGTTTTGCAGGCGAGGAGCAAAGTCTGAGAAGAATGCATCAGAAGTCTCCATTCCACTGCTATCCTTTTCAGATGGAGAAAAGAAGGTGGAAGTAGAACCACTGGCAGGGCCAGCTGAGTTGAAGTTCCGTGGACCAAAGGCCAGTTCAGCTAAGAAGGATGCCTTACCAGTTGATTTTTCAAGAACAAGGTCAAGCATACCAATCGATAGGGAATTGTGATCGCCAGCAAAGCTCGTTGGGATGTTGCCAGACTGGCCGGCAAAATCATACTTGTAGTATGTATCAACTGAACCAGAGATTTGTAGCTTGCTTTCTTCTTCAGCCGCAGCTTCTTCTTGGGCCCAAAGGCAAGTACTAGCCAATAGGACCATAAGAGTAAGTCCAAACTTTTTCATCGAGTGTGATTATTTGTTGAAATAGAAATCTGCAATACACTCGGGGGGGAGGTGAGCACGGGGTCTTGATTCATTTCCATAGCTTTCCCATAGGCTTGAACCGGTTCCCAAGCCATGGCGTATCGTAAGGAAATAAACGTTGAAATAGGTAGACTGAAAGCTTGACGTTGGATAAAAAATCCCCGGTTCTTACCTGACGAGA
Organism: uncultured Bacteroidia bacterium; assembly: GCA_964521065.1. Taxonomy (GTDB): domain Bacteria; phylum Bacteroidota; class Bacteroidia; order J057; family J057; genus CAYVAP01. Next base: position 2,470 of record CAZFPQ010000334.1, on the reverse strand, counting down.
ATTCCTGTACAAAACCAGCTTAAAGTCTACTAAGAACGAGCAAAGTAAAGGGTAAAAACAAGGGGTTTCCAGAACATCGAAACCCAAATTAGAAGGCTATTAGGAAGAAGTACATCGACTAACAGGCTCCTACTTGCTTTTTTCTCCCTGCTGCCGCTGCAACCATACCTCGAAGGTATAGTCGCAGCTAGACAGGAAGAGAATCAACTCAAACAGTAGGTAAAGGAAAAGGAATAGCTTAGGTACGTTAGGATCGCTATTCTTATTTATAAGCTAAGGGCTAGGGAGAATACTACTCATCGAATACGATGGTATATCCACGAATCCCGTGCTCAGGTGCATCCAATCCAGAAGATTCGTGCTCCGCAGATACCCTGATGCCCCAAACTTTCTTCAGTATAAAGAAGATCAAGAAAGCTGCACCAAAGGCAGTCAAACCGCAGATGGCAACACTGGCCAGCTGAACCAAAAACTGGTCTAGTCCTGCTTTGGCTCCGAAGATACCCACGGCTAGGGTACCAAAAATTCCGCAGGTTAAGTGAACAGATACTGCACCTACACAGTCGTCTAACTTGAGGCGATCTAGCCCCACCGCGGAAAGGACAACCAAGCCACCAGCAATCAAACCAATGATGATAGATTCTACCGGGCTCATCAGATCAGCTCCAGCGGTGATTCCCACCAAGCCAGCCAAGATACCGTTAAGGGCCATACCCAGGTCAAGGCGTTTGAAGACCAAAAAGGCAGTTAATGTTCCTCCTAAAGCGCCGGCGGCGGCGGCTAAAGAGGTCGTTACAAGAACCAAGGAAGTGCCAGCGGGATCAGCCGAAAGAACAGACCCACCGTTAAAGCCAAACCAACCTAACCATAAAAGGAATACGCCAATCACGGCAAGAGGAACGCTTGAGCCAGGAAAATCATTAACCTTGCCATCTTCATACTTACCTTTGCGCGGGCCGAGGAGGATAATTCCTGCCAATGCACCCCAACCACCAACAGAGTGTACCAAGGTAGATCCTGCGAAATCATAAAATCCGAGGTCTTCACTTACCAACGTACTCAAAAAGCCTCCACCCCACTGCCAGCTACCGATAATGGGATATACAAATCCTACGAAGAAAACGGTAAATACCAAGTAAGAAGAGATCTTTATGCGTTCAGCAACGGCACCAGAAACAATGGTGGCTGCTGTGGCAGCAAACATACCCTGGAAGAGAAAGTCTGTCCAATAGGTGTAAGCAGAATTGTACTCTAGGTCTAATGCTCCTTCTTTCATGGGAGCATCTAATCCAAAACCAAAGGCTAGGATGCCATCAATGGTCCATTCTCCAGGATACATCATGGCGAAGCCAAACAATGCATACATGATTAAGCCAATGGCAGGAGTGAGAGTGTTTTTGAAAAGAATGTTCACCGTGTTTTTAGCTTGCGTAAAACCAGCTTCTACTCCGGCGAAACCTAAGTGCATGATAAAAACCAAGGCAGTAGCCAACATCATCCAGACGTTGTCTGCCTTCATCGCTTCAACAGCAGTTTGTTCCATTGTGAATAATAGTGATGTAAAAGATAGATGGGAACCGGCGTTGCAAATATATTAAGAATGTTTAAAAAAATCAGTTCCTCATTGCAAATTCACTATTTACAGGTGGCTATTATTGCAAAATCTTCTCTCGGAAGATTAGTTTAACTTCTTATCTCCTATTGGTTATATGTGGATGATGGCATGTATTTTTAGAAGAGAAGCATGCCTCATAAACAACTAACTATCAACAACTTACAAATCTATTCGATGGATTTTTAGAAGAAATACCAAATGAGTATATTCCCACATACTGAAACAAATGGGGTATATACTTCAAGAACATAAAAAAAGTTTCATTTTTTTCACCTTTACATACCAAACTCAAGCCTATACACCTAAGTTGACTCCTAAATCAGATCAATTATTAGAAAATAAAACCTGAGAAGGAGAAAATAATCAAACTCACCCTGAAAAGATCAGGTAAACTCTCCTATCATATCTAGAATTCTTGCTACCCCTTAGCAAACACCCTAATGATCGTTCATTAGCCATTTTATGTTAGATATAGATTTGCTTGTTCTATTTTTTTAGTCTTATTTTGCCCCATCAAATGAGTTGATGAGGACTATTTGGAGCAGGACCATCTCATTAAGCTCTCGACAAGAGCAAAAAAGCCTTTGGGATCTGGCAAACGGTGGTTTAAGCTTTAAATATCCCATTTTTATCGTTTTTTTGACAAACCTAGCACCTTGCTAGCAAGGCTTAATAGTATCTAAATAACATGGCAAAATCTAAGTTAGAGTACATCTGGCTTGATGGCTCAGCGCCAACTCAGGGGCTTCGCAGCAAAACCAAAGTCCTTTCAAATTTCAGCGGAAAGCTAGAAGACTGCCCAATGTGGTCTTTTGATGGTTCGTCTACGCAGCAAGCTGAGGGGAACTCTTCTGA
>CAZFPQ010000333.1:0-7029 GCA_964521065.1 uncultured Bacteroidia bacterium | reverse complement strand
TTTAGCGGACTGACCTGAAATGCAGAAGTTTTTGGCCTACCTTTTCTAAAAAAAGTAGGGCCCTCGGAAAGGCGACACCGCTATGGGTTAAGGCTAAAATCTTGGCTTTTCCTTACTTTGTAGATATGGGAAGCAAAGTCATCTTTATTCTAGCTATGATCTGGTCCTTTGGGACAACTATGCCAACCCCCAAGCATGCCATTTATTTGAGTCTAACCCAGTTTACCTGGGATCAACAATCGGGTGAACTTGAGATGGGCGTGCGGATGTTTACCAATGATTTAGAGGATGCCCTTCGCTTACAGCATGGAAGGAGCATCCCTATTGAGGGCCATTGGGATGACCCTGATGTTAGAAAGGCAGTTCAGTCTTACGTTTTGAATAAGGTTAACTTGGGTTTGCATGGTTTGAATTGGAAAGCGGTGGCTTTTCACCAACAAAACGATGCCACCTGGCTGGCGCTAAAGGCCCTACAGGCGGACTTACCTAGCCATCTAGAAGTGGAAAGCAATCTCCTTACGGAAGTTTTTGACACCCAGGCCAACGTAATCAGGTTTAGTAGGGGAAAAGAAGGTCTTCAAGCCGTCCGCTTGACTAAGGAAGACAACAAAGCAGTTTTTAGTTGGTAGCTAGGGCCTCGGGGGAGGAGGGCCATGCCGGGGTGGACCACCTGGCCGCCCTTTCCGGCCTAGAGGCCGCATCATGGTCCGAACAATTTGAAGCTGTTCTTCTGTGAGATGTGGCCGTAGATCTCTAAGCAAACCTACCATTTCTTGCCGCATATCTACCCGAAATTCTCGCTGGAGGGAGCGAACCGAGTCTAGTCGCTGGTCAAGAATGGGTCGCACGATAGCTACTTTTTCTTCTTCTAGGTTCAGTTCCTCAATCATGCGATCAGCCAAGGACTGTTTGCCTTCTACAAGCTGTTTGAAGCGGGTCACTTTCTGTTTAAGGAAATAGCCATTAGCCAGCCAACCTGCGCCAAACCCAATGAGTAAGGTCGTCAGGATCAGTAAGTATGAATAGCTTGTTTTTTTCATCGTTTCCAAGTTAGGTACCCCTTTGTGTGATGGTACAGGCTGCGATCTGGTCGGCTTGTAGTTGGCTTAAAGCCCTCTTTCATAATTTTAACTGAGCTTCTTCTAGTGTTTGATTTTCAAAAAGTTCCCCAATCACTGGCTATTGCGTGCTCGATTGAGTAGTCAGCGGTACCACTGAGCACCTCGATGTTTAGCTGGTCTTCTTGTACATAAGTAAAGATGATCAATCCCAGCATAGCGGCTAACACAGGTAAGGCCAAAGCCCGAAAAGCCCGGCTTAATCCCGGTAAGGATGTCTCCTCTCTATCTAGACGGGCCATTACGCGTGTAGATAAGAAGGGTTCTAAGGCAAAGGACTGTTTTTGTAATATACCATTGAGGGATTGCATTTCCTCCCACTGTTTCAGCAGTTTAGGGTCTTGACCCATCGCCTGATGAAAATCCACCTCCTCCTTTTCGGTCAATTCATGGGCCAGGGCCCGCAGCATGATTTCTGTCCAATTCTCCTTCATCTTCCTCAATATTAATAGCGACTTATGAGGGGCTAGGAACGTTGCCCAACCACTGATAGTCCCATTTTTTCCATGATAATTCTTAGTTTCTTCTGTCCACGTGCCAATCGCGAGAGAACGGTTCCCTTAGGCAATCCCAGCATCTTGGCTGTCTCTTCAGTTGAATATCCTTCTAGCATCCTGAGCACCACCACACTCCTGAAGTCGGGTTCTAGGTTTAGCAAGGCGCTTTGTACCGCCGCTTGGGTATCCTTTTCTGTGGCGCTTAGGCCCCTATCAGGGATATTCAAAATCATTGATTCATCTTCAGACTTAAATCGATTGAGCCATCTTTTTCTTTTTTTCTTTTCAATGTGACTCAAACATTGGTTGATAGCAATCCGAGTCAAGTATGTTCCCAGCTGACTTCTTCCTTCAAATTTGTGAATGGATTTATAAAATCGGATGAAAACCTCTTGGGCGACGTCATCTGATTCAGGAATATTACCCAACATTCCCACAATGGTGGCACCAACTTTCCCTTCGTATCGTTGTACAATAGTACTAAAGGCTACCCGATCGCCTGCGCGGGCTGCTTCGATCAACGATATGTCGGAATCGCTAGCGGTCATGGTCGATCCTAAACACATTTACACCCTTTAGACTGATGTGTTTGATGGTTTATTCCCTGGTCCTCATAAAAAATGAATAATTTGTTGCTGAGGACGAACAGGACTTCAATCGTCTTGAATATATGGAAAGACAACTACTGCTGCGAATAGGACTCTTTTTTTACTTATTATTCTTCTTTTCTCTCTTTTCAGCGAGCGGCCAATACGTGTTGAATGGATCTGCAACCCAACAAGGGAACTGCTTTCGTTTGACTCCTGCAGTCAACTGGAGGACGGGCTCTGCGTGGTACTTAGATAAGGTGGATATCACCAATGGATTTGATCTCTACTTCGAAGTCTTTTTTGGATGTGCGGATGCAAATGGAGCTGATGGACTGGCCTTTGTTTTACAACAAGTGAGTACCAGTGTGGGCACAGCTGGAGAGGGTCTTGGTTACCAGGGGGTTTCTCCTTCTTTGGCAGTAGAATTCGATACCTGGCAAAACCTAGAACGAAATGATCCAATCTTCGACCATGTTGCTTTGATGAGAAATGGATTTCCAGACCATGGGGTGGCTACGGAACTGGCAGGACCTGTAGGAATCCTTCCAAACAATGTCAATGTTGAAGATTGTGCTTTTCATAGCCTCAGAGTTGTATGGGATGCTAGTACCCAAATAATGCGGGTGTTTGTGGATTGTAACCTTCGCTTGACCTACACTGGAGATCTAGTCAACACAATATTTGGTGGAGATCCTGAGGTCTTTTGGGGTTTTACGGCAGCAACAGGCGGGTTTAATAATGAGCATTCCTTCTGTTTAGACTATATCTCTTTCACCGAGGACTTACAGGATACCGCCATTTGTCAGGGCAACTCCATTCAATTATCCGTAGGATCTGGGGACACCTTTAGTTGGAGCCCCACTACAGGACTAAGCGACCCTACCATCGCCAATCCCATTGCTACTCCTCAAGTGACAACCACCTATGTAGCGACTATTACCGATGTCTGTGGACAGCAGCGACAAGACACCGTCAACATCGAAGTGCAACTACCAGGGCTTGATGTGTTGCCTGATCAAATAGAAATGTGTCCCGATGGCGTAACCCTAAGAGCGACTACTAGCTTTGCTACTTATCTGTGGGATGATGGGAGCACTGATTCCCTTCGATTTGTGTCACAACCTGGAACTTATTCGGTAACGATTACCAACCTATGTGAAACCTGGACGGAGTCCATTACGGTTATTGCCCCCGATGAAATTCAAATAGGTACCGTTAACCCCATCTCTTGCTCCGGCGCCGCTGATGGTGAGTTTACGATGACCCTACAAAATGGGAATGGGCCTTTTCTCCATCAATTGTTTGATGCTGGAGGAAATTTATTGTTGACAAACTCCACCAACAGCAATACACGAACATTCACCAATTTAGGACCGGGGACCTACGTCGCATTGGTCTCAGATTCAAAAGGTTGTACTTGGCCAGACACCTTTAACCTGTCTGACCCACCTTTGCTACAAGGAACGGTAGCCAGTGTGACAGACATTGTCTGTGGAGGAAGCAGTACTGGTGCGGTGACCTTAAATGCTACGGGTGGGACTCCACCCTATCAGTATGGGGTCCAAGGTGGAGGCCTGCAGAACAACCCCACGCTCACGGGCTTAGTAGCCGGTTTCCAAAATCTCGTGATCCGAGATGCCAATGGATGCTTGGTTACCCTAAGTGCTAGTATCAATGAAAATCCCCCTTTATCATTGAGCATCATAGACTCGGTATCTATCGGATGTTTTGGCGCGAATACGGGATGGGTTACCTTACAAGGCAACGGAGGGATAGGGGGATATGAGTTTTCTTTAGATGGAGTTAATTTTCAGGCCTCTCCCCAATTCTTAAATCTTTCCTCGGGAAATTTTACTGCTTTTGTGAGAGATGATTCCGCCTGTGTCTCTAGCTTAAGCTTCAGCCTAAGTCAATCTCCTCCCTTGGTATTATTCCCAAGCTCCGTAAAAGGTGTTGATTGCGCTGGTAACTTCACCGGAGCGGTAACGCTCCAGGCATCAGGAGGAGTCCCTACCTATGTTTTTGCAAGGAATGGAGGACCTTTTGGAAGCGACTCTACTTTTACTAGCCTACCAGGTGGAAACCTTAGTTTCACCGTAAGGGATGACAGCAACTGTGTGACGAACCTTGTGGTGCCTGTACCTGAGCCTGCTGCTCTGTTGGCGGTCTTAGATAGCGTTTCGGATGTGGATTGTTTTGGGAATAGCAGTGGGATTGCTCACTTATCTGCGTTTGGAGGTAGTGCCCCCTTTAGATTTGGCCTCTTAGGCCAAGGTTTAGATAGCCTTAGCTTCATTGATAGCCTCGCTTCGGGCACCTATCAAATTGTGGTACAAGATGATAGCCTGTGTCTGGATACAATTTCGGTGGTGGTGAATGAACCCGATACGTTGATAGCTAGTGTGACCGATCGACAGGATGTAGACTGCCTGGGAAGTTTCACCGGGTCGCTCAGCGTAGGGGGGCAAGGAGGAAGCTTGCCTTACAGCTTTGCCATTGACCAGGGACCCTTTGGGCTAAACCCAACTTTCGGGTCTTTATCGGCGGGCTTTTATACACTCCGTATTGAAGATGCCAATGGTTGTCTTGCCGAAGTAGACACCCTCATTACCACTCCTACTGGTTTGGTTGCTGGGATTGCTACCCAAGTTGACGTATCCTGCTTTGGTGATTCTAGTGGGTCTCTTTTAATGACAGCCAATGGAGGGACGCCACCATATTCTTATACCGAAGACGGGGTCAATTTTTCGCCAAATAATTTCTTCCCCAACTTGCCTGCTTCCGTTGATACCATCACACTGGTGGACAACAACGGTTGTATAGTGCCGATCCCTTACCAAATCCTGCAACCTGATACCTTGGTTGCTAATTTGTTGGTTCAGGGTGATATAGCTTGCTTCGGTGACTCGACGGGTTTTGTGCGACTTGAAGTAAATGGAGGTGTCCGACCTTATGCATATTCTATTCAGGGAGGAAGCAACTACCCAGATTCCTTGATAGCTGGGCTGCCAGCAGGAAGTTACGTGGTGGAGGTGGTGGATGATAGCGCCTGTAATGCCTTATTACCCATCACCATTGTGGAGCCCCCGGAATTAGATTTGGCAGTCGATTTTCAGCGAAATGTAGATTGCTTTAGCAATTCGACAGGTGTCGTAGACCTTTTCGCTTCAGGGGGAGTAGCGCCTTATCAATTTGCTCAAGATAGCTCTGACTTTGTTGCAGAAAATCGTTTTGACAGCCTATCGGTAGGGACTTATCTATTCTCGGTTCAGGATGATAGTAGCTGTTTTACTCCCCTGTCCGTTGAGATTACAGAACCAGATACCCTGATCCTAGATACGTTACTCACTCAAAACATTGCTTGCTCAGGCGATAGCACTGGCTTCATCGAATTGGTCGCTACTGGGGGGACCCGGCCCTATCTATTTTCAAACAATGGAGGGGGCACTCAACTGGATTCTGGATTTTTTCAACTACCGGCTGGTTTGTACGACCTGGAGGCGGTAGATGACAGTGGCTGTGTAGCCACCTTAACCGTTAGTTTATCCGAGCCACCTCCCCTTTTGCTCGATTTGATAGAGTTGGTGGATGTCGACTGCCATGGGAATGACAATGGCTTTATTCAGGTAAATCCTTCAGGCGGAGTTCCCAGCTATCAGCTTAGTCTCAACAGCGAACCCCAAGGGGGAGAGACCAGCTATGCGTTACTTTCCCCCGGGACCTATGAAGTACTTTTATCTGATGCCAACGGCTGCGAGCAAGTACTTGATTCATTGGTGATTTGGGAACCTGATACCTTGCAAAGTTCGATGCTTAGCCAGGATGTTATCTGTTTTGGTGAAGCAAGCGGCAACGCAGAAGTACAAGTATTGGGAGGAATTGCCCCTTATCAGTATGAGTGGTCGAATGGCACCCAAACAGCGATTAATGAAGGCTTAAGCGTTGGTACCTATTTTGTCCAGGTATCAGATAGCAATGGCTGCCCCCTTAGCGATACGGCTGTTATTGGCGAGCCACCCTTGCTAGAACTGAGCTTGGTCGAAACCAGTGGGGCTCACTGTGATTTTGCCAATGGAGGGGCCATCGTAGCTGCACAGGGTGGCTTAGGGACCTACACCTATCAATGGTCCGGATTGAACCTGACCGATTCCATCGCCGAAAATATTCCCGGAGTAGATTACTTTGTCCAGGTCTTTGATGAGAATGGCTGTGTCGACTCTTTGACCTTCAATGTGCCCAACGTCCCACCAGCGGAGCCCTTTTTCGTGACTGAACCCTCCGCGGATACCACCATATTGTCTTCCCAGAATCCAGTCCAATTCATCAATCAAACCATCGGAGGGGTAAGTTACCTTTGGGATTTTGGGGATGGGGGACGCTCATTGGAAGTAAACCCCAATCACAGTTACGATGAAATTGGGCGGTATTTGGTGACACTCACCGCGGATAACGAATTTTTTGCTTGCCCCACTACCTATTCCATCTGGATAGAGATCATCCCCGACGGCAACCTCTGGGTTCCCAATGCCTTCTCCCCCAATGGCGATGGGAAAAATGACCGTTTCCTAATTGGTTATGAAGGGGTCGTCAGCTCTGAATGGACAATCTATGATCGTTGGGGACGTCAACTGAGAACCTATCAAAGTCTCGACCAAGGATGGGATGGCCTGAACCGCCAAGGAAACCCAGTTCCCGAAGGCGTATATGTCTTTAAACTCAGGGCTTTACTTAACCGCGGAGAGTGGGTAGAAAGAGGAGGAACCATCACCTTGGTAAGGTGAGAAGCGGGATGCGAGAGGCGAGACCGCTATGCTGCGGGAGAAG
>CAZFPQ010000332.1:2957-7032 GCA_964521065.1 uncultured Bacteroidia bacterium | reverse complement strand
TCAACGTGTTTCATAGGCTTTGGTAAGCTGAATTGTGTTTATGTTGGTTAAGGGCTAGTGCCTTTTTTTTGATAAAGGCGTGCCTCAAGATGAAGTTTCTTATTTATCCCTTAACCTGATTTAGATGCGCACCGATGGAATCAAATTTTAAGGAATCCAGGCTGACCCTATACTTACCAGTTTTATCAGGTAGATAATTCTTCTGTCCTCAGTTAACTTTAGTACTTCAACTTCTTCTCCGCGTAGCCTAGAAAATGTTGAAGTACTACTTCTTCCGAAACTACTTTACCTCAAAAGTTAGCGTGGCCCAATTCGACTCATAATCGAAATTCTCTTCATGGCTTTCAAACATGTGAATGGTCGCAATATACCATTGCCCTGTATCATCTATCCTAAAATCTACCTCTCCGTTTTCATTGGTTTGGAGGGAAGTCTCCTCTTTGCCCTTTTCGTCGGAGTCCCTTCTAGAGCTTACATGTACCGTTTGTTTGGCGAGTGGTTCATCCATGTATAACAGTTTGAAGGACATGGTGTCGCCTAGCGAAAGTTCATAAGGGTTTTTTAGCGGGATAAATTCTATGGGATAAGCTAGAACCGCTGAATAGTGGTCTGAGCTTTCCTTGCCAACCTGAAGGATGGCTTTCACATGCTTGGAATATTTTTCCCTAGCGGCTTGGCCAGAAATTCCCTGGGCTTTTCTCTGCGCAATCACTTCGCTCAAACCTTCATGGTCCAGGTAAGCAGAAAATGCTTTTCCACTGAGCTCAATCGCTCTGGGTTTGGTTGATATTCCAGCTACATAGGTGCCCGCTTCCCCAGTGTCAAAACTTAGGTAGGTTACATTGCCTTTGTCATGGTAGTCCGTGGAGGACGGCACAAAAGAGTAACCCGGACCGAGGATTTTGGGATCGATGATCCTGTCCCTGGCGATCACATTTTCACTGCTGTCAAAAGTCCCATTGAAAAGGTACAACTCACCCTGGCTATGTTCTCTAAAAAAGTAGCTGTCGGTCTTGAGAAATAGTTCATGTGAGGATAAAACGAGAAATAGGATGGGGAGGAGTAGGGTAGTAGATATTCTGTTCATGTTACTGTGTTGAATTCGGGTTTCATTCTTTTTCCATGCTGTTTGGCTGCCACAAGGTAGCCCTGAGTTCGTGGTGGAAAAGGAAGTCTTATTTCATTACAGAATTCCTACAAAGACACAAGCCCAGTACAAATATCTGCGGCTAGTTGGCAATGCAATTCCGTGGTGTCAAAGAGCTGAACTTCTGGGATGTCCTGTTGAGAAACCAGCAGCTTGATTTCCGTACATCCGAGAATGATGCCTTCAGCTCCCTTGGCGGCGAGCTTCTTCATCACTTCAATAAAATAGGATTTCGATTCTGGCAAAAATTGATGGGCGGTCAGTTCATCGAAGATGATACGGTCTATTTTCTTTTTTTCCTCCTCCTCGGGACCAATGATATCCACTCCATGCTCCCAGTAGGCCTCGCGGAAAAATGGATCGTTCATAACTGGGTAGGTGCCCAATAGGCCGATCTTGGATTTGCCCTTTGCCCTAATCTCTTGTGAGACCGTTTCAAATATGTCGATGAAGGGAATAGAAATGGCCTCTTGGATTTCCTGCCTGACCCGATGCATGGTATTGGTACCAAGGAACAAACAGCTAGCCCCTGCTGCTTCCAGTTGCTGGGCTTTGCCAGCTAAGTAGGCTGCTGCGCCTTTCCAATCGTTGCTCCGGACGAAGCGCTCTATGTTGGCAAAATTGACGCTGAGGATGAGCAACTCGGCAATGGTATGCCCGCCTCGCATCTGGTTGACCTTTTGATTGATGAGCTTGTAGTATTCCCCTGTAGCGGCAGAACTCATCCCTCCCAAAATTCCGATGGTCTTTAAGTCCTCAATAGGCATTGCTTGATTCAGTTGAGTCAGTCCCTGTTTTCTCCCTTGCTGCCTATTCCCTAGGCATCCTCGTCGAATGCATCATCTTTAGCCTCCATCCTTCTTCGGTCTTGACGGCCAAGGCGCTTTCTAGCCATTCGCCCTTCCCAACCAGGGTATCGGCCCGGAAGAATTCTGCAAAATTGTGATAAGCCAGTTGGATGGAGTTTCCATATTTTTCGACTGAGATGTATTCCATCTTGTTGACCCTCAGAGGCCTATCCTCCCATTGGAGCTGACCCCTGATGAATTGCTTGATCCGGTCATTGTCCCATATCTCTCCATGCTCCAGGATGATGAAATCATCTGTGTGGTAATGGGCGATTTCAGTAGAATCTACTCCTCCCCAAATCTTGTCGAAGGAACCCTGTATGAGTTCTTTGGCAATCTGCTCTTCCTCAGTCGTCATGCCCGCCTCTTGCTGCTGGCTGGGCGATTGACAAGCACATAGAAAAAGCAGAAGGATACCGATGCTAAGTCTCATATTTTCAAAATTTACCATTTGAGCTTGGGTTGTTGTAGAAGGAGGCCCGAACCACTGCTGTCTGGAGGCTGCCTCCGACTCAATATAATTCATAGCCTATACTCCATCCTAGCCTTTACCTCATTGATTCAAAAACCTGATCATTTCTATGGTGTGATAGGCAGATTTTCCAATGCTCCCTTTGAGCTCTTCGCTTAGAGGGACATTGTTTTCATCGACATAAAAGTATTCGCCTCCATGCTCTTCGTCTGGGAAGGTGCGAAAATAAAAACCCTTCAAACTCTCCAACTCTGTTTCAAACCTGTCCTCAGCCAGGGACATAGCCAAAAGTGCTTCACAATGCTGCCACCAGGTTTTTCGCTTGTCAAGCACTTCATGGTTCACAGGGTTGACTTCACTGAAAAAGCCCTCTGAAAGGTCTCTTGACGGGAAAATAGGTTTTGTCAGGGTCACCTCCAGAATTTCTATGCCGCGTGCCTGGTACCTTTGCTTCTCCGCTGCGGTCAAAAAATCCCAATTGACGGCTCTTAAAAACACCGACGCCAATTGGAAATTATGTCCTGGGGTGACCAAAAAGCAGGCGGAATCTGGTGAAATATGGTCGCATGGCTTCCACTGATCGTCAAACTTTACATTTACCCAGCCCAAGGCCGCATTCCAGCCCTGTTCATAGGCAAGCTGGATGTTTTCTTTTAGGTAGGGTTCATATTTTTCCCGATTGAGCGAATCTACGGACCACAGGTTTTCCATGTAAGCGGTCACCGGATATATAAGAGATTGGAGGGTTTTGCTGCCGCTGACTTGCCTGTTGTTTTCATAATTGCCATAAAATCCGCCATGGACATCGTCATGGAATCGTTTTACAAAGCCTTCATGATGGCGATGGATTTTAGAAAGCAACTCTTGATCGCGAGTCTGTCTGTATAGTTCGCTGAGGCCGCAAAGCCCATAGGCCTGCTGCCAAATATCAAAACTCGATGAGGCATCGGCACGGTCAGAGGTGGCATCAAAAAATGAGACAAAGTGACTAGCCAGGGAATCTTCATCTACCAACTTGTCTAGTTGGAAAGCGGCAGCCTGTTGGGCTTGGACCAAGTAGGAGGAATCTATCGAAGCCGCATAGGAAAGCCCATAAATCAACCTGCTCAAGGCCACATTGAATATTTTTCCTGAAATCACTTCTCCTTGATTATTCACTTCAGAATAATAAGTCCCCAACTCTGCCTGGAAGGCATGTTCATGAAAGAATCCCAACAAGTCCCTAACCGTCTCAGCATGAGGCTCGGTAGCGATTTGTTCTTGCTTGACCTCTGCGCATGAGACCAGTAACGAGAGGGTGAAAAGGGTAGCCAGCCATTTTGCATTCATAGTAGTAGCAGTCTTATATGCCGAAGATAACATATAAGCACGTGGACAAAAAAGCTGGAGTCTGGCCTGCGGAGATAGGGTAATTAGCATGAATAATGGCCACCACATAGCCCGTACAGTCGTACCCCGGTTACCGATTTTTTATCTCCACTTGCTTAAGCCGTAGGCAAAAAGAAAAGGTGAAAGTGGAGTGATAAGGTCGCCCAAAAGTGAAGTAGGTAAATAAGTGAGGAAGTGAGGAAGTGAGAACTAGGAAGCCCGCTGTAGACATGATGTACC
>CAZFPQ010000332.1:0-2857 GCA_964521065.1 uncultured Bacteroidia bacterium | reverse complement strand
AAGTGAGGAAGTGAGGAAGTGAGAACTAGGAAGCCCGCTGTAGACATGATGTACCCTTGATGGCATAGCAAAAAACAAAACCCCGCAAAAAGTAGGGCTTTCATTTCAGATGGGCATAAGCCCTCTTCTTATCCTATTGCAAAAAGAAAAAGTAGCCTGCCGCGACCTTGGCCTGTTCTTCTACCGTTCCGCCTTCGGTGCGCATAATGGGATTCCCATTTACATTGAGCAATTCGCCTGCCTGAACCGTGCCGATTACGTCGTCTGAGAGGTTGCGAATCTCTGCGCCATTGACCGAACCAATGGTCTGGTCAATGTGATTTTTGAGCAGACTCCCTTCATAGTGAGCCAGGGTATCTCCTCGAGAATTGACCATGTGTTCATTGACCAGAAAGAGGAGTTGCTGATCTTTTCCATTGATGAGGGCAGAGGTATAGTTTGTAGGAGGAAGGGTATGCATGGTACTGCAGGATAAAAGGACCGCGGCAATCGCAGACAGCGAGGTTGTTACCATTCGAATCATAAGTGAAATAGATTATGCACTGTCTAAATAGTCGCTATGAAGCGCCAGATATTACAATATTCCCTTTGTCGCGGACGGCCATTCACGATAGAAAAAGCAAAACCCCGCAAACGCGGGGCTATATCTTTGGGCTCTTGCCCAAGTGCATTTCGATTAACACGAACTTAACAGCTTAGCAAACAGCCTTTAAATGAGAAGCCTAAAGGAAAACTGATAAGCGGGGTAAAGAGCTAGGAGTAAGTGACTTTATATCAAGTTAATCCCTTTCCCATAGTCCGTACCGCTGTAACCCGAATTCTTCTGTTAAGCTCCCTTCAGTTGGTAAAATACCCCTAGGTTGAAGCTAGGTGCGGCCAGGATGTTTCGCGCAAATAAAACCCCACCTGCGGAAGCAGAGATCCCCCAGTTCTTGGCGGTGATGTAGTTTACCTCGGGGATGATGGCAAAATAGGTCAAGCGATTGCCAAAAATGGAGGAGCTACCGGTCACCCCCTCGGATGAGTTGGTCCCCAAAGGCTGCACTTGATTCCATTTCATGGCCAGCACCCAATTATCACCTGGGGTCCACCCCAATTCCCCTCCCCAGAGGAAGGCGTCGTCATAGTTAACCGTGACCAATCCGGTGGTATAGGCGAGGTCGGCGGTACCGCGCCACTGGTAACCGACTGATAAGTTGGCATACAGGGGAGCCGGGTAGAAGGAATGAGAAGCATGGAGCATCCCAATCGCACCCCAGGCTCCATCTCCCGTCTGTAATAGCTCGGTTTGCCCACCGACATTTTCACCAGTGGGAAGTTTTACCTGCCCAGAGGCGGCAAGGACGATGGGACCCTCTTTGAGAATTCCATATTTCAGCCCCAGCTGAATTTCTCCCAAGCCATTGAACTCATCACCGGGAATGATGGCGCCGTCTACGGTACTCTCTAGGTTGTTGATGGTGCCTCTGACAAACAATTGGGCATTGACCAAGCCGGTCAGGCGATCATTGATGCCATACTCCCCATATAGCACGCTGCTGTATACGGAAGTGGTGGTGATATCAATCAGATCTCCGTCAGGGTTATAAAACTGGCCAGCCCGGATTGTACTCTGGTTGAGCTTGAAATACCCTTCTTGCTTATTCTGCGTCCATCCACTCTGAGCTTGAGCAGCAGAAATTAAGACAAGGGCCGAGAGGATGGAAAACGTGAGTCGTTTCATATTTGCAATCATACTGAAGGGCTATTGAAGGTTGGCGTTTCCGAAGGGGACCCTAAAGGGCTGACAGAAAATAATGATGTAGTCAAAGTCCTCTGGATTGGCGCTAGCAGGGAGGGTATAGCTTTGCTCACCCGCCGTGGCCTTGAGCTCACCCAGGTTGATACCCCCATTTACATTGTTGGCATTGGGACTGAGGTAGACATAAAGCCCAGGGCCGTTTTGGGTTTGAAAATCGCTCTCGAACCTCAGTACGGCTGAATCAGCCGTACTGATCAAGGTCCCAGTTCCTTGTACGCTGTAGCCATTGACGCCGGTGAAGCTTCCCATGCGCACCATGGTATCAGCTCCCATCTCTTCTACCATCAAGGAATAAGGCAAGCTCTTGAGCCCTTCTGCGGTGGCGGTAATCTCGGTGGTTCCACTGGCTAATGCACTGACCAGCCCATTCTCATCAATGGAAGCTACCGTGGGGCTGGTACTTTCCCAGGTGACATCCTTTCCGGTCAGCACATCGCCATTGGCATTGCGCATCACCACACTCAATTGCAGGGAATCCCCAACGAATAGGTCAGATTGGCTTCCCGAAATTTCAATCGAGGCCAGGGCTTCTAGGTCTGCAGAAACAGTGACTAATACTGAATCGGCTAAGGTTTGGGTGGTCACATCAACCCACACTTGACCCTCTGCCACAGCTTCTACCAATCCATCGTCACTCACGCTGGCAATGGCGCCATCTCGACTGCTCCAAGCCACAGGAATATCCAATGTGCTTTCGTCTGAGGCAATTACTTCAGCAGAAAGCTGTTGAGTTTCCCCCTCTAGCAAAACCAGGGAGCTGTTGCTGAGTTCTATGCGGGTAGGCACTGGGCCAAGCGGTTCGTCAATAAAGTCAGTGCCGATACAGCTGCTTAGAAGCAGCAGCGCTATAGGGAAGAGATACAAGTATTGTTTCATAGGGATGTAACCAGGTTTTTATGCTTGGCGGCAAATTTATCCCTATGCTTGGGGTGGGTTGGTCTTGGGGTAGACAATTATCGGGAAAAGTTGGGGGCGTTGATGAAATATTCTTTTGAACTAGATTTTACGTCCCTATCCCGACTTGCCATAAGTCTGTTTGGGTGTTGAGTTTACGGC
>CAZFPQ010000331.1:0-7056 GCA_964521065.1 uncultured Bacteroidia bacterium | reverse complement strand
CTCACTGCAGCCGTTTTAGCGCCGGGCTCGATACCCGTTGCTCCAATGGCGACGCAAGCCATTCCAAGCCCTAATAAAAACATCCCTATCGCATATTTTATATTTGCACTAGGATTGTATTTGCTCTCCCACCAACGTGAGAAAAGAGGGGCAAAGGTGATGATAAACAGAGAGTTAAGCACGCCAAACCAGGAAGCTTTTACTTCTGTTAGTTCCTTCTGAAATTCAATAAACAGCATCCAGACAGCAATTCCCCAGATAATCAGGAAGCTGATACCTAAAAAGATATTTGATAAAGGGTATTTACTGAAGGTGCGTTGGAATAGTTGAGATAACACATATGTGATGATCCCTAATGGGACGATAGTCATTAAAGAGTTAACGATGTTGAATATCGTTCCGGCACTTCCTTCTAGAATCCGATTTGTATAATCTCGCGCGAATATAGTTAAGGAACTAGGTGCTTGTTCGAATATGGCCCAAAAGAAAATCGTAATAAAAGCAAAGAAACAAACCGCAAGCATGCGGTCGCGGGTAACGGCAGCATACTGAGTAAGGCGGTAGACAAGTACTGCAAGAAAAAGGATCAGGGCCGTCACAATGGTAACCGTAGGTCCGCTCCAAGTTCCTACCTGAAAATCTAGAAAGTTCACCGCTCCTTCGGAGATTTTAGAAACAGGATCATTCAATATCCATACAAGCCCTAATACCGCTGCAATTCCTCCCAATACTAATTGCCAAGTTGTGAAAGGATTTAGCTTGTCTCCATCTTCTAGTTTAACCTCTGCTTGTTTGTCTTTTTTATCAGGCTTTAGGCCAATATCTCCGAAGATTCCTTGTGCAAACCAGAACTGTAATAGTCCGAACAGCATGAAGACACCAGCTAATCCAAATCCCCAAGACCATCCAACGGCCTCCCCGAGATAACCACATAATAAAATTCCAAGGAAAGCTCCTGCATTTACCCCCATGTAGAAAATGGTGTAGGCACCGTCCTTCTTTTCAGGGTGCTCTTTGTACATTTCTGAAATGATGGAAGTCATATTTGGCTTAAAAAAGCCACTCCCAAATACCAACAAGGTTAGGCCTGTGTAGATGAAAAAGGGTGTTTCCACAGCCATACAGCCATGACCTAGGGTCATCAATAGGGCTCCTATCAGCACCGCATAGCGATAACCAATCTTGTTGTCAGCCATGTAGCCTCCCAACAGGGTGGACAGATAAACGAGTGAAGTATAGGTGCCAAAAATGGCATAGGCGTGTTCACGCGGCCAGCCCCAGCCGCCATCTATGAGAGAAGCGGTAAAAAACATCACTAATAGAGCGCGCATTCCATAATAGGAAAAGCGCTCCCACATCTCGGTAAAAAACAAGATGAACAGTCCCGATGGGTGTCCCAGCACGGTACCGTTGCGATAGAGTAAATCTGTATTATCGGTGGTATTAGACATAAGCTAGGTGGTTTTGTAGGCCAATCTGTCTCTGATGAATTAGGCTTGTACGGCTTCTTCCGAGCTTTCTTGCTCCTCAGCTCCGTGGGTAAGCCGTTTCAGAGGTTTTAGCATGGCCAAAACCAGCAGACCGATGATGGTACAGAATACCGCGATTCCAGTGAAGAGGGTGAATTCGCCCAAGGCCTCAGCTGACTCTCCCAGCAAACCTGCCACTTTGTTACCTAAGCCCGTAGCGGCAAAGTAGGCACCCATCATGAAGGCCACCCAGCGCGCAGGGGAAAGCTTGGTGATGAAGGATAGCGCTACAGGAGAAGCGCAGAGTTCGCCCAGCGTATGGAACAGATAGGCCAAAACCAGCCAGATCATGGAAGATTTGGTCAACACTTCGCCTGCGGCATCATAGGTGACCTCCTTGCTCGCAATACTCATGAACAAGAAACCCCATCCCATGATGATGACACCGATGCCCATCTTGAACAGGGAAGAAGACTCCTTGCCGCGATTTCGCCACCATGCCCAAAAGCTGCCCACCAAGGTGGCAAACATCAGAATGAAAATGGCATTGACTGATTGGAACCAGGAGGCCGGTACGTCAAAACTGCCGAGCTGTAAATTGGTCTTTTGGTCTGCGTAGATATTCAAGAGCCCTCCCGCTTGTTCAAAGGCGCCCCAGAAGGTAATGATGATCAAGAAAGAAATGTAAGTGACCAGGATCCGGTCTTTTTCCACCTGATTTCCGTCGTTATATACCACGATGCCGACTCCAACGGCGAAAGCCAGACCAGCTACCAATAAGGCATAGCTCAAGCTACCTGCTCCAAAGTAAATGGCCAGAGCCAGGATGATCATGATCGAAAATCCGATGATGGAGTTTTGATGCTTGAAGATATCGGCGATGAGGTTGCCGTTAGATTCTGTTTTTTCCTTGGGCTTCTCCACCAAGTTTCCGACGTGCTTGAGGTATTTTTGTCCCCAGATGTAGACGACCTGCCCTAGTGCCATGCCAATTCCAGCTAAGCCGAAACCGTAGTGCCATCCAATGGTCTCACCTACGTATCCAACCAAAAGGGCCGAAGAAGCCGCCCCTAGGTTGATGCCCATGTAAAATATATAAAAGCCCATGTCCCGGCGCTTATCGCCTTGTTTGTAGAGCCCTCCGACCATGGTGGAGATATTGGGCTTGAGGCAGCCTACCCCTAGTACAATAAGGACCAAGCCTGTGTACCAAGCCCACATCGCTTCAATTGCTAGGACGCTGTGCCCTGCCACCAAGAGCGCTCCTCCGAGCATGACCGTTTTTCGCTGGCCCAAGTAGCGGTCTGCCAAAATACCCCCGGGGATAGAGGCCACATAAACAAACATGGTGTACCATCCATACAAGGCAATGGCCTCGCCTTCCAGCCAGCCCAGGCCTGGATTATCTCCCAGGGTAGTGGCGGTGAGGTATAAAACAAAAATGGCCCTCATACCATAGTAAGAGAACCGCTCCCACATCTCAGTAAAAAACAGCACATAAAGCCCAATCGGATGCCCGAAGAGCTGGGGCTGATTTTCCAGACTATTGGTCGACATAAGCAAATTATTTGGTCAAGTAGTTTGGTGAACCTGATCTATAGGCCCGGCGGTAAAGCCTCTGGCCATCAGACATATTTCTTAAAATTGAATAAAGCCGGGCAGAAATGAAAAAAACTTGATAAGAAAAGCAACACGGTCCTTCGATGGCGACATACGGGCAAGCCAACACTGTGCTCGCTTAGGAGCCTAACCCGCCTTGAGACTGATTGGTAAGGGTTCTCTGGCGTCAGTCTTTGATCGGTGACAAAGAGAGACATCATACTTGACTGCCCCCGTTTCGATAATCTACGCACATTGCCTAACTTGAGGCCCAGTCCTATATTGATCAAGATCAGTTGTTTTCCATGGCCAAGCGGGTTACTATTAAAGACATTGCCGAAGCACTCCAGACCAATAGCTCCACAGTATCTCGCGCTCTCAATGATAGCCCGCTGATCAGTGATCAGACCAAAGCCCTGGTCAAGCAGAAAGCAGCAGAGCTAGGTTACCTCCCCAATTCTGTGGCTAGGCAGCTCCGTGAGGGCAAAAGCCGAATCATAGGTCTGATTGTCCCCTTTATCAATCGATTTTTTTTCGCCAACGTGATCCATGGAGTGGAAGCGGTGGCCAAAGAGAAGGGCTATCAGCTGCTGATTGGTCAATCCAATGATGAGGGAGTGAGCGAAGCAGAAATGATCTATACCCTGAGGGCGCAGAAAGTGGCGGGCATAATTTTGTCTCGGGTAGCTCAGCCCAATGACGACCAGGTATATCAAGAGATACTCGCTGATGGAACTCCCCTGGTGATGTTTGACCGGGTATCTCCTTCGCTAAAGGTCAGCAAGGTCGTCAACGCCAATCACGCGGCTAGTTATGAAGCGGTCAAGCATCTGCTGGATCAGGGCTATCGCAAAATCATCTACCTGGGAGGCTCTCAAAACTTAAGCATGTACCGAGATCGCTTTGCTGGGTACAAACAGGCACTTGAAGAAGCCGATATCCCCCTTGATGAGCAATTGATCTTCCTTTCGATTACGACCCGGGAAGCAGGAGCGGAGACCCTTCGGAAGGTACTTGAAGAAGGTATCGAATTTGATGCGGTAGCCGGAGCCAGCGACTTCTCTGCTTTGGGTGCGATGCTGACCATTCAGGAAGCAGGGTATGCCATTCCTCAGGAAAAAGGAATCATAGGTTTTGCCAATGAACCATTTACCGAGTTGATTGGCATGAGTTCCGTGGAGCAGTATAGTGTGGAAATGGGGAAAGCCGCAGCCAAATTATTGCTAGAAGCTATCCATGATTCTTCAGAAGAGGAAACTGATAAACCCCTTCAACAGGTGGTGATCGAGTCTCACTTAATCGTGAGGGAGTCTTCCACCAGAACTAGGAGCTAAACGAAGTTTACCTGCTCATCAATCCTTTTTCCGTGCCTCTATATCTCCATCCCCTCTCTCACATATCTGGGCGAGTCGCCATCAGAGAAGAAAGGTCTAGCAAAATTCCATCAGGATCTTTAATCAGCATCCGCCGTTGGCCATAGAACGTATCCGCAGGAGCAGCCACCACTTCGGCTCCCATGTTTTTGACTTGCTCATACATTTGGTCCACGTCTTCAATTACCCAAGTCAGGTAGACCGCGCCGGCGGGGCCTTGATAAGTAGAAGGAACCAATTCGTGGTTTTTGTCTATCAGACCAAGTTCGATGCTTCGATCAGCATTGGCCAGCTGTACAAACCAGTCGCTGTCAAATGCGAGCTCTAAGTCAAATAGTTGAAGATAAAAGGTCTTGGATTCTGAGAGATTGCTGACGCAAAGATTGGTGATTAGGCGCTGTACGGCTTGCATGGTGGGAAGGATTTTATGTTTGAGTGGGCTGACAAATTTAACTCGCTCACATCATGTTAGTTGGTTCTTGAGCGGGGTTTCTATCCATTGATTCTCTACGAATGAACACCTGAAACGTCATTAGCAGGGGAAGGGCAATCATCACGAAGGCAGGTATGTTGATCAAGAGGAGGTTGTGAATGGCGCCGTAGAAGAGGGATAGGCCACTATCGATCGCAAACCAGCTAACGAGCCCCATCCACATGGCCCAATAGGCCCAGCGCTCGCCTTGCTTGAAAGCGTATTCAGATATCATGATCATCAGTAAGTGAAACCCTACGATGGTACCCCCAATGATGCCAAATAGCCAGTTTTTAAACATCAAAGCCTGGCCTTGGATGGGGACTCCCTCAAAGAATACTTCTGCGGATTGGGCATTGTGGTATTCGAAAAAGATGGAGTTACCCGCAAATGCCACCAATAGACCAACCCCTACCGCAATGGCGTTGCTCCAAGTAAGCCATTTTTGCCAAAAGTGGAATCGCTGAGGTGACATACTGGATCGAGTTTGGGGCTAGTTGAGGAGGACTAATTTTGGGCCTAAAGGGGAAGAGCAATATTAACTAAATTGAGGTCTAGATTCCTCAAGGAAAGCATCACTTTCCAATTGGACACCGACGAAAAAGCTAGATCATGAAAATTAGGTTTGTGTTGCTGACTATGCTGCTGCTCTTCGCGAGAGGCTGTGATTTTTACTCAACCCGTCTCTGGTATGTTGATAGCCCCCAGGATGAAACCAATCCTCTGGCCAGTCTCCTTGGTTTTGGTTGGTCGGGTTTGCTCATCGTCAATATATCGATCGTTGGGCTTATCATCTACGCCTATTATTATTATTCCTTCAAATATACTCGTAAGCGGCTCCCGGGAAAGCCCGAGCGTATGACGGAATTTATCTCTGAGCTATATTTCAATGAAAAGGGCAAATTCTATCGGGTCTTCTACCAAATGCCTAAGGACAAGCGAGTCCTCCTGGGACACAGCGGCTATATTTTGCTGCGCGTGTTGATCATCGCCAGTCTGCTGGCAACCCTGCACAACTTAGGGCAGTTTTATCAGGTCCCTGCCTACCAAGCGTTTAGAGCTTGGGTAAGTCGGCCATCTTGGGTGATATACGGCCTAATTGCCTGCTCCTTCGTTTACTTTTCTTATCGGCTCTGGAAAAAGGAATTTGATGCAGCGAAAAGGGAGTGGGAACTGCACCTTTAAGGAACGCGGGCGAAATAGATTTGTATGGTTGGGCAGAGATTTTCCCGGCTAAGCCGGGATGTTCCATGTGCGAATCGAAGATTCCGGTTTGCCGGAAGACAAGGAAGAAAAACTGAGCATAGCGAGCTATGTGAGGCTTTTTCTCCACGAGTAGTTGGGGTAGGGGTCCCAACTAGGAGTAGATTCGTGCAAAAGATCAACCAAGAGTGTAAAGTTATTTTGTCCGCGTTCCTAAGAGGCATAATATTCCATCAATTGACCCTAGAACTTTCGATCCATGAACATACCCAACAAAGACAGCCCCTTTCCGCTGGAAAACTACGATAGGCTCTGTTTTCTCAAAAATGTCGTCAAGAATCCCCAGATCGTGGTAGGTGATTATACCTATTATGATGACTTTGAAAACGTAGAGAATTTCGAGAAGAACGTGAAGTACCTGTTTGACTTCACGGGGGACAAGCTCATCATTGGGAAGTTTTGCATGATCGCCTCTGACGTGGAATTCATCATGAATGGCGCCAACCACCTCACGGAATCTATTTCTGCCTACCCTTTTGCCATCTTTGGTGGAGCATGGGGGAGGGCCATGGAAGGGAAAACCTACCCCCATAAGGGCGACACCCAAGTAGGCAATGATGTATGGATTGGCTATGGCGCGACCCTCATGCCGGGGGTGAAAATCGGGGATGGCGCGATTGTCGCAGCTAAATCTGTGGTCACCAAGGATGTAGAACCCTACTCCATCGTAGGGGGAAATCCCGCTCGGGTGATCCGGAAAAGATTTTCGGACGATAAAATTAAGCTCTTACTAGAGCTTCGGTGGTGGGATTGGCCGATTGAGAAGATTACAGAGCGGGTGCGGGATTTGACTGAGGATAGGATTGAGGACTTGATCGAGGCATCATAAGCCTTTGATATATCAAAGTGATTGGGAAGCACTAGCTGTTTTCAGTTCAGC
>CAZFPQ010000330.1:0-7117 GCA_964521065.1 uncultured Bacteroidia bacterium | reverse complement strand
TCACCCTAACCAAATGAACCATCCCTATACCGGAGTTAATCCCTGTCCAGTTTTCAGAGATTGCCTCCGCAAGAGTCAAACGCGCTGCTCCCAAAACCTAACCCGAAGCCAAGCCCCTCGTATCGGCAAGTAAACCCAACCTTTCCTTGAACCATATGCGAAGTATTTTTCGAACCCTGGGCTGGATTTACTTGAGTAATGTGCTACTTCTTGGCTGTTCAGAGCCTCTCCCTCCTCAGGCTTCCTTCGATGCCCACGAGCTACCTACGCCGCCTGACTATACCCTGGCCGATGCCTGGGCTAGTCTGCCAGACAAACAAGACCCTGCTGATGAACTGCCAAAAGGGGTGGCGCCCACGAGTAAGCCCAAAACGGTAGATGTATTTTTCATTCATCCTACCACCTTCTTTGATACCAGTCGCTGGAATGCTGGAGTATACGACTCAACGCTAAATGCCAATACCGATGAATGGGCCATAAAAAACCAAGCCAGCATCTTCAATGAACAGGCTCGAATCTATGCTCCTCGGTATCGGCAGATGACCTACAATGGCTTCTTCACCAAAGACTTAGCCACCGAAATCAGGGCCATCAATGTGGCCTACGAAGACATCAAGGCAGCTTTTGAGTATTATTTGGCCCACTACAACCAAGGACGGCCCATTCTCATTGCTAGCCATAGCCAAGGTAGCATACACGGAATACGCTTGCTGAAAGAATACTTTGATGGCAAACCTTTACAGCCTCAATTGGTAGCTGCTTATCTCGTAGGATGGCCCTTTCCTGCCGATACCTTTGAGGTGATTCCGGTCTGTGAATCCCCTGAGCAGACGGGCTGCATCATGGGCTGGAGTACTTGGCGCAAAGGCAAGCTGCCTAAAAATTATGAGCAATTTTACCGAGGAGCCGTGGTGGTTAATCCCTTGACTTGGCAGACAGATGAGGCCCTTGCGCCCAAACATCTACACCAAGGTTTGGTAGGCTACAAGTTCCAGCTGCAACGAGAAGGCAAGCTACAAGCCCAAATTCATGATGGAGTCCTCTGGGTCAACCGCCCTTTGCCTTTCATCACCAACCCCGACTATCACATCGCTGACTATAACCTTTTTTGGCCCAACGTAAGGGAAAATGTAGCCACCAGAATCAGCGCCTATCTCCAAGAAGCCCACCTGAATCAGAATCAATAGCTTGGATATTACAAGGCAGTCAAATGTCAGGCTTTGTAGTTTAGCCCAGAAAGTTTGAACTTTCTCTCCCTAAACCTCTGTTTATGCCTGAAAGTAGGTCTAGCATCGACCTGGAGTCTCTTCAACAAAGCTTACTCATCGAAACAGTCAAGCTTTTTGCCTTGGCGGCAGGGGCTGATGAGGTCATCACTGACTCAGAGTCGGCCTACGTACGAGAATATTTTAGCCGCAGTTATCCGCCAGAATTCACAGACTTTCTACACAGTGAATTTTTGCGCTTCACCCAAGAAGACCTATCGGTGGAAAGCGTCACTGCTGCGAGTCGCTCTCGCCTGACCTACGAAGAGAAGGTCTTCTTGATGGGCAAGTTGTTAGAGCTCTTGGCTGCAGACGAAATCACCCGCGAGGAACAAGCTTTCTGGGCTGAACTAGGTGACCGGCTGGGATTAAAGTGGGGAGACCTTCAAGTACTAGAGGCCTTGTGGCTGGATCAACCCCTTCCAGATGAACACTCCCGTTTCTTGCGTTGGCTATGGATCACCGACCGCGAGGGAGGAGGGGACCTGACCTTAGATGCTCCCGGCCTACGCCTGCTGGTGCTGCGAATTCGCCGTCGGATCTTGCTCAAGCAGGTAGCCGGCCCACAGACCATCTGGCTAGATGGACAGGGCTTGCATCCTCATTTGCTCTGGCGTCTCCCTTCGGACGTTAGCATCCGAATCGATGATGTGCCCATTACGCCCCTGGACCTAAAATTTTTGTTTCGAAATCAGTCTGAGCGAGCCCGAGACCATTGGTTTCAAGTTTCTGACCAGGAATTTTCCATTCTTACAGGACCCAAGGATGCCCATCTCCATTTGCGCGTGGAAAAGGGGAAAGCCACCTTACGTCGGCAGGAAGGATTTGATCGCCCTATATGGGTCGCAGGGAATTTGGTGCAAAAGGAACAGGAGTTGAGTTTGCTGGATAAAGTAAAAGTAGGGCAGGCTCAATTATCTCTGAGGCGCTTTTTGCTGGAGGGCAATCGCGCGGGCAAGGGCCCTTCCTTGCCAGGGAAGCATGTGTTTAGCATCGGGAATCAATACGAGAGTGATTTATTGATCGGAGATGACTTAGAGGAGCCTTGGGAGTGTCTCATTGAAGCCGAAGATTGGCACTTTAGGCTCGACCCAAGTGGCTGCCCTTATCCCGTATGGGTCAACGGGGAACGCATCCGTCGGTCCCGCTCTCTTGAGCCTCTTGATCGCATTCGTATCCGGCAGGTTGATATTTCCTGGGACGAAGAAGAACATCGATTTCGCAGTCAGGAAACCAGCTTTACCCACCTCGAAGTTAGGGACCTCAACTTTGCTTTTCCCGACGGAAACGTCGGGCTCGACGACATCAGTTTTTCTGCCCGTAGAGGGCAATTGGTAGGTATTTTAGGGCCCAGCGGGAGTGGAAAGTCCACCTTGCTTAACCTGATCAATGGGTTTCACTCTCCCCAACCCAGTCAAATCTGGATGGACAAATGGGACTTGGAGGAACACTTTGATCAATTCAAGGATCGCATGGGATTTGTGCCCCAAGACGACCTGCTGTTTGAGAACCTCACAGTCTATGAAAACCTATATTTCAATGCTTGTTTGCGCTATCCAGACTCCGTCAACAAGCTTCAAGCCCTGGTCAATGGCGTACTCAGAGACATTGGCTTGTATGAAAAGAAAGACCTCCGTGTAGGATCGCCAGAGCACAAAATCTTGAGCGGAGGGCAACGCAAGCGACTGAATATAGGACTGGAACTGCTGGCTGACAATGAGTTGATGATGTTTGACGAGCCCACTTCGGGGCTTTCGTCCAAAGATTCGGAGCGCATCCTACGCTTGATCAAACAATTGGCTCAGCGGGGCAAGTTGATTTTGGTGGTCATCCACCAGCCAAGCCGTCGATTGTACCAGCTTTTCGATCGGATTATGCTCTTGGATCGAGGAGGCAGGATGGTTTTCTATGGCAAAAACCAAGAGGCCCTTAGCTATTTTCAACCCTTTAGTCCGGGAGGAGAGCCTCTAGAGCCGGGTTCAGAAGATCGGTTGGAACCAGAGCTGCTGCTTGATACGGTGGAGCAACCCATGCAAGACATCGATGGCAGTCCCTTGCCCATCCGTCGTTACTCACCTCAATTTTGGCAAGATACTTTCAAACAATATCAAGCCAATCAAGTGCTAGCCCCCCAACCCAGTCAACGAGAAACCTTATTACCTTGGCAGCAGCCACACACTCCCGCAGAAAGGTGGTCAATCTTTAAGACCTTACTCACCCGCAACTTTTTCCACAAACTGCGTGATCGATCCAATCTCTTGGTCACGTTCTTAATTCCCCCTGCCTTGGCCTTGTTGGTGAGCTTGATCTTGAGATACCATGATGTAGGGGAAGATTATACCTTGTTCAACAACCTTCACCTCAGCACCTTTTTGTTCCTGGCCGTACTCATAGCCATCTTTCTCGGGGTGACCAACAGCGTAGAGGAAATCATCCGCGATGAACGCATTTTACTCAGAGAACGCATGCTAGACGTAAGTCGCTTGAGCTATTACCTAGCCAAGTTTTTAACACTTACGGGTTTTTCGCTGGTTCAGAACCTCCTATTCCTGGGGGTTGGCTTTGCCATCTTAGGTCTTAGAGAACTCTTTTTGCCTTTCCTGGTCATCATGATGTTGGTGTCGCTCTGTGGGGTCAGCTTGGGCTTGCTGGTCTCAAGCCTGCCGGGACTCTCAGCCAAAGGTGCCGTCAACTTGGTTCCCATCATGCTCATCCCTCAGATTATCTTTGGTGGAGCGCTGGTGGAGTACAAAAAAATGAATCAGCAGTTGACGGTCCTAGCAAACAGTCCTGTTCCGGAGGTCTGTCAGCTCATGCCATCCCGTTGGGGCTTTGAAGCTTTGGTCACCTTGCAGGGGTATTACAACCGCTTTCACCCCATCGAAGATTCCCTGCAATACCAGCTCAATGACTATCGGCGCTACCGCCGACAAGAAATTTTGGACAGCCTAAACTTCAAGCTAAAAGATCCAGCCCAGGCAGACCTGGCTTATGAACAGGCCAAGGCCGCCTTGGAGGATCGACTAGAGGCTTTTCGCCAAGCGTATCGTGATGACTATGGCAACCGCATGCTGAATCAAGCTGTTCGCTCAGCCCAAAAGGACTACGAACGTCAATTACGAGAAAGCGGCAGTCACATTTATCCGCTCTTTGTGCCGGCCAAACGCATCATGTTTACGAACTGGGATTTGCCCACCCCAGTCTACAATGTGTTGGTGCTGATTGGGATGATAGTGGTAGCCATGTTGGCGGGGTTGTGGGTACTTTACCGAAGGTTTTGATGCGATTTGAAAGGAAGTGGGGGTTGAAAAATGAGATGAAAAGGCAACCGTTTGTTTCGAACCGTAACAGAACCTATTACACCCCATTTTCTATCCCAAACCTTTTCTCAACTGGACTTTAGCCAAAATCTTACTCTTAGCCATTAGCAGTGTCGCCTGCCGCGGGCCTTACTTTTTTCAAAAAAAGTAAGCAAAAAACTTCTGCATTTCAGGCCCACCCACATAAGCCGCCCCCGTCCACCAAATGCAGCCCAACGCCGCCACAAGCTTACTTCAGCCTGTCCAAGACCTAAAGTCCAGCCCAGAATTAACCAACATCACTCAAAAACCTCAAAGTTAATCAATTCCGCAGTCCTAGCTTCAAGGCCCCCAGAGCGATTCTAGGCCATTTACAAATAGCCAAAGTCCAGTTCAAAACAAACAAGAAAACCAGATGGCCAAGCTGGAGCGATTTAAGGTTGTCTGTAGTTGAGAGGAGGTGCTTTCCCTCAGGCTTTCCTCTTCATTGATTATGTTTCCCAATACATTAAAATCGGATTGCTGGCCCATGTTAGTGAGCCAACTATAGGTCCACATAATTTGTGGGGAAATTTCGGCGCCCATGCGAATTCGGTCAAACCATTGATACCAAAATCCTACCAAAGGACTCAGGGCAATGCCTAAGGATTGTCCGCTGTTGTTGCTGTTTCTAAGTGAAGCAAAGTTGCCATTTTCCCAAAATCGACGATCCACATTTGTACCCTCACTGAGGCTCCCCTGGGCTGTTAATTGAGCCCCAAAGTATGTTTTTAAAGGTCCTTCGCCTAAGTTTCGTTGCCAACCAAAGGACAGCCCCAAATCTATCCGCTGAAATTTGATTTCTTGGAGCCTATCCTCCTCTTCAAGGTTATTGCCAGAATTGAGGAGCTGAAAATTCAGGCCGTATCGCCAAGCATAACTGCCAAGGTCTTGCCTAATCAAGATCCGGCTTTGTTGTTGGTTTTGGGCGTAGAGCAAAGGTGCCAGATCCAGGGCAACTTCTATGCGGCTAGTTGCCACCTGAGCTTGGAGGTAGCTCGGCAATACTAGGAAGAGCATAGAGAATAAGCAAGGTAGAAAAATACGCATTTCAGGTTGTTTATGGGTGATGAAAAGATTGGAATTCAATGGGGCAAAACGGTAGCAATAGGGCTCCCGATCCTATTTATTGAGCATGGAGATAGAGGAAACTCAAGAAGCTTTCCAGTGAAGTGATAGGAGCGTTTTATAGTTCGACTTGAGAGATGGATGGTTGTATCAGCGAGGAGATATCCTAGAAATATCCTTTCTAATCGGCGAAACAGATATGGTAGTTTCAAGTTTAACTTTTTAATTCGCGACTTGGTCGAGCTAAGCTAGCCTACCACGCAAGACCCAAAATCGATATCAACAAACAAGAAAAAATGAAGCCGTTTCTATTTCTAAGCCTAGTTGCTACTGTATTTCTATTTGCTTGTACCGAAGCCCCTGAAGGGCAACAAGTAGAAGCCAAAGATGCCGAAGAAATTACTCAGCCCACCAGCGCTACCGATACCTTGTCGGTCGATACTGAAGCCTCTTCTGTGGCCTGGGTTGCCACTGAGCCTGGGGAAGAAGGCCATAATGGACTTGTCTACCTAGAAGGTGGACAGCTTTATCTCTCTAATGGCGAGATCACCGGTGGTGAATTTGTCATTGACATGACCAGTTTTGATGTCAAAGACCTGCAAGGCAAAGGCAAGGCAAAGCTGGAAGGACACCTTCAAGGGGATGATTTCTTCCAGGCCGAGACCTATCCTACTGCTACTTTCACCATCGCTCGGGTAGAAGCAAGCATGGAGGATTCTACCGTCAGTCACCTCATCACAGGTAACCTGACCATGCTAGACAGCACCAAGAGCATCCAGATCCCTGCCAACGTGAGCATCGGCGAGGGCAGCCTCAGCGCCGAAAGCCCCCAGTTCACCATCGACCGCACCCAGTGGGGCGTCAAGTATCGCTCAGGTCTGATTGGCACCATCGCCGACAAAATCATCGACGACCAAGTCGGCTTGAAGATCGACTTGAAAGCGAGTAAGTAGGGAGAGGCGGGATTTGGGAGGCGAGAAGCGAGAAGCGAGAAGCGAGATAAGACTTTGCCTGATTGCTTGTCCTCTATTTCCAAACCCTGTGTCAAAGATAAAAGCTCTTGGCTGATTCGGCTGAGAGCTTTTTCCTTTGCTAATGCCCATGTATCCTCCTGCTAAAGGGATTTATTCCCAGTCTTTAGTAGGCCCCAGGGCTCGAAAGGGAGCGGGGGTTTGTCACATGTGTGCCGGATTTTTGTAATTTGAAGTCCTAGCGAACTGCCCCATGGAGACCAGAGATTTATTGGGTATCATGGAAGACGGAGTAGAGGAAACTCCCATCCAGCGCACCAATCACCTATTGGTGATCGGCATTGATGCCTACCAAAACCACCGTCCACTCAACAACGCCCGCCGTGATGCGGAAGCCTTTCGCGACCTGCTGACCAGCCGCTATCAATTTGAACCCGCTCACGTCACGACCCTATTTGATGAAGAGGCTACCCGC
>CAZFPQ010000329.1:0-7118 GCA_964521065.1 uncultured Bacteroidia bacterium | reverse complement strand
ATGACTTTCATGAGAAAGAAGCTTCGCTGCCTATTCTTAATTTGATGCGCAAAAAATCTCAGGACAGATTCCTAGCCAAATTCAACGGCATCCCGTGGCTCAAATACACCCAAGGCATGTCTCATGTACTCATGAATGGCTGACCCTAGTCACAAATCCAACCTGGTAGAACTATAAGTATTTACTGCTTCTCAAGTACCACCGTGCATTGGTCGGTGCGCTCGAATCCGCCCGCGTCATACACATTGGTAAACTCCAGCGTAATGACCCCATTGGCAAATTCTCCTTGTCCTGAGAAATTATAGATAATGCCTCCACAGTCAATGGCTTGATCGGGAATACTCACCTGATTGACGTCGATCTGGGCTTCAACCCTTAGTTCTTGACCGGGACAAGCATAGTCACCTAGGTTATAGAGGCGAATTCCGTTGGCCTCGCCGGTAATTTGTTCTACGATTACGCGGTGGTCATCAGGCACGTCAAAACAAGCGCCATAGCTCGCCGTGTAGGTGCCCAAGAATTGAAGCCCATCGAAGGTCTCACACAAGGTTCCTTCGAATCCTTCGGCGCAGGCGCAGGTCCCCTCCATACAAACGCCCCCATTTTGACATTCCACGTTCTCACAAGGGTCCTGGCGACATCCCGTCCAGGCCCAAAGCCCACAGATCATGATGATAAAAAGAAGTCGATTGGTCATAGGGTTGATTGGGTTGATTTGAGGTTGGGAGGATGAACTTGTCGGAAAAGGTGATGAAATACAAATCTCTGCTTGGAGAAATTTAAGTTCTCTTTTCAATTCCTCATTAAACCCTAAACGGATTTTTGAGTCTAAACGATGTTCATTCCCCCAATTAGTCATATCCATCCACATGATGACGCAGACTCCTCTAGGCCTCCGCTCATTGAGGCATTTACTTAGTAGAAGCGGATTTGGCCCCTCCCTCCATGATTGGCATCGTTGGACTAAGCTGAGCCTATCCCAGGCTCAGGACAAGATATTTGAAGAGGCTCAAGCCTATAAGCCCATTCCCCAGACAGATCACGCCTTGCCTCAATGGGGCAACATGAGGGATCTTACTGATGAGGAAAGGAGGGAAATTCGAGAGCAGGGCGCTTTGGCTTTGAGGGAGCTCAATGTAGCTTGGATCCAAACCATGGTAAACGATCCAGCACAGCTGAGAGAGAAGATGGCGTTTTTTTGGCATGACCACTTTGCCTGTCGATTTCAAGTGGTGTTTCTCGCTAAGGGTCAGTTGGAACGCTTCCGGAAACTTGCTTTAGGCAAATTTGGGGATCTGCTTTTATCCATTAGCCAAGATCCGGGCATGCTTCGCTTCCTCAACAACCAACAAAACAGGAAGGAAGCTCCCAACGAAAATTTTGCAAGAGAGCTACTGGAACTATTTACGCTGGGGCGTGGACATTATACAGAAACCGATATCAAAGAAGCGGCCCGGGCTTTTACGGGATGGGGTTTTAACCTGAGGAAGGAATTCATTTTCAAACCTCGCTGGCATGATTACGGGAGCAAAACTTTTCTGGGTCAAACAGGCAACTGGAACGGCGAAGACATCATCCGCATCATCCTAGAGCAAAAACGGACCGCTTATTTCCTGGTAGAAAAGCTGTATCGCTACCTCGTCCATCCGACCCCCGACCCACAAATGGTAAGTGAATGGGCCGATTATTTTTACCAGGAAAAATATGATATAGAAAAACTATTAAGGAAAATATTTAGCTCGAACCACTTCTACGACCTACAAAATCAAGGAAGCTTGATCAAGTCTCCGGTAGAATACTTAGTTAGCCTGTTACGCCTAAGCGGAGCTAAATTCCAAGATCCTCAGGGCTACTTACGGGTCCAAAAAGTATTGGGCCAAACGCTCTTTCAGCCCCCCAATGTAGCGGGGTGGCCTTACGGTCGTGAATGGATTGATAGCAGTACCCTGATGGCTCGGCTACAGATTCCCAGGGCCATGTTGGCCGGCGAAAGCCTGCGCCTCACTCCCAAAGAATCCTTTGCGGGGAACGAAGATGCCATCAAGTTGAAAGGCAACGCACGTCGTCTGATGGTGGAAATAAATTGGCCACATCTAGAGAAGTTGTTTGGAGAACATTTCCCCCTGGAAATGATGACCGATTACTTGCTCACTCAGCCTCTCACAGGAGCTCCCCTCGAAGGACTGAATCAGCATCTCGCCGGTTTATCCTTTCAGGAGCGACTCAAGGGCCAAATGGCCTACCTACTTTCTTCTCCCGAGTTTCAACTTTGCTAACCCGACACCATGACTAATCGCAGAGATTTCCTCAAACTATCTAGCCTGGCTTCTGCCTCCCTACTGATGCCCCAATTCTTACAGGGAATTACATCTCACAGCCTAGGGCGTCCTGATAGAAAATTGGTGGTGATTCAGCAATCGGGGGGAAACGATGGCCTCAATACCTTTGTACCTTATCGCAATGATGATTACTACCGTGCTCGTCCACGCCTAGCCATTGCCCCCGAAGCTGTGTTGCGTCTCAATGATGAGATGGGCCTCAATCCACAGCTTGGAGCGTTGAGGGAATTATACGATCAAGGTTGGCTCAGTTTGGTCAACTCGGTAGGCTATCCCAACCCAGATCGCTCCCATTTTCGCTCACTCGACATTTGGCATACAGGCAGCAATAGCGATGAGTACTGGGATACAGGCTGGTTGGGACGCTACCTCGATCATACCTGCCAGGGCAGTGAAGCTACCCATCAGGTGGTTGAAATTGATGATACCCTATCCTTGGCAGTGAAAGGTCAAGATAAGAAGGGGCTGGGGGTTAGAAATCCCAAAAGCTTGTACCGCGCTACCCAAGACCGGTGGATCAAAGAGCTCAACCAGCACCAGGTCTCCGCTCCTGAAAGCAACCTGGCCTACATGTACAAGACTTTGACCGAAACTTCTCAATCTGCTGCTTATCTATATGAAAAATCTCGGGTCTATGAGTCAAAGGTCGAATATCCCACCAATGCCTTGGCACGTGACCTTAAGCTGGTGGCCGAGCTCATTAACTCGGGGGTGGAGACCAGTGTTTTCTACGTTTCGCTGAGCGGGTTTGACACCCACGTCAGACAACGCAATCCCCATGACCGTCTCCTACAAAACTATGGAGAGGCATTGGCTGCTTTTGTTAAGGACCTGAAACAACAAGGGCATCTGGATCAAACGCTCATTCTTACCTTCTCGGAGTTTGGACGCCGGGTGAAGGAAAACGCCAGTGGGGGCACCGATCATGGCAAGGCTAATAGCCTCACCCTCATTGGGGGCCAGCTCAAGCAGGCGGGAGTGTACAACCCTGCGCCTCAGCTAGATCGACTAGATGATGGAGATGTCCCTTTTGCGGTGGATTTTCGAGAGGTATACGCAGATTTGCTGCGAAACTGGCTGGAGGTGGACGATCACGCCATTCTCCAAAGAAGTTTCAGAGGACTGAACTTGGTCTAGGCAAAAAAATAGAGCTGCCCCTAGTGGAGCAGCCCTTAGTGCTGATTGATTGGCTAGGTCTATTGCTTTAAAAACCGAAGTACTTGGGACCCGCCAGAGCTAGGCTGGATTTTTAGGGTATAGACACCCACAGGTAGACCTTTCAGGTTGAGGCCATAATTCCGTGTCCCACCAAGTAGTGAGATGGAACTCGATTGGTGGACTCGTCCGGCTTGATCCAGGATCTCTAGGCTTGCTTCACCTCTCTCTGGAGAAAAGATCCTTAGTTGGGCAAATTCACTTGCGGGGTTGGGTAGAATCTCTAGCGTGAACTGGGGCTGATCAATGAGGTTTGTCGTAAAACCTCCTCTCTTTAAGAACACACTATCCGTAGCACCAAAGTTCTGTATAGATCCATCACTTGCGATCGCCCTGTGATAGACCAAGATAGAATCGCCGACATTGAGTCCTGCATCGGCTAAAATGGAGTCTACCGTCCCAAAATCCGTGAGAAAAGATTCTGAGGCGCCTAGGTTCAAATTGAGAATAGTCGCACTGAAATCATTTACCGCAGCCAGTTGCCATAGATAGATCAACTCATCGTCGTCACTGCTGGCACTCCAAGTGGCTTCAAACGGGGCAGTTTCATCGTCTTCTAAGACTACTACGCTGTTGCTGGTGGGGCTGAGAATGCCTGGCGCTGGACTAGGGAAATCATTGACCTCAGGTAACAGTTGTCCTCGCACTTCTCCAGAACCAATCTCCGTGCTATGCAGATTGAAATACACATCGCCCGCAAACAAAGAATCTAGCTGACCTTCACTTAGGGTAAACGCATTGTTGCTGGCCAAGTAAAAGCCTCGGGTAGAGTCCGCGAGAGGAAAATCCGGAGTAAAGATGGCAAACAAGGGACCGTTTTCATCTGGACCACCCCGATGGAGATGAGATCCACCTGCAACATTGAGATCTAGGTTTCCAGTCAAGTCTGAGAAAGATCCAGCGACCTTAAGTTGGGCTCCATTCCAGCTGGCTTGAAGGCTTCCCTTTCCAGTAGTAGTGACAGGATTCACTTCATTTAACCCACTCAGATTGGCATTGAAATAGGCCAATGATAGGGGTAACAAATTGCCTCTTAACTCCCCACTGGCCACGTCCTGGCTATGTACGTTTAGGTAAAAGAAGCCATCACGCAAAGAATCTAACCCATCCGAAGAGAAGTTAAATACATTATCTGAAGCATTGAACACCCCACTCCGGTTGTCCCCTTCCAGATCGGTATCAATCAGGTGGATGACTGCTCCAAATAGGCCGGGCAGCGCATTGTGTAAGTGCACGCCTCCAGCGATAGAAGTATTCAAGTCACTTTCTAAACCCGAGAAACTTCCAACCAAGGTACCCCTTGTGTTTTGATATTCCATCAACAACGCACCAAAGCCAGCGGTATTGACGGGTTCGGGATATTCGACTGCCCCAGATAAGTTGGCAAAGAAATACGCCTGAGCTTCCTGCATCATTTGTCCCCGTAGCTCCCCGCTGTTGTTGTCATCGCTGTGAATATTGACGTAAACGGCCCGAGCTTTCAAGGAATCCAATAAAGTAGAGCTGATCGAAGCGCTGTTGTCGATGGCAAAAAAGCTCCCTCCACGGTTATCGGGATCAAGGCTAGGGCTCAGGGGTAAGATTACTGGACCGTTTTGCCCCACCACTGCCCGATGCAAGTGTGCCCCAATGTTGCTAGCAAAGTCACTTCCTAGGTCATCAAAAGACCCTGACACAGCCACTTGTGTCCCGCGAACTTCCCCATGCATCACCCCATGCCCCTTAGAAAGCAGGGGTTGAATTTCCTGAGCTCCTGAGAGGTAGGCATTGAATACAAATTGGGCTTCAGGCAGCATTTGCCCCCTGATTTCACCTGCATTCTGATCCAGGGTATGAACATTCAGATAAATCTGTCGGCTGATCAACGCATTTTTCTGTGCGGCATTCAACACAAAGCGGTTGCTAGCTGGCAAATAAAACCCACCGCGTTGATCTCCATCCAGAACTGGCGTTAACGCGAACTCAACTCCTCCGTTTCGGCCAGCTAAGCCCAGATGAAGGTGAGATCCGATATTGGTGGCATAATCGCTTTGCAAATTCGAAAAGCTCCCATATACCAGTAAGGTATCTCCTAGCAATTCACCAATTACCTGACCTTGACCAGAAGAGACCAAGCTTGGCACCTCATTGCTGCCCGATAGGGCTGCTCGGAAAAGTACCTGGCTAAGCCCACGGATTTGTCCGCGTAGCTCCCCCCCAGGGTATTGAGTGCTGTGTAGATTGACGTAAAGGCTTCTACTAAAAAGCGAAGCAAACTGGGAATTGCTCAGTTGGAAGGCATTGTCAGCAGCAGAAAAGGTACCACTTTTTTGGTCGACAGCCACTGATGGGGTCAGGTTCAATTCGATCCCGCCATTTTGTCCAGCAGGGGCAGCATGAATGTGTACCCCTCCAGCTGGATTGCCATCAAAGTTACCCTCTAAGTTCTGGAAGGATCCAGATCCAATGAGCGAGTCTCCATCCCATTCGAAGATAATGGCGCCTAAGCCATCGCTGTAAACAGGATCTACTTCGTGACTTCCACGCAGGTTTGCCAAGTAATACTGCTTGCCATCAGGCAGCAATTGTCCACGAATTTCTCCCGTAGGATGCTCAACCGAATGGATGTTGACGTAAAGTTCACGCGCTCGAACCTGTTCGATTTGCTGAGAATTAAGTAAAAAGCGGTTGTTGGGCTCGTCAAATGTCCCGCCCAAATTATCGGGATCCAAGCTTGGGGTAAGGGTAAATGCTACCCCGCCATTGCTCCCAGCTAAGCCCAGATGAAGATGGGCACCCACGTTGGTGTTGAAAGCTGAACTTAGGTTATCGAAATCACCAGAAACCCGCAGGGTATCCCCATCCAAGATTGCAGTGACCATTCCCTCTCCCAGGGTGGGAACAGTAGGGACTTCTTGGTTGCCACTTAGATGGGCCACATATCCCTCGGTAGGGGTGGCAGTCACAGGGTTTACGGTGACGGTTCCCTTCATACTTGCAGAGGCATGGGGTTGACAGACATAATAATAAGTACCTGGCTGACCGAAGCCCACCTTTCCCCCCCCAAAGGGAGTAGAAAAGCCGCCAGGCAGTGCAGTAGTCTGATTCATGTTCCAGGTCATTTGGGTGACCTCTACCACATTGTGGTTACCGGCAATCTGCCAGTCAATGGTATCACCCACCTGGATCGTGATGGAATTAGGGGAAAATGTCAGCCCAATATTGTTCACGATGTGGGTCGTCTGGGCGGACAAAAGATAGCCTAGCACCACCAATAAGGCAGTAGAGAAGACGTGCTTCATAAATGTTGAGATTTGGGTAAGGATAGGAATGAATAGAAAATCCCCCATCAAGGGAGTTTTTTTGGCGCTAAAGAAAAATTAACAGAAGAACGGGTGTTTGTTTGAGGGACCACCAGGAAATAAATTGGTTCAAGTCGCTAATCCGAAAACAATTGCTTGAAACCGGAAATATCCAGTCTAAATCAGGTAATGCTGAAAATCGGCTACGGGCTACGGGCTACGGGCTATGGGCTATGGGCTATGGGCTATGGGCTATGGGCTATGGGCTATGGGCTATGGGCTA
>CAZFPQ010000328.1:0-7122 GCA_964521065.1 uncultured Bacteroidia bacterium | reverse complement strand
GTACGGAGGTACGGAGGTACGGAGGTACGGAGGTACGGAGGTACGGAGGTACGGAGGTACGGAAAAAAGCCACATGCCTTAACTTTTTAACTCCTTTCACTCTTAACTTTCTTCACGCCTTAACTCTTTAACTCTTTTCACTTCTTAACTTATCTAAGCCCTCTACATCTCCTGGGTCAAAAGCCTAGGAGATTTTTTTTTGCACTTTTTCCGTGCCGCACTTTTGTGAGGAGCTACGTCTTCCCCCAAAACAAACATCATGAAATATCTTGTAACCTTGGGATTGATTTCCCTCCTCGCCCTAAGTGCCTGCGATCAGATCCAGGTAAAACCCGATTGCGACGGCAGTCGCCTGCAAGTGGTTGAGTTTGAAACCGTAGACCTCCAAGCTCATTTTGGAGATAGCTGCTTTGTCTACGCTCAGATGCCTCTGGAAAGCAATTGGATAATTCGCTCAGATGCCGAATACGCAAGCTTTGACTCGGTTCTACAGCAGAATTGGACCGCGGACAACACCAACCCTGGACCAGATTGCCTAGGCTACAGCCTCCCACAGATTGACTTCTCTACCTACACCTTGCTCATCGCAGGATCAGCAGCGAGCGGCTGCAGTGCAGGTGAATTGGAACATAAAATCTTCGAATGCGAAGCCGCAGAAGAATACACGGTGGTCTCTACCATGCAGGAGACTGGCCTTTGCCAAGCCTACTGGGTATTGACAGACTGGATTCTAGTCAAAAATTTGGATCCTGATTACGCCATCAAGTTTAGTCAAGGACAGG
Organism: uncultured Bacteroidia bacterium; assembly: GCA_964521065.1. Classification (GTDB taxonomy): domain Bacteria; phylum Bacteroidota; class Bacteroidia; order J057; family J057; genus CAYVAP01. Next base: position 6,340 of record CAZFPQ010000328.1, on the reverse strand, counting down.
AAGCAGAATGAGATTTCGGCAAGTGGCGAGGGCTTTGATTGCAATCCCAATCTAAAACTCACTGGTGAAGTGAAACTTCACATCCGGAAACAGATCCTGGGTCGAATTGAGGTCCCAGGCAGAATCGGCCAGGAATACATCCTGGCCGTGCTTGTCTTTGGCCATGTTGCGCACTTTCCGGGATTTGAAAGCCTTGAGGTCCTCAGGATTTTGGGCAGTGATCCATACGGCCTTATGCAGGCTGGCACTTTCATAGCGACAAGTGGCGTTGTACTCGTGCTTGAGTCGGTGTGCAATGACGTCAAACTGCAGGGCTCCTACACAGCCGATCAGCTTCCGATTGGTATGCTGGTGGTAAAATAGCTGGGCTACCCCCTCATCCATCAATTGCTCTAGGCCTTTGGCCAACTGCTTGGATTTCATGGGATCGGCATTTTCTACGTAGCGAAACAGTTCAGGCGCAAAACTGGGAATGCCCGTAAAGTGCAATTCCTCTCCCTCGGTTAGGCTATCCCCGATCTTGAAGTTGCCGGTATCATAGAGCCCGACAATGTCACCAGGAAAAGCTTCTTCGATGATGTCTTTTTTAGCGGCCATGAAGGAGGTCGGCGCGGGAAACTTTAGATTTTTCCCCAGGCGAACATGCTTGTAGGCTTTATTCCGCTCAAATAGCCCCGAACAGATCCGCACAAAGGCAATGCGGTTGCGGTGATTGGGATCCATGTTGGCATGGATCTTAAACACGAAACCTGTGAACTTCCCTTCATCAGGCAGGATTTGGCGCTCTTCAGTAATTGCCCCTTGTGGTGCGGGTGCCACCTCTACAAAGCAATCCAACAGCTCGCGAACGCCGAAATTGTTGACCGCTGAGCCAAAGAAAACTGGAGAGACCTCCCCACGGCGGTATTCTTCGGGATCAAAAGGAGGATAAACCCCTTCAATTAATTCAATTTCTTCTCGTAAGACCTCAGCCGCACTATCCCCTACCAAGGCTTCCAGGCGATCATCATCGAGGGTATCAATCACCACGGTGTCTTTCTCCTGCTGCTTGCCATGGGCAGTAAAGAGCACCAGTTTCTTTTCATAGAGGCTGTAAACGCCTTTGAAGCCTTTGCCCATTCCGATGGGCCAACTCAAAGGTCGAACCTTGAGCTTGAGCTTTAATTCGACCTCATCCAACAACTCAAATGGATCTTTTCCCTCCCGGTCCAGCTTGTTGATGAAGACCATCATGGGCGTAGCCCGCATGCGGCAAACTTCCACCAGCTTTTCCGTTTGGGTTTCCACTCCTTTGGCCACGTCGATGACCACAATGGCACTGTCCACCGCAGTGAGGGTTCGGTAGGTATCTTCGGCAAAATCCTGGTGACCCGGGGTATCGAGGATGTTGATCTTTTTATCCTTGTATTCAAAGCCCATCACCGAGGTAGCCACCGAGATACCCCTTTGCCGCTCAATTTCCATGAAGTCGGAGGTGGCGTGCTTCTTGATTTTATTGGACTTTACCGCCCCAGCAACCTGGATAGCCCCACCAAAAAGCAGCAGCTTTTCAGTCAGGGTGGTTTTTCCCGCATCAGGGTGGCTCACGATGCCAAAGGTGCGCCTGCGCGCTATTTCTTGTTGGAAGTTCATGTCGTTTCGATTCCGGTCTGCAAAAGTCTGACTTTCTGCTGGGAAGCGCAAGGATTGGATGATTATGCCCAGCCAAGCATTGCCACATGCGGCTCGCCATCACCCCCCCTAGGCTTTAGGAACACTCAAAAAATAAGTTATGCCTTTTTGCTTGGCCTTTTGCCCCATCTCTTCGTCAGAAAAAGCCTCCCTTAGCCCGCTATGGGAGGTTTTCCTTCCTTGATCTGGAACAAAATTCCTACGCAAAATCGACATGTTATTTTTTTCGTATTCCTTATAATCCATTTTAAATGTTGGCCGAGATTTAACGACGGATAAACTGAAGTGCATGTAACCTCAGACCCAACATATGGCAAACTGCTCATGGCGCTTTCGACCAAATCCGCCCGATCCTCGACAAGGTTGGAAGTGGCATCTTGTCTCCCTACCCCAGGTGGCGGTAATTTTGTGTTTCAATTTTCCAACCTTTACCTGTACACCTATGAGGAGTCACTTGCGCGTATGGGCCTTGCTATCGATCGCTCTGTTCGGTCTAGCTTTGGCCCAAAATCCAGCCCAACCCCGCTACAACCCCGACCCCGTCAATACCAATAAATTCAAGCAGCTCAAGCAAGAGCTGCCTACCCCCAATGTGTACCGCAATGCCGCCGGAGCACCCGGACACGATTATTGGGAAAACCGAGCCAATTATCAGATGGACATCACCCTGGATGACGAAAAGCAGCGCATCTATGGGGAGGAAACCATCACCTACCGCAATCTTTCGCCTGATGCCCTGACCTACCTCTGGTTGCAGCTAGACCAAAACGTGCGCGAGCCCAACTCCATGCGGGCGCGCACCCAAACCGGGACCATTTCTACCTCTGAAGACAAAATGAGTTTTAGGGACTTGGCCGCCTTGCATAGAGAGTTTCCAGGTGGATTTCACATCGACTGGGTAAAAACCAGTGAAGGAGCTGCCCTGCCCTTTACCATCAATGAGACCATGATGCGGGTAGACCTACCTGAGGTGCTCGAGTCAGGTAAGGAGGTCTCTTTCCAAATCAAGTGGTGGTACAACATCAACAACCGCCTTACGGATGGCGGCGGCCGCTCAGGTATGGAATACTTCAAAGAGGATGACAACTACCTATACACCATTGCCCAGTTTTTTCCACGTATGTGCGTGTACAACGACGTAGATGGCTGGCAAAACAAGCAGTTCTTGGGCCGTGGAGAATTCACCCTGCCTTTTGGGGACTACGAAGTCAGCATCACCGCACCGGCCGACCACATCGTAGGCGCTACCGGAGTGCTGCAAAACCCCAAAGAAGCCTTGACCAAAGCACAGCGCGATCGCTTAGCCAAAGCCGTGGACGCCCGCGAGCCCATGATGATCGTGACCCCAGAGGAAGCCTTAGAGGCAGAAAAGAACAAGGCCGCGGAGGCCAAGACCTGGACCTTCAAAGCTGAAAACGTCCGTGACTTTGCCTTTTGTTCCTCGCGCAAATTCATCTGGGACGCCATGGGCGTCCCCATGGGTGACCGTACCGTGCTAGCCATGAGCTACTTTCCCAAAGAAGGCAATCCTCTCTGGGAGCGTTATTCTACTCGGGCAGTGGCCCACACCTTGGAGGTGTATTCGAAGTACACCTTCGATTATCCTTATCCAGTAGCGATTTCGGTGCACACGGATCGCATCGGGATGGAGTATCCCATGATCTGCTTTAACGGAGGTCGCCCCGAGGCCGATGGCACCTATACCAGCCGTACCAAGTACGGCATGATCTCAGTGATCATCCACGAAGTGGGTCACAACTACTTCCCCATGATCGTCAACAACGACGAGCGTCAGTGGACCTGGATGGATGAAGGGCTCAACTCCTTCTTGCAATACTTGGCTGAGCAGGAGTGGCAGCGGGATTATCCCAGCCGTCGCGGCCCTGCAGAGAACATGGTTCCCTACATGAAAGGTGACAAGACGGGCATCATGCCCATCATGACCAATTCGGAATCGGTATTCCAGTTTGGCAACAACGCCTACGGCAAGCCCGCTACTGCGCTCAATATCCTACGCGAGACCGTGCTAGGCCGGGAATTATTTGACTATGCCTTCAAGCAATACAGCCAACGCTGGATGTTCAAGCAGCCCATGCCCGCAGACTTTTTCCGCACCATGGAAGATGCTTCGGGTACCGACCTCGACTGGTTTTGGCGGGGCTGGTTTTACACCACTGACCACGTAGACATCGAGTTGGCCGACGTACAAGTATTTCAGGTCAATACCCGCAACCCTGAGTTAGAAAAGCCCTTGGCTGCTCAGCAAAAAGAAGCGCGCGGTCCTTACATCGGTGACGTACGCAACCAAGAGCAAATTGAGCAGACGGTGATGGAAAGAGATCCTGAATTACAGGATTTTTACAACTCCTATGACCCCAGTGAGGTGACTTTGCTCGACGAGCTCGCCTATCGCAAGTACATGGACGCCTTGACGGAGGAAGAAAAAGCCTTGCTGGAGAGCGATAAGCTCTACTACCAGCTAACCTTCAAAAACATCGGTGGCTTGGTGATGCCCTTGATATTGCGCTTCACCTACGCTGATGGCAGCGAAGAAATCAAGCAAATCCCCGCCGAAATCTGGCGCTACAATAGCGGTCAGGTTTCCAAGGTATTCCTATCCGACCAAGCAATCGTCAGCATCGAGCTTGACCCCTATCGCCAGTTGGCCGACACCGATGTTAGCAACAACAACTGGCCTTACCGGCCTCAGCCTACCCGCTTCGAGGTCTTCAAACGCAAAAGTTCCTCTCCCAACCCCATGCAGATTCAGCAGCGCATGGAAGAACTCAAGAAGCAAGGTGAAGCCCCTGCGCCAGGTGGCAACAAATAATTCTTCTGAAGAGCTAACTAGCTAACTACTATTGATGACCGGTCCCGGCCCTTTGGGTTGGGGCCGTTTTGTTTTGGGAGGCTATATTTTAAGGAACAGGAAAAAAATAACATGTAAATTTTACGCCGATATTTCATGCCAGATCAAGGAATAAAAATGAGTTTGGCGGGCCAATCGAGCATTTTTCTGACGCTGAGATGGGATGAAAGATCGAGCCAAAGTGCATAGTTGTTTTTTGACTGTTCCTTAGCAGCTAATTCTGGTTTAATTGCAGGTCCGCATAGCAAGTCAAGAACGTCCATTCAACCCCTAGGTAGAGATGAACAAAAACCAGGAACTAAACCAATCATGGAGTACATGGGAGCGCATCGGCTTTAGGCTGATCTTTGTGTGGTTTGTTCTGAAAACTTCCCTTTGGTCTTTTATCCCTTATGTTGGAAGTCTTTTCTACAAATATTACTACTATCCCTCCTTCTTTATCCAGAACTACGTCCTGGGATTGCACGACTCCCCCCGATGGGTGCATCCCCCCACAGGAAGTGGGGATACGCTGGATGACTGGATGCTCAATGTTGCCTATTTAGCCATCACCTTGCTGGCCACCCTGATTTGGACTCTATTGGACCGTAAGCGGCCGCATTACCGTCAGCTGAGCAACATCTTGAATATCGGATTGCGGTATTATCTTGCCATGATCATGTTTAGCTACGGTATTTCGAAGCTATTCGTCAATCAGATGCCCTACCCTTCGATTGCCCAGTTTTACACCCCGCTGGGGGAGTTCACCCCAATGCGCTTCACTTGGATGTACTTGGGCTATTCTGCTCCCTATCAATTCTTTGGGGGATTCATGGAAACCTTGGGGGGGGTACTCATTCTCTTTCGCCGATCGCTGCTGGCAGGGCTACTAGTCTTGTTGGGGGTCATGGGTAATGTCCTGCTGCTCAACCTATTTTACGGAGTTCCGGTCAAGTTATTCTCCTTCTTTCTGGTCTTGATCATTGTGTACTTGTTGTTTGGGTATCGCAAACAGTTGGTAAACCTTCTGTTAAACCGTCCCACCACCCCCGTAGGGATGAATCCATATTTTGAAAAAGCCTGGCAGAAGTACCTCCATATCGGATTAAAAGTCGCCTTTCTTTTATACACGTTTGGTAACTCCTTTTATAGCTCCTATGGTCGGTTTCAAGCGAAGAAACAGCTAAATCCCTTAGCTATTGAAGGAGCGTTTGACGTAGATAGCTTCAAGCGAAATGGGGAAGTACAGTTATCCCCCACCGATACCACCCGCTGGAACCGCATCGTCATAAGCTCACGAGGCAGATCGGGAACGGGTTACGGACATATCACCAGCGGCACGTCCAATTTTCAACAGGTCAATTTCTCCCTGGACAGCGCCATGAATGTGACCATTGAGCCTCGTTTTGATACCAGCGCCGTTTTTAAGGGGCGGATTGAGGCCCAGGGAGCCGACCACTTTTTATGGCAAGGTATGGCAGGGACCGACACCCTGGAAATGATGCTGAGGCGCAATGAGCGGGAGTTCACCTTGGATAAACGAAAATTCATGTGGGTCTTGGAGCAGAAGGATTTCTTTTAGGAGCTGCTCAGATTTTAGGGTAGCGAGCCTAAACGCTGGATTTGGGGTTTCTGACCACGCGACGTTGGGTATGGGCCCTAACAAAAGCCCAGGAGGAATAACAGGCTATTTCAAGAAAGTTGGTGTATTCCCCCACCCTACTTGGGGCCCTAAACCCCAATTACTTGTGGCAAGACAAATTTAAGCCGTAAACTCAACACCCAAACAGACTTATGGCAAGTCGGGATAGGGACGTAAAA
>CAZFPQ010000327.1:0-7146 GCA_964521065.1 uncultured Bacteroidia bacterium | reverse complement strand
GGTAGGTCCCGCGGATCGAAGATTCCGGGAATCGGAAAGGCGACACCGCTATGGGGTTATGACCAGCATTTTGGCCAAAGTCCAACTTAGACCTTATTGGAAGGGCCTCACAGATCCCAAACCTGAGCAAGTAGGTTTAGAGATGTGAAAAGGGTTTGGATTTGAAGGAAGCTCAGAGCTATTCAAGATAGGGGCTGACTTGACCCCAAAACTTCCGCAAATACCCTTTTTCTGCAATTGGTTTGGAATGCAGAGATAATGACCTCTAGAATGCGTTGAGGTAGGTTTTGGGACTAAAGATAGTCAGGGCTACGATTTTGAGGTCAAACCACAATGTCCAATTTTCGATGTAATGTAGATCATGTCTCACCCGACCTAGTTTTTGTTCCATGGTACCGGTGGGACCGCGCCAGCCATTCACTTGGGCCCAGCCCGTAATACCTGGTTTGACGTAGTGGCGAACCATGTACTTCTCGACCATTTCTTGGAACTCATCGTTCAAGTTTAATCGGTGTGGTCTAGGTCCTACCACACTCATTTCACCTCTTAGTACATTGATAAATTGAGGCAACTCATCTAGGCTAAATCTTCGTAGAACCCTCCCCGATGGTGTTATCCGTGGATCATCCTTTCCTATGGTTTGAACTCCGTGGAGATCCCCCTGATCTTCATACATGGTCCTAAACTTGAGCATGGTGAAACTAAAGTTCCCTTGCCCTTTCCTCATCGGTTTATAAAACACTCCTCCTTTGCTGTCCAAATATACCCAGATTGCAATAGCGATATACAATGGAGAAAGTATGGAGAGCACCAATAATGAAAATAATATGTCGAACCCTCTTTTCAGGAGGTAATTGTGAAACTGATCTAATGGAGTTTGCTTTAGCTGGATGACTGGCATCCCACCCAAGGTGTAAGTCTGAAAATGTTCTCCCAGATAGCTAGGTACATAATCCGGAATCAAGGTTACCCTGATTCCACGGTAATCTGCCACCGATATAGCTTGCTTTACCGTTGATTCTGTTTGTGGAGACAAGGTGATGACCAATTCGTCTACCCGGTGTTCATCTAATACGGTATTGAGGTCTTCTAAACCTCCGAGAACTTTGAGCCCATTGGTTCGAGGATAGTGGTCATCTAAGAACCCGATAATATTATAACCAAGGTGTTTGTTGTCCCTTGAAAACTGCTGCACCTGTTTCCCGCCAGAGCCGGCTCCTAATATGAGGAGGTTGTGGCCAAATTGATTGTTCTCACTTAAGTTAGAACGCCCAAGCAGGTAATTGACCAGGATCAACATGCCAAGATTTAGTCCTGAGAAGACAAATACGGGTCCTAGCAATATGGTAAGGGCAGTCTCCTCTAACCCTAGTAACAGAATGGCTGTAGATGACATCCCCAGTAGGATGAAGCTGTTGATGACCATTTCTTTGAACCTCTGCCTTAGTTCTCCCTCGACGTATAAATTAGAATTACCATTCATAACAGAAATGATAATCCAACTCACGTTGAAAATGAGTAAGAGGGTTAGGAACCTATCGGTAAAAAGAGGTGTAAAGATATTTGCATTAAAAGCATGGGTTTTCAGGATGGTTGTACATATGGCCGATAGATTGAGCAGTATGAGCTCAAGCAATATGTATCCGAATATTATGTTTTGCTTTTTGACCCGCATGTTGGCCTACTTCCGCAATGGGAATGATGGTAAAATGTTGAAGACTATTGAATATTTGCGATGGTATAGTTTTATCCTCTATACCAAATGTAAGATTTAGCCTATGACCGTTGGTATACAAAGAATTGAACGGTCATTTATATATCCTCAATTGTTCATGGGAGAGTTTATTTGGGCAAAAGTACTGATTGAACGGTGGAGTGGCTCCTTTTCGTCTGTTTTACACAGTTTCCTTTTTGTGGATCAGGACGCAGGGCCAAGTTCTGATAAGAAGGGCTACTATTGAGACGAATAAAGGGAAAATAGTTACATCACTATATAGTATTGATGATACTTGGGAGTAGGGTAAAGGGGGTGTATTTTTAGGTCATGGAGTCATCACCCTTAGAGGTCCTAAACCAGTATTGGGGCTATGAGTCTTTTCGGAGTCCTCAGGACCAAATCATAGATCAGGTTTTGGCAGGGAGGGATGCCGTAGCACTTTTACCTACAGGAGGAGGAAAGTCCATCTGTTTTCAGGTTCCTGGTTTGGTTTTGGGTGGATTGACCTTGGTTGTGTCTCCCCTTATCGCTTTGATGAAGGATCAAGTCCAGCGGCTTCAAGATTTAGGTATTCCTGCGACCTATCTTACCAGTGATCTGACTCCCTACCAAGTAGACAAGCGTTTACAAAAGGCCTTGGATGGTGTCTATCGGTTTTTATACATCGCTCCAGAGCGGATCCAGTCGGAGATGTTTCAAGCCAGACTTGACCGGCTTCCTTTGTCCCTATTGGCAGTTGATGAGGCTCACTGTATTAGTCAATGGGGATATGACTTCCGACCGTCTTACTTAGAGATCGGGTATATTCGACAAGAAAGACCAGAGATTCCGATCCTGGCGCTTACGGCTTCGGCTACAGCCCGGGTGCAAAACGACATTTCTCAGCAGTTACAGCTAGTTGATCCGGTAATCTTCCGGAAGAGTTTTAAGCGGCAAAACCTTCGATACTTTGTCCTCAAAGAAGAAAATGTAATTGCTCGAACAGTTGACATTTGTCGAAGAACTCTTGGAACAGGAATCATTTATGTCAGGACCCGTAAGTTGACCCAAGCTGTAGTCCAGCAGCTGCGAGTCGCAGGGATTTCATCAGCAGCTTATCACGGAGGAATGCTTAACTCCGAACGGGATCAGGCTCAGCAGGCCTGGATCAATGATCAAGTAAGGGTCATGGTGGCCACCAATGCTTTCGGTATGGGTATAGACAAGCCGGATGTACGTTTTGTCATCCATTATAATCTACCCTTTGATTTGGAAAGCTATTACCAGGAAGCCGGGCGAGGAGGCAGGGATGGCAAAACCGCCTTGGCCATTGCTTTTGACAACCCCATTGACCGCAAAGAAATGGAACGGTGGAGTAAAGAAAAGTACCCTAGCTGGGAGCAACTCCAGCATCATTATCAACAGCTATGTGAGCATTTCCGAATTCCCAACACGGTTCCAAGTTCTCAGGTTTATCCTATTGATTTCGCTGACTTAGCCTCAGACTTTGGGACCTCTCCTCGGCGCTTATATGCCAGTTTGAGAGTCTTACATCTGGAAGGATTGATCCAGTTTGAGGAGGACAGGGAAGATTATGCCTATCTACAACTTACGGCTACCCCAGAAGCAGTGTGGCAGTATAAACAACATTTTCCCAGTACCGAAAACCTACTAGACCACTTATTGAGAAGCTTTGGTGGGAAAGCATATACAGAGGAGGTTCAAATCTTACCTAGACAATGGGCCATGCGATTCGGGATAGACATAGAAGAGTTAGGTCAGCGGCTGGAAAAAATGGAACAACATGAATTGCTTTCCTACCGCCCAGCTCAAGGAGAACCGCGGGTGCGATTTTTAAAGGGGCGTCAGCTCCTATCTAAGCCCCTAGTTAATTGGCCTAAGTACCAATTCCTTAAGGCCCAAGCAGATGAACGATTATCCAAGATACTTGCTTATGTAGATAGTCAGCAATTGTGTCGGAGTTTGATCATCCAGCAATATTTCGGAGAAGATGAACATCAGCCTTGTGGGAGATGCGACATCTGTGTAGGTAGGACCAAGACCCAAGTCTCAGATGGAGAGTACTCCCTTCTTCAGCAAGCAATAGTTAGATTCCTACGATCCCAACCAGCTACCTATCAGCAAATCTTAGATCAGGTAAAGATAGGGAGTCCCGCTCAACGTGAAAAAGTCCTTAGATACTTGTTGGATAAGCGTGTAGTAATTCTTGAAAGTGGGGGGCAGCTAAAATTAGGGTAGACCAGAATCGTTGAGTTGTCTAGGAGTTACTTATTTTGCCTTCAAGTTGCTCTTGCGGTTCCCCCTTTCTCAACCCTTATCCAATCATACTATGAAATTGAGAACAATGATCCTCCTGTTGCTACTGGCTATTCTTGGGCAACTACGGGGACAAAACCAGCCTTGGAATGCGGTTGGCCTGCGTTTTGCCAGTTACGTCAATTGGTTTCCGAGGGCAGAAGCACATCAGTTGGTCACAGGGGCCTATACAACAGGAGCTTTCGGGGTATATTTCAAGCGTTTTAGCCCTACATCAGGATTTGAGGCTGGTCTGAACCTAAACTATAAGAATGGGGACGATCAAGGATTTCCTAACCTACCCGTCGTCATGCGGGATTTTAGTGGGGAAAATCCTCAGAATGTGGGCCTTACAGCGGTGGAGTTTGACCTTAAGGCTGGCCCGCGTTTTGGTCCTATACATCCCAAAATTGGATATGTCTGGGGCTTCCGATTTAGAAATAGTGGATTCTTTAGCGACAGCACAGATCGGACCGTGAATCGCATGTACCTGCTACTGCCGCTTGGAACTTCTGTAGATCTACCCACGCGCTGGGGCTCTGTTGGCTTTGGCGGTTTTTTTCACATAGGAATCCTCAATGTCGCACGAAGACCCACTGGTTTCACTGGAAACTGGGATGGCGGGCGCCTAAGGGCTGTCTCATTAGAGGTGATCGTTTCTTACGGAAATCGATAATGGTGGTCCGCCAGTGATTCTATGATTGCTTCCAAATATTGTTGGTCAACTGAGGAGAAGTGATCGAGTTCCTCGCTATCCACATCTAGGATGAGCTCTGTGCGTCCATCAGCTACCAATGGTACCACTATTTCAGACCGAGACTCGCTGCTACAAGCGATATGGCCAGGAAATTGATCCACATCTGGGACCAAGATGGTAGCCTGCTTTTGAGCAGCGCTGCCACAAACACCCTTACCCATCGCTATTCGGGTACACGCCAATGGACCTTGGAAAGGACCTAACACCAGTTCTTCATCCTGCCTGCGGTAAAATCCTACCCAGAAAAACCCAAAAGCTTCTCGCAGCACGGCTGTTACATTTGCTAAGTTGCTAATGAGGTCGCTTTCGGGCTCAATGATGGCCTTGATCTGAGGAAGAATTTCTTGGTAGCGCTGTTCACGAGTACTTTCAAGGGTATAGTAGATGGATTCAGCCATATAAAGTAAGTGAGAAGGGATTAATTCAGGAGAAAGAATACCTAGGCCCTGTTTTTTGATCAAATTCCATAGCAAGTTTGCTTACCTATCTCGATTACGCGCAGGTGTTCCGTAGGTTGGGCACTCACCAAGGAAAACCTGGAAAGAAGGGAACAAATGTCAATCAAAATTCCCTGATACGTTGGCCTGTTGACATAATCTCCTCAATTCTTGTCGAAAACGAAAAGGGATCAAGTGCTCAAATCGTTTCCTTTTTAGCTTTAAGGACTTTTCAATGGAGATTCTATCAGGCTCACTAGAAACCGAGTCAAGCTGCCGCTCTAGGTGGGCTAACTCTCGTAGGATGCGATCTATATGTAGAAGATATTGATCTTTCACGAGAGATAAATATAGCAAAAAAACTAGGCAAGATGTATCAGGAAAACCTACTCAGGGGGGAAGGGTGTCTCAGGGTGAAACAGGGGTTGTTTCATAATGAAACAACCCCTGTTGCTGGAATAGATGAAAAATAGCCCTAGGGGGATTTTAAGGCTTTTTGAACTATGGATGCTCAGTTCCGTTAGGTATATTTACGAAAGGTTTTCTCCTTAAACATTAGAGGAATATGAGCAAGCAAACAAGGATCCTACTAAGCACCATGGTGGTTTTATGTCTGATTATTGGGAGTAGTTCTGCTCATGCCTCTACCCCCACCACAGTTGGTGATGAGTTGACCCAGTATCAAACGGGGGTTCCTGGGCAAGGTGAAGGTGATCAGGTGCAGACTGCAGCCAAAGACAGTACACAATCTCCATTGACTTCTTTTTTTAATGGAATGATGGATTGGCTGTACTCTCCCGAACCCGTAAACAACCGACAGAAGTCTAGCTCGTCTTCACAAAATTCTACACAGCAACGTAAAAGCTAGATGGCTAAATCTGCTTTTGACGAATAATTCTAGAAATTCCCGAATTTGCTCTCCAGATCATGGTGTTTTTAGCCTGGATAGGCTTATTTTAAGGCGCCGATTTACGTTCGGAAAACTTCCATGATAGAGCTAAAAAAACCGACCTCGCAAGGGTTTTGGACTGAGTGATAATTGTGCGATATTATGGAAGCTACTGGCTTTTGTTATAAAATCACACTATTAACTACTCATGACTTCCCCTGAATCGTTCAATCAAAATGGTCAAGCTTCGGATACCTATAAGGCGGGAAAAGGTGACGCATTATTAGTAGAGGTAGCTTGGGAAGTAGCGAATCAAGTAGGTGGAATCTATACGGTTATCCGATCCAAAGTCCCAAGCATGCAAAAGAATTGGGGGGATCGCTACTGTTTGATTGGGCCCTATGTACACCCCAACGTATCTGCCATATTTGAACCCATTGAAGCGCCTAATGATCCATTTGGCCGGGCTGTGCGGAAAATGCGAGATATGGGTTTTGAAGTAAATTATGGGCGATGGCTGACAGCTGGCCGGCCGCGTACCATCCTTTTCAACCCCTACACTGTCTATGATCGATTAGCTGAGATCAAGTACCTGCTTTGGGAACATCATGACATCAGTACCCCCGGTGACGATGACATGATCAATCAAGTGGCAGCTTTTGGGTGGATGGTCAAGGTGTTCCTTACACGTCTGACCGAAGAAGATGTGAATACCAGTCCCGTGATCGCTCACGTTCATGAGTGGATGGCCGCAACGGCCATTCCCGAAATTCGGAGGGACAAACTTCCTATTCATACCGTTTTTACTACCCACGCCACCATGCTAGGGCGATACCTAGCCATGAACGATCCCGTTTTTTACGAGCATCTGCCTTTTTATAACTGGGAGAAAGAGTCTCGGTATTTTAACATAGAAACTCGCATTCGCATCGAGCGCGCGGCTGCGCATGGAGCCCACATTTTTACGACAGTAAGTGATGTGACGGCTAGGGAGTGTATCCACTTGATCGGGCGAAAGCCTGAGTTGGTCACTCCCAATGGGCTGAACATT
>CAZFPQ010000326.1:0-7214 GCA_964521065.1 uncultured Bacteroidia bacterium | reverse complement strand
TCGTCGATTCCAGGCCCACTCTGAATGGTTCTCTCCGGGGAACTTCACGGTTTTCCAATTCCCTGAATCGTAACCACCCTGCTGCATAATGGAATCTACCAGCAGCTGATAGGGCTCGTATAAGGCATCCAGCGTTTCTGTTCCGTAGTCGAAGTAGATTCGGTGATCATCGGGACTAGGTAAATGTTGGTCCAGATAGCTGGCAAATTGCTGGGGGATGGGGTTATTGAGCGTATCAAAAATGCCCACCCAGTGGGTGGACAGACAGCCTGCTCCCTCAAATACTTCGGGGTATTCGCAGATGGCATACATGGAAATCAATCCACCCATGCTTGACCCAGCGATGAAGGTGTTTTCTTTCTCCGGATGGGTCGCATAGGTTTTGTCCACGTAGGGCTTTAACTCTTGGACGATGAATGCTAGGTAAGCATCTGAACATACTTCTTTTTTGAAAAGGGCCGTTTCTGGGTTTCGTTTGCCATGAGTGAGCAAAGAATCTTGGAAGGAGACCGGCAGGCTTTCAAAAGGTTTCTGGGGAAAATACTCCGAATGTCTGAATTCGGTATTCCAGATTCCCACCACAATGACCTCGCGGATGTCACCGCTTTCCAAAAGCTTTGCTACGGTTTCATCTACGCCCCATTCTTGGCCATTCCACGACCGGGTCGAGTCAAACAGCATCTGCCCGTCGTGCATGTATAAAACGGCATAATTTTTATCGCTTGAATATCCATCGGGAAGCCACACATCTACGTTTCTGGCGGGTACAAAGCTAGATTCGAAGTTTTCGATTCTTTCCACTTGACCGCTTGAAAGAGATAATATTTCGGGTTCCTGCTCAACTTGAGTACATCCCAACAAAATCATCAAGCAAGCGAGGTAGGAATAGATTTTCTTCATAATTTATTCTCTGAATGCATATCCAAAGGTCCAGCCCTAGCATGTCCATCAAACCACCAACCCAATATACCAAAAGTGGCAGCATCAATATTGCTTACCAGGTGTTTGGTTCGGGTCCCGTTGACTTGGTCTACATTCCTGGCTGGATCTCCAACATCGACTGGATGTGGGCCTGTCCAGAGCTGGTAGATTTTTTGTTGGAATTGGGCAAAATGGCTCGCGTCATCCTCTTTGATAAGCGGGGGACGGGGCTTTCGGATCGGGTGGTGGAGCTCTCTACGCTGGAGGAGCGAATGGACGACATCCGCGCAGTGATGGACGCCGTGGGATCTGAAAAAGCGGCCTTATTTGGACATTCAGAAGGAGGATCTGTCTCCGCGCTATTTGCTGCGACTTATCCCAACCGGACCGTAGCCTTGATTGCCTTTGGTATTTTTGCCAAGCGCAGCTACAGCCCAGACTATCCTTGGGCTCCTACCCCAGAAGAGCGACAAGTGGTATACGACATGATTGTCAATGGTTGGGGAACTGGAAAGATGAATTTGGAATCCCTCGCTCCTTCTAAGGCTCATGACAAAACTTTCATGGATTGGCTGGCCAGCTATTTTCGTTCCGGGGCCAGCCCTAGTGCGGCCTTGGTGCTGACGAAGATGAATACGGAGGTGGACATCATCAACATTTTGCCTTCCATCAAAGTGCCTACCTTGATCATGCAGCGCAAGGACGACATAGACGTAAAGATTGAGGAAGGCCGCTTCATTGCAGATCGCATTGCAGGCGCGAGGTGGGTAGAACTAGAGGGAGATGATCACCTGTTTTGGGTAGGGGATACCTCGCGAATTTTGGCAGAGATCAAATCCTTCGTAGCTCAAGTAAGACCCATAGACCACTATGAGGAGCGGCTCTTCACCATTGTTATGGCCCGGGCCGCCTCTGCGGATACCGTGAGTGCCAGCTATCGGGAGTTAATCGATGGCTTTGTCCGACGCTATCGCGGAAACATGAGGCGCTATGACCAGTACTCCTTCATCGCAACTTTTGATGGACCGAGCCGAGCAGCTCATTTCAGCTTAGATCTGGTAGCTGAACTCGCAAGGATGGGAGCTCAACTCACGGTGGGCATCCACATTACGGCCGCGACCGAAGGTCGATCCTTGTCCATTAGCCAGCAAACGGCCTTTCTGCTAGAGTCTATGCAAAAGCAAACCGTACCCAATCAGGTAATGGTCACCCAAACCGTCAAAAGTCTGCTCTCAGGGGCAGGGCTTTCTTTTGTTCCTCATAGCACCATTTTTGACGCAAAGTTTGGCGAATCACTTAGTTTATTTCAGGTGGCAGATCAATCTGCTACGGAGATACGAGGAGAAGTTGAGGTCCCCTCACCCATCTCTCCCAATAATTCTTTTCTAGAAAACGTATTGCAGTGCATCAACGCCCACTTGGAGGATCCTTCCTTTGGCGTGGAGATGCTGTGCCGAGAAATCGGCGTCAGCGAAAGGCAACTCCAGCGCAAGCTCAATGCCATTACCAACAAGTCGCCAAATCAGATGATCTCTTCGGTGCGCCTGCATCGGGCTAAGGAGCTGATTTTGAAACAAGACGAGACCATTGCCGAAATCGCTTTTCAAACGGGCTTTTCTAGCCCTTCCTATTTTGCCAAATGCTTCAAAAAAGAGTTTGGCCTTAGCCCCTCTCGCTTTAAAGAAAATCGGACGATTTGAACGGGGCCTAAACGTTTAGGTTAGCCCCTTTTGTCCGATTCAGACACTTTGCCGGATATTAATCACACTGTCGGTTTCGTAGGACTTGATATGGCGGAAGTCTGTGATGATTTGACGGATTTGCATTAACACTAACTGCTTGATTGGCTGCATCTTCGTATCAACCAAACAAACTTATTTTTTAACCTGGTAAGGCGATGGGATGAGCCCATCTCCCCTTGCCATCAAACCCAAAACATCATGGCAGTTACTGTTTTCGACGGCGAACATTTCAAAGGCAAGCGGGCCACGCTGAAACCTGGAAAATATCCAGTTATCCCTATCGGGATCGACCGAATGAGTTCAGTCAAGGTAGAGCCGGGGACCTACGTTGAGTTTTTCATCACCCGAGGCTTCAGAGACGGCTCTTTCATCTTATTTGAAGGGGAGTATCCCCATTTGGGATCGGCGAACAACAAGATCGATTCCTTGAAGGTATTTGAGCATGATGCCGACATCTTTCCGATCATCAGCTTTTACACAGGCCACAATTTCAAAGGCCTTCGGCAAAACCTAGCCTCAACTGGGCAGACTACCAACTTTGACTCGCCTTTTATCGGGCATGACATCATGTCTTCCGTCAAGGTACCCGAAGGAGTGACTTTGACCTTATTCAGGGATTCCAACCAAAAAGGGCCCTCTCTGACGCTTGATCCAGGAGAATACCCGGACCTCGGTGTATTTGGGTTCAACAACATCGTCTCCAGCGTCCAAATTGTTCAGAACAACTTGGAAGTGGTCAACATAGAGTACGTCAGCCGGGTGGCTAGAGAAGGAGAACCCATCATCATCGAGAGCATTGCTCAAAACGGCTCTAGTTTGGAGCAGCAGGCCAATTTGGCGCTAGAACGCTCCTATGAAGAAACCATGACCCGTTCCTTCAGCAATTCCACCCTCTTTGGATTGGAGATCAGCACCACCGCCAACGTTGGCGTATCACTGGGCCCTCTGAGTGCCAGCGTGGAGCAGACCATTACCACCACCTTTGAGAACACCTTTACCTTTGGTAAGGAGGAGTCGAGCACCAAGACCATCACCGTAGCCAAGGAGCTCAATGTGAGCATCCCTCCCGAGCAAATTGCCCGAGCTGTGATGACCCTTACGCCTCAACAGGCCACCATTGAGGCCATTTATACCTTGAGGTTGAAGGGAACCCATCGGACGACTGAGCAAAAGGTGATCATTGAAACCAAAAGCGCCGCTGTGGGATCCGTGGTGATCGAACGCTTTACCCCCATCGCCGAACCCGTGTAAGTCCCAAATACCCCCTCTTTTGCGGAGGGTTAATTTCGTATACATTTCACCAACTTCGATTCAGGCTCAGTCCTGAGTCGGAGTTTTTTGCATGAAGTCAACATGATGGATTCTGACCGTTAGTTGCGAGTTAAGCAGTTGGACAGAAAAAATCGAGGTATGGGTTATGGGGCTGTGGCTATAAGAATGAATAATTGCCATCACATACCCCGTATTCCCATACTCCGCTTACCGTTTTTCTTCTTCCTACCCTGCTTAAGTCTCGAGATTGAACTAAACTGAGCCTCTCATTCCAGAATCTCTCCTTCTTCGGAAAGCAAAATCGCCACCGCTCGTGTGCTCTCAAACTGAGAGAAAACGATGACCATGATCACTGTAATCGGGGTGCTAAGAAGCATACCCGTAATTCCCCAGATTACCCCCCATATCACCAGCGCCAGAATGGTCACCAAGGGGCTGAGATTCAAGGACCTGCCCATGATGCGAGGCTCTAAGACATTGCCAATCAATAATTCAATGGCTCCCAAACCAACCAAGATGATGATAAAGGGCTGAATTTCGCCAAATTGCAAGAGGCTAAACACCGCAGGGAAAAGGGTGGCGATCAGAGAACCAATCGTCGGGATATAATTCAGCGCAAACATCAGGAAAGCCCAGAAAAACGCCGCTTCTACGCCCATAATGGCCAGAAATATCCATCCTATTGCGCCAGTGAGTAAGCTGACCAAGGTCTTTAACCGAATGTAATCACCTGCGGAGTCATTGATCCTATTGAGAATGCCAGTTGCGTGTTCATAGTCTTCTTGACTGGGGAAAAGCTTGCGAAATTTGGTCATAAAGCTGGCTTCTTCCGAGAAGATGAAGATGGCATAAATCAGCACCATGGCGGTGTTGCCAAGGGCACCCGATAAGGAATCCGCTACATTTGTTAGGAGGGATTGGTAATCCAAGCCTTGAAGTTGCTCTGTGAGTTTGGAGTAAAGGTCGAATTCGAACTGCTCGTTGATGCGATTGACCACTTGGCTCAAACTGGCTTCATATTGATCAGCTGAAGCGATCAGAGATTCAATATTCGACACGATCAACTGAGCGACCAGACCGAGGACCAGGATGACCACCAGAAAGGCCAGGGTGCTGACCGACCAGGTAGGGGCATACTTTTTCACCAAGGGAATCTGATTGATGAGCTTGGTAAAGTAACGGCTCAAAAACCAGAGGACTAATCCATACGTGAAAGGGATGAGGGTGCTTTCTCCCAATATGAGTAGCGCCAGAATTCCGCCGATCCCGATGACTGCATAAGCAAGTTGTTTCATGCGGGAAAGATGCGAAAAAATGGGCTGCGCTCAATTTTCAGAGTCATCTTAATTTAGTAGACTGCAATTTTTAGGTTGATTTAGAAAAATACCCCGTTGGGAGACCTGTTCAACTAGCCTAAGCAGGGCTTTAGGTTCTCATAAACTTCGCCAACTTCCGCTAGCTTGGACTTTTTTGCAGCAAGTTGAGTGGGCTCGTTGCCCAAGCTTGCAAAGCTTACTCTAACCAGCCCCCCCCCACTGAAAACCTGAGTGAATCTGGCGGAGGTATCGGCGTTTTAGAAGATCCTTCGGGGCTCGCTCTACCCCATAACGACACCCTTCACAACATCTTAGTCCAATATTTAGCTTTTTTAGGGCGTTTATCACGTCAGTAATATCGCTATCTACCTTATCTCGTCCCTTCATCTCTAGGAGTCGTAGCCCTAAGGCCCCATATATCGATAATTCAGGATTTAAAGAGTATAACCATCCAATTAGCTTGCCCGAGGAATCCGCATTTACATATTCCAGCATTTACCGACAGTACTGAGGCGGGCTTCCACTAAAGCCGCACAAACTTCCATAGACTACATCATCAAATACTTCGGAAATATCACCAGTTCTAGGATCTACACGGTGATAAAACTCAGCCAAAGCCTAAGCCAGATGATCCGCCCGAGCTCTACACCGACAATTCAGCTCATATCAAGTGGGTCATCCCATCAATTGGTTTAAGAGGCTCAATGCAGGAGTCGAAAAGGAAATACACCCTACAATCTCCACATCCTTAGAAAAATAGCCTTGCAAAAAAATCGCACAGATGAATGACAAAATCGGCCTTAAAAAGAGAAGGTTCAGAGTGTCCATGAATATCGGTTATCTACTCAAAGCTACTGGATTCTAATTTTGATGCGTTTACCCTGATTGCGGAGCAGGGAGCTTTGATTCAAAAAACTGCTTAAATTCCGTTCTGACGAATAAACTACTCAACATGATCAAAGCCATCTCCCCATTTTTACTCATATCGGTGCTATCTTGGGCGCTAGTTTCTTGCCTAGATGAGAAGAATGATCATTCCAAGGACGAAAAATCGATGCAACAAGACTCCTCAACCCCTCAAGATATGGGCTATGCCCCAGGGGCCAGTTGGAAGCTGGCCTGGGCCGATGAATTTGATGGCGAAACCATCAACGAAGCCAACTGGAACTTCCAGGTGGAAGAGGCAGGCCGCTTCAACGAAGAGTGGCAGCGCTACACCCATAGCAGCAAAAACGCCTATATTGAAGACAACTGCCTGGTGATCAAAGCTATCCACGAAAGCGATACCCACGGCATGGACCAATACAGTTCTGCCCGTCTGAACACCGCTAATAAGCAGTCTTGGAAGTATGGCAAGATTGCCGCTCGGATTCAGCTCCCCCAAGGAGAGGGTATCTGGCCAGCCTTTTGGATGCTGGGCGCCAACATCGACGAAAATGGAGGGGACACCCCTTGGCCCCAATGCGGAGAGATTGACATCCTAGAGCTCTATGGATCAAAAGACGATGCAGCCATAGAGGTCAACTTGCACTATGCAGATTCATCCGACAAGCACGCCTCCATGGGCGCCGTTACCTACAACCTCGATCAGGGAATATTTGCTGATGATTTCCACATATTTGAGCTGGAATGGGATCAAGAGCAAATTGTTTGGTTGGTAGACGGCGAGCAGGTGGCTAGCCTAGTCATTGATTCTGACGAGCTTTCCGAGTTTCACCGAGAATTTTTCATCCTGCTCAACATCGCAGTAGGCGGCACCTTTTCGGGACGTCCTGATGATACCACGGTGTTTCCCCAGGTCATGAAAGTGGATTGGGTGAGGGTTTATCAGCGGGTCTAAGTGGAAGAGTTAAGGGAGTTAAGGGAGTTAAGGGAGTTAATTATCAACCATTTAACTTCTTAACTTTTTTAACTTTTTAACCTTCTTAACTCCTTCACCTCTCAACTTGACATAGTCCCTAGA
>CAZFPQ010000325.1:0-7239 GCA_964521065.1 uncultured Bacteroidia bacterium | reverse complement strand
ATCCATACCCTTATGGATGGGGCCATGGAAGATGAGAAAGTTCGCATGCGGTTTTTGAAGAAAGCCATGAAAAATGCAGATCGACTTTCGAGTTTGGTCCAAGACCTCTTGATCGTGACCCAAGCGGAGTCAGGAGAGATGGAGCTCAAAATCCGCAAGTTCAACATGAGAGAGTTGATCCAAGAAGTCCTAGATACCCTAGAACATAAATTCACAAAAAAGAGCCGGGACATCACCTGTGAAATCGTGGCTGACGGTTTAGACGAAGTAATGGTATTGGCGGATAGAGAACGGATCCAGCAGGTATTGATTAACCTGGTTGACAATGCGATCAAGTATGGAGATCCTCAGGGGAAAGTAAGTATCCGCATGGAGATCGAAAATGACAAACTGATCACTTCGGTGGAGGATGAAGGACCCGGAATCGAGCCCGAACACCATGACAAGGTCTTCCGCCGCTTTTATCGGGTAGATAAAAGCAGGTCCCGAGAAAAGGGCGGAACAGGTTTGGGGTTAGCCATTTGTAAACATCTGCTAAAAATGCACGGGGAACACATACAAGTTAAAAGTACCCTCGGAGAAGGCACTACCTTTCTATTTAGCCTTAAATTAGATCAGGCAAACTAAGGAACAGTCAAAAAGCAACTATGGCACTTTTGCTTGATCTTTCATACCATCTCAGCGTCAGAAAAAGCTCGATTGGCCCGCCAAACTCGATTTTTCTTCCTTGATCTGGCATGATATATCGTGGCAAAATTTACATGTTGGTTTTTTCCTGTTCCTAAGCAGGAAAGTACCTGGGCGGTAACACTTGAAGGAAAAATCATAAAACAATTTTGAGGCAAATCGAATTTTATTTGATCTATTGAGAAATCCTCAAGTTCGAATAAATTGGATTTAGTCCTGTTTGAGGTTTTGCCCCTTACGTAAAAGGGACTTGAGACGGGCTTCTGGGTTTGTTTTTCGCGCTCGGGATACTAATTTTAGTCGCACCTTTTTTTGAACAACCCTAAGCGGCTAGTATGAAGCAAATTTTTACCCTTATGCTCACGTTCTGGATAGGATTGGGGGCGGTCTGGGCACAGACCGACGCCCGTGCATCCGGCGTGATTCCGGTTGATTTGGACTGTAGTGTCTTCACGGATGGATTTCCGCTGCAGATACAGTATCAGAACATTGGAACAACCAACATATCCCCTACCGTTCCAGTTGCTTACTCCATAAATGGAGGTACGCCTGTGGTAGAAAATGCTCCAGCCCTCGCCGCAGGCACCAGCGGTTCCTACACTTTTACTACTCCCGTTGTTTTTCCTGCTGGCAACACTACCTATGCTCTCCGGGTATGGACCCAAGCTCCTGGGGATGTGAATAATGCCAACGACACATTGGGGCCCATCCCCATTCCAGCCCCCATTTTGCAAAGCCTACCTTATGTAGAAACCTTTGCCTCTTTCACCCCGGGAATCCCAGGTACCCTCGCCAATGAGTGGAGTCGTCAGTCCTCTACCCTGCAAACTTGGTCGGTAGACGACGGAAACCAATCTACCACCGTTGGAACTGGCCCAGACCAGGACCACACTCCCACCGATGACATTTTTGTGTATGCAGAGACCACCAATGGAGCCTTAGGCGATTCTTTACAGCTCACCTCTCCCTGTATTGACCTTGGAGGCAGTACTACCCCTCGATTGGCTTTTTGGTACCACATGTTTGGCCCACAAATCGGCTCCTTGGAAGTTTGGGTTCACGACATCGACAATGGTACCTCTACTCAAGTATTCGATATTTCAGGTCAGCAGCAAGGCAGCGCCCTCGCCCCATGGGAAGAGGCACAAATTGACATCACTGGCTTTGCTGGCAACATCGTTCAGGTAGAGTTTCGAGTATTTCGGGGCAACGGCGGTGGCGGTGACATAGGTATTGATGACGTATTTGTTTATCAACCTCAGCCCATTGACATGGGGGCTTCCCTCATCGTCTCCCCAATAGATTCTGGCTGTTTTGGCTTATCTGAGGCCGCTTCGGTAGAAATCACCAACTTTGGTTCTCAAGTACTTAACCTGAGCACGAATCCAGTTACCCTAACCTTGGAAGTAGATGGACCAAACGGTCTGCAAACCCAAGATACCATACTCAACTCTGGATCCTTGCCCATCTTGGGTACTACTGTAGTTAACTTTGATCCATTTTTTGATCTTTCCCAAACTGGCAGCTACACCTTTAAGGCTTTTACCTCCGTTACAGGTGACCTTGCTACCATCAATGATACCACCAGTACTGAGATCATCAGTCAAATCACCCAAGTCGCACCTCTGGTAGAAGACTTCGAAACCTTCATTGCCCCTCCCTTCACGGGTCCGGGCACCATGGGTCCTGGTTGGAGTCGTGTACTAGGTACGTTTAATGGAGGCTGGTACGTAGAAAACGGCCCCACCGGCACCAATTTTACGGGTCCCTCAGGGAACAATACCGTAGGGGGAACTACCTACATGTATTATGAATCGCCCTTCTTTGGGCTACTTCCTGAATATACCCTCACCAGTCCTTGCTATGACCTTTCTGCCTTAAGCAATCCCAAACTGAGCTTCTTTTACCACATGTTTGGCAATGAAATGGGAACGCTAGAAGTAGATGTAGAAGAAAATGGCATTAGCACGACGATATTTTCTCTCAGCGGCCAGCAGCAAACAAGCTCAAATGACCCATGGACCAGAGTAGACCTTGATTTAGGTCCATACGCTGGGGCCACCATTAAGCTAACTTTCAGGGCCATTCCTCCAGCCTTTGGTAGCCGATCTGACATGGCGATAGATGACATCAATATTTTTGAACCACCTGCTTTTGACGCCCTAGCGGACGAGATTACCCAGCCACTCCAAAGCTGTGAGCTTAGTGCAGCAGAGCCCGTAGCAGTATTCATCAAGAACTTTGGCAGTGATACCTTGGACAACATTGTGGCTCAATTTCAAGTAGATGGAGGTCCTTTTACGCCCTTTGAAAGTGTACCTGCCGTCTTGGCCCCTGGCGATTCAGTAGAATATGTCTTTAATGCCACGGCCAATTTAATTGTGCCAGGCCCCCACGAGATTGTCGTGGTAACTACCCAGCAGTCTCCAGCAGATCAGGTAGCGGCTAATGACACCAGCATTCGCACCATCATCAACTTCGGTAGCTCGATTAGTACCTATCCTTACTTTCAAGGCTTCGAAGCAGGAAAAGGGGGCTGGGATTCCATGTCTATAGGAACGGCTCCCAATACCTGGGATTTTGGTACCCCGGCTAAGGCAATCATTACCGGTGCAGCCTCTGGAGTCAACGCTTGGGTTACCGGAGGATTGGGCACAGGCAATTATGCGACTGGGGAGCAATCATTTGTCATGAGTCCTTGCTTTGACCTCACTACCCTGACAGATCCAATCGTACGTTTTGATATCTGGTGGAATTCTGAAGCGGGAGACGGAGCCGCTCTTCAATCTTCTACAGATGGTGGACTGACTTGGCAAACCATCGGCATGGTAGGCGATCCAGACAACTGGTATAACCAGACCAACCTGGGTGGAGCGCCCGGTGGATCCACCGATGGCTGGAGTGGCCAAGGAGCAGCCAGTTCTGGAGGTTATGTCAAGGCTACGCATGAGATCAGTAGCCTTGGTGGAGTTGATGGAGTGGTATTCCGAGTGGTCTTTGGAGAAGATGGCTTCTTCACTTCTGATGGGGTTGCCTTTGACAACTTCGAAATATTCCAAAAACCTCCCCAAGATGCTGAGGCATTAGAGATACTTTCTCCTGTGTCAGGCTGTGGGCTTAGCAGCATGAGTACAGTCACGGTGACCTTTACCAATGTAGGCTCGGCCCCATTTAGCTCCATTGACCTAGCATTCCAGTTGGATGGGGGCTTCCCTATAACTGAAACCTACAACGGTTTGGTTAACCCAGGAGATACGGTAACCTACACCTTCACGGCTACAGCCAACTTGGCCTTGCCAGATATCTACGAGGTCAACTACTGGACAGCCTTGCCTAATGATACCATCATCGTAAACGATACGGTATTAAGCAGTGCTACCTCTGTACCCACCATCAGTAGTTACCCATACATCCAAGATTTTGAAAATGGACCCGACTTTTGGGAAGCAGAAGGACTCAATAACTCTTGGGCCTTTGGAACCCCAGATAAGGACGTGATCAACTCCGCAAACAGTGGCGACAGTGCCTGGGTAACGGGTGGACTTGGTTTGGCTACTCACAACCCCAATGAACGATCCTTTGTCGTGGGCCCATGCTTTGACTTTAGCAATGTCAGCAATCCAGAAATACGGATGGCAGTATGGTATGAGTCAGAATTCAGTGTGGATGGTGCTGCCTTACAGTCTTCCATTGACAATGGCCAAACTTGGCAGTTGGTGGGCACCTTGGGTTCCGGGATCAACTGGTACAATGACAATACCATCAGCGGCGGTCCTGGGGGCCAACAAATTGGCTGGACAGGCCGTACCAACTCAGGAAACGGCAGTGGTGATTGGCTCTTTACTCAAAATGCCTTGACAGGCCTGGGAGGCCAACCCCAAGTACGGCTAAGGGTTGCCTTTGGCGCCAACGCATTCTCTCAAGATGACGGGTTTGCTTTTGACGACGTCATCATTTTTGATCGAAATGACGTTGACTTAGGGGCCGTTAGCATCAGCGCCTTCCCTGCTTCCGTTTGCTTGGGCGATTCTGCAGAGCTGACTTTGACCTTGACCAATTATGGAAACGTGGCCCAAAGCAACGTGCCTGTACAGATTTTGGTCAATGGACCAGTAAACGATACCTTGAATGGAGTTTTCCAGAGCAGCATCACTCCAGATGACACCTTGAGCTACTTCTTTGGGAATTTTGGTCCTAGTCAGGCAGGCACCTATGAGTTTATAGCCTACACCGTACAAAATGGCGATACGACCTTCTTCCATGATACAGCCACCGTTAGCATACTGGCCAGCTCTATTTCACCTGCTCCGACAGTAGAAGGAGATACACTCTGCTCTGCCGGTAATGCCATCCTGACGCTTACGGCGGACGGCGGAGGAGCAGATGTAATCTGGACCAATGCCCTCACCGGGGGACGAGTAATTGCAAGGGGAGATACCGTCCTGACACCCGTAATCAATACGACAACTACGTTCTACGCACAGGGAGCCACCCTTACCTCTGACGAGGTCGGACCCAACTCCAATACATTTGGATTAGGCTCTCATACCACCCTATTCAACAGCGGTCTTAAATTTGATGTCCTTCAGACCATGATTCTCAAGTCGGTGAGGGTCTATGCCAGTGGCCCTGGCACCATCATCGTCAATTTGGAGGATGCCGGTGGTACCACCCTAATCAATACCAGTTTCAACTTCGGAGGCACAGTACCAGATACTACCCTAGCGCTGGAATGGTATATTGAGCCGGGATTGGATTATGACATTACGGCTACGGGTACTAGCCTTGCTGGAGGAGGAGGACTTTATCGCAACTTCTCTGGAGCAAACTTCCCATACGTCCTTGAAGACGTGGTCACCATCAAGAGTAATGCCATTGGGCAAACCATCGTCTATGACTTCTTCTATGATTGGGAGGTTGAAGTTTTGGGTTGTCCTAGCGGACGAGTTCCTGCCAGCGCGGTTCTACAACCCCCCATCTCTGTCAACCTGGGCTTTGACGGAGTAGAGTGTGAAGGATATGAGTTAGACGCCACCAATCCTACGGCAATCTCATATATCTGGAACGATAATCCCGCCATCAATACCCCTATGCTTACTGTTGATACCAGCGGAGTATATGTGGTAGAGGTAGAAAATGCGGCCGGCTGTACTGACCGAGATACGGTGGTAATCTTCATCACCGAGTCACCAGATGCTGTGGCTACCATGGACTCTTCTGCTTGTGACAGTTTGGTCATGACTGTTGACTCAGTCGCGGGAGCTACCTATTTCTGGTTAGGCCCCAACCCCACCAACCAAGATCGTTTTCAGACCCAATTCACCGCCTTCCAAAGTGGTAACTACTTTGTTACGGTCACCAAGGATGGGTGTACAGCTAGGGATACCATCGTCATTGATATCCTTCCGAATCCGATAGTAGACTTAGGTCCCGATCAGAGCTCATGTGACGTAATTTCACTGGATGCGGGTATGGGTGCCATGTTTGATTGGAATACGGGTGACAATACCCAAAGTATAGACGTCATGCCTCCACTCAGTGGCGTGGATACCATTTCAGTGGTCGTCACTAATGCTGATGGCTGCGTAGGGACCGATACCGTACTCATCCAGCAGGCTAATCCGCCCATGGTCGATCTTGGTTTAGACCGGAGCATTTGTGGGACAGAGACCCTGGATGCCGGCAACCCTGGTAGCAGCTACGATTGGAATACAGGAGATCTTGGACAGAGCATCGTGGTAGACAGTACAGGAACCTATTCGGTGGTTGTTTCCGATGCCAATGGTTGTGCAGGGACTGACACCGTAGATATAACCGTGACGCCTAATCCAGTAGCAGATGCTTCATTCAGCATCACACCTGGTTCGAGTACCGTGAACTTCTCTAACAACTCTACACCAGACTCATTGACCTACATGTGGACTTTTGGAGATGGTGTTGGAAGCAGCACGGATAAAAACCCAAGCTATGCCTACCCTACTGGTGGCAGCTATCCTGTGACCCTGATTGTGACCAATGACTGTGGCTCAGATACCATTCAATTTTTGGTTGAAAATGTGCCAACCAGTTTGGACGAGAATATTTTCCAGCAAGGACTGTCTCTGTTCCCTAATCCAAGTGAAGGAAGCTTCACATTAGAAGCAGAAAACCTTCCTGCTGACGAATTCCAGATCGAAGTGACTGATGCAAGCGGTCGCAGCGTATGGACCCTGCAGCGTAGTCATGCCGGAGGTAGCTTCCGTCAATTCATTGACCTTGAAAATGCCGCTGAAGGGATCTACCTGGTCCGAATCAATGGTCAGCATCAACAAGGCATGAAGCGAATTCAGGTGAGGTAATTCCTGGTGCACTTCCATTGTAGGATCACCTAAAATCAATTGTTAATAAGCCGACGTTAGATGCATTCTGACGTCGGCTTTCTTATCTTTGTCCCAAATCCTTCCCTATGCCCCGCATCCTTGCCATCGACTATGGCCTAAAACGAACTGGATTGGCTTGGACTGATCCTTTCCAAATCATTGCTACCGCATTGGATACAGTGGCCACAGACCA
>CAZFPQ010000324.1:0-7276 GCA_964521065.1 uncultured Bacteroidia bacterium | reverse complement strand
CCTTTTTATGGAACTGTCGCCTGACTCTACACTTATCAACTATCGATTAGAAAATTGGAGACGCTAGAAAAAGGATGGCACGCCGACAAGGAAGGCGATTGTACTTAGGAGCAGTCAAAAACAACTATACACTTTTGCCTGATCTTTCATACCATCTCAGCGCCAGAAAAAGCTCGATTGGCCCGCCAAGCTCGATTTTTCTCCCTTAATCTGGCATGCAATACCGGCGTAAAATTTACATGTTGTTTTTTTCCTGTTCCTTAGACCGCAGCACCAAAGAGAAGCCCAAAACCCATTTGTAGCCAAATGAGGCCCACAATTATTCCTGCGTAGCAGATCTACTCCTTCCTGCCTGGTAAATTGATCGCTCATATATTAGCTCATCATATAAGGGAAATGAGGATTTCTGAAGCGCTGTTTTTATGGATTCTTGTCATTGTTTCTAGCTCGGGATGCGTTCCGGCTGATAGGGATTTGAACCTCGGGGAAATGGTCCAGCCTATTTCAGCAGACCATCAATTCATCAACTCAGATTTTCATATCTGGGGTGCTTCTGTGGTCAAGGGTTTTGACAACAAGTACCATATGTATTACTCGCGCTGGCCCTTCGAACTCGGGCATTTTGCTTGGGTAAGCCATTCTGAAATTGCCTATGCAGTTGCCGATAAGGCCGAAGGGCCCTATACCCATGTTAACGTGGCCTTGCCAAGGCGTTCAAGTGAATACTGGGATGGAACTACGACGCACAACCCAACGGTGATCAAGCAGGATGGCCTTTATTATTTGTACTACATGGGTACGACTTCTCCGGTGGAGGCAAAACAGCCAACTTCTATGAAAAACAAGGACTGGTGGCTTTACCGGAACAATCAACGGATTGGTGTTGCCTGGTCCAAAAATCCCATGGGCCCTTGGGAGCGTCTCGACCATCCCATCATCGATGTGAGCCAAGATCCGAACTCTCCTGATGCATTGATGACTTCAAATCCGGCGATAAATTTCACTCCAGATGGAAAGGTAATCGCCATCTATAAATGTGTGGGTAAACAAGCAGGCTGGAAACCGATTGATCTGGATAGTCCGGACAACATTGGGCTTTCAAAAGGGGACAAGGTTCGCTATATGGTGGCATACGCAGAGGATCCCAAAGGCCCTTTTACCAAACGAGCAGAGACGATATTTGAGCTGAAAGAAGGAGAAGAAGAACACATGATAGCAGAGGATCCTTTCGTTTGGAGCCAAGACGGAAGATACTATGCGTTGGTAACCGATATCATGGGGTTATTTACGGGGGAGAAAGGAGCCATTGCCTTGATGGAGTCGCCCAATGGATATGACTGGCAGAAAGCCAAATACCCCAAGGTGCTATCGAGTAGGATTTTAAAGGAAGACGGTACGAGGACAGATTATAAGATTGAAAGGCCCCAGCTATTGGTTGAGGAAGAGGGTCCTACCTTCCTTTTTGGAGCCCTGGGCATAACCGTTAACGGTGTCCATAGAGGACATGCCTGTAACCTTAGAATTCCCCTCAGACCAAATGCCGAAAGATTATCCTTGACTCCTTTGCGCTAAGAGCGCTACCTCATTTTGCAAAGAATAAAAATAGAAGAGATGAAATGGATGGCCTTGCTACATCAAACTAAGTGTCAACTTTGATATAGCAAGGCCAAAGACCTGTTCTGCTCCGGGGTCTCTTTCTAAAGGCTTGTGACGAACCTTCTTTCCTCCTTTGAAGCATTATTCAATCTCCCAGCCAGGCTCATACTGTCGGCTCCAGAGATTCATGGCTTCCCGGTCGTAGGCTCTGCCATTGGAAGGGTCTACGTCAAATGCATTTCCGGTGCGATAGGCAATATTGGCGAGCAGGGCGAGGTGGTTGCTGATAGAACCATCGGCGATGGGGGAGCGCAAAGTCTCTTTTCCGCGAATCGCTTCAAAGAAGTTGGCCACATGGGTGGTGGACATGTCGCCCCCTCCTCCTAGTGCGAGCCCGCTTTCATTGGATTTGGCACTCTGCTTGACCAGCTTTCCACTTCGGTCAAAGAGTTTGTATTCCGTCCGGTTAACAAATACAGATCCTTTGGTACCATAGATAAGGGTGCCACGTCCTGCACCATAGGTTCTGTAGGCATTGCGACTCTTGCCATCCCAGTGGATTTCCTTGCCCTCTGCATACCGGAAGGTGGCATACATGGTGTCATACATTTCCCAACCATCATCCTTGAAATGTTGCTTGGACGCCTCTACGCTGACGTGCTCAGGATAATCAACCTGCAGGGCCCAGCGACCGAGGTCGAGCTCATGGATGGCATTGTTTCCAGTTTCAGCCGTTCCCCAATTCCAGCCGTACCAATGCCAGTTGTAGTTCCATATGTCATGGAAGTACTCCTGACGGGGTGCGGGTCCCTGAAACAGATCCCAATTGAGGTCTGAGGGAGGCGCTTGTTTGACCATGTGGGGTACCCTGGGGCGGCCGTTGCTGTAAAAGGCGATGGCTTTATACGGATCCCCGATGACTCCTTCATGGATTTCCTTCATTATTTCGATGGTATGCCCGGAGGACCTTTGCTGGTTGCCCATTTGTACCATTTTGTCGGTAGATTTTTGAGTGGCCACCATGACCTCCGCTTCGCGAGGGTTATGGGCACAGGGCTTTTCGAGGTAAACGTGCTTACCTGCATTCATGGCCATGATGGCCCCAGGAGCATGCCAGTGGTCAGGGGTGGCCATAAAAACTGCGTCAACCTCTTTGTCATCTAAGACTTTGCGTATATCCTCGGTCTGATCAGGGATATAATCAATGTGCCCTTTGAGGTTTTTCAAGGCCTTGGTGATCTGGGATTGCTTGACATCACAGAGGTAGGCAAGTCGGGCATTATATTTTTTCGCAAGCGAAGGGTAGTAAGCGCCCACCCGTCGGCCAAGCCCCATAAAGCATACATTTACTCGGTCATTGGCACCGAGGATGCGACGATAACTGGCTGCACTGCTAGCATGAGCAGCATTGGCCACGGTAAGTCCTGCCGTAGCCAGGGCGGTTTTCTTGATAAAATTTCTTCTGCTAGACATAGTTTCTCGGTTTGTAGTAGGAGGAAGCAGGAGTTACTGGGGGATCTCTCTGATTTTGATGGAGCGATAGTAAACCAGGTCGCCATGGTCTTGTAGGAGGATATGACCGGCATCGGCTTCCCCAAATCCTGGCCACACACGGTATTTGCTGTAAGCGACCAATGCGCGGTACATGGGAGTTCTGCGCTCGTACTCAACTACTTTAAAGCCGTTGAGCCAGTGTTCCACGTGGTTGCCTTCAACCAGGATACGTACCTGGTTCCATTTCCCGATTCCTCGGAATACCTTTTTTCTACCTGGAGTAGATAGGTTGGTAGCCGTGATCAGGTCGTAAAGTGAACCTAGGGTACGGTTGCCTGCTACCCCTTTCTTGGCATCTGGGTGACGCTCGTCGTCCAAGATTTGAAACTCCAGCCCAATTTCAGAGCCTGTTCCCTCATTTAGGTCTGGGTTGACGAAGTATTTTACCCCACTATTGGCCCCTTCGGTAATCTGAAATTCCAGTAACAGCTCAAAACTCGAGAACTTGTCTCGGGTAATGATGTCGCCATACTTGACAGACTCGCCTCCGCCCGAGGCTGCAATGCTGAGGATTCCGTCGTCCATGGTCCAACCTGCTGCTGGGAATTCCTCGCTCCGCGAGCTACGCCAACCCTCAGAAGTTTTTCCATCCCAAAGCATGCGAAAGCCCAAACGCTGTTCTTGTTCGCTGAGATAGTTCTGTACCAGGTTCACTTGTGGAACGAGGATAGAGTTTGGGTAGCGCTCGTTTTCTAGGTCCTCGGTACAGATGCGGATGTTGCGCCACATGACCTGGGATCCAGGTTGCTTATTCTTCCCAATGCTGTGGACTTGTAGCGCAATGAACCCCTCTGCTGTTAGATCATCAAGTAAATTGGCACATTGCACCCCATTTAGCCAGGTGCGTATGGCAGACCCTATCGCTTCAATGCGAACCTTGTTCCATTCCCCCTGCTTAAATGCTTTCTGTCCGGCTTCGTTGCGACTGAGGGGGTAAAGCCAGCCTCGACGGGCTTCATCGTAGATGCCGGCCGTGTAAGCTCTAGGGCTAGGATCAATCTCGCATTGATACCCGTGCACGCGTCCATCGCGGTAGTCTGAGGTGCTGAGGCTGCGAAACTGAATCCCAGAATTCATCTCGGGAGATACCTTGAATTCCAACTCAAGGATAAAGTCCCCATACGTTTTTTCGGTGCAAAGAAAGCTGTTGGGAGTGTTGGAAATCGATGTGCCGACGATGCTGCCATCAAGTACCTTGTAAGGGGCCTCTCCTCCGCGCTGGGTCCAGCCCGTGAAATCTTTGCCATTGAAGAGGGCTTGCCAGTTGCTGGCATGGAGGGGTAGGGTTGCCAAAGCGGTCCCTAATAGGAGTAATCGAATAAGAGTAGATAATGCCATGGATGAATTCAGTTTAGCAGATGAAGAACGAGAATAATACTTTATGCATACGTTTGCAAAAAAATATATGCGCTAACCAGAATTTGAATAATTATCCTATATTTTGCTTCATTTGGTCTATCTCAATTCAGGCAAGCTCACCAAAGCCTGGCTCTTTTCATGAAGATTTAGGCAGGGGAGAATGGAGGTGCAATGGGATGTGGTCAAGGGGAGGTCGTGAAATAAAGCTCTTAGCCCCTCACTCTTCCTTAATGGTATTGCCCACCTGCTTAACCCCACTTTTTACCGTTTTCAATTGCAGAGCTTACTCCCTTCTTCGCTTAGTCTTTTGCTTTTCTTGCTTTTGGAAAAACTCTTGCAAACGGTCAAAATCTCGTTTGTAGAAGATTCCTAGTCCAGTTTGTACAGAGGTGTTGCTCCCGCCAAAACTGGTTTCTGTAAGGGAGCTTCGGTTAAAGACTTCGAGGACGAGTTCGCTGGGGTTGCTGTTTTGGTTGAGGCGGTTTTCATTGGGTAATAGGCGAATGAGTATGCTGATGTCACCGATGAGATTGGATAACTCATCATTTGAGTTGGTATTCCCTGTCCCGGGGATGCCCCCATCTCGCTCGATGGTGACCCGCTCATTGAATAGCTTTGCAGAGATGGCAAGGTTGACCTCTTGAAAATTAGATGCATTCACATTGACGTTGACCTTGTCATTGGTAACCTGAGAAAACCAATAGTTGAATTGGTTGCTCAATAGCTCTGAAATACTGGATGTAACCCCCGTTCCCGCAAGCTGTCCAGTAAATCCCGCCGGAGCAAATCGACTAAAGGCCATGAGGCTGAAAACCTGTTTGTTTAACTCCTGTTCATCATTTTGGATGGAACGAATGTAGGAAACCAGTTGACTGGCGTTGCTTTCATTGAGGTTGTTGACCTCGATTGACAGGGAGATCTCCGGTTGTTCGAGCGATCCCTCTAGGTGCATGAGCACATTGGTCGGAACCCTCACCGCTTGATCTGAACCAATGATATCTTGTATGTCAGCCATCACAGGATATCGGGCTTCAAGGTCAATTTGAGCATCATAGGGATCCCCGGTCCAAACAATGGTTCCTCCTGAGACTACTTCAAATTTTTTGTTGATGACATTCTGAGAGGTGAACAAATAGTCACCTTGAGTGACTTCATAGCGCCCAAACATAGAGAAAGCTCCCGATTCATCCACCTGCATATTTAGGCTGCCCTCCCCGCGACCACGGATGATATCTCCTACCCGTTCATCGAAAATGAGCTCTACTTCTAGGTTTTCGGTGAGTAGGGCGGTGAGGTTGATGTCATATCCCAACAATCCGGTGTTGGCGGGATCTGCCTCATCGTCTATTTCATCGGTGAATATGATGTATTCTGGCCGCCCATAGGTGCTGAAATCTGTCAGAGGCAGCTTTAATATGCTTTTTGGGCCAAATGAGGCAATGGCGTTAAGGGATAGCTGGCTAAGGTCCCCGGTAATGTCGGCCAAGGCGTCGTTGATGAAAAGGGTGCCGTAGAACAGGTCATTGTCCTGTTTTCGCGTATCCATCAGGAGGAAGTTTTGCACGGAATCAACCTGTAGGTCAAATCGAAATTGTCGCATATTTCGGTGCAAAATATTGCCGTGTAGATTTGCCCTACGCGCCAAACTCTGGAAGCGATCAAAGAGCTTGAGGTCTTCTAAAACGATCCGATCATTGTCAAAGAGTATTCTCCCACCGATGGTGTATTGAGTTTTGAAATAAGAAACCCCAAACCCGGCCTGCTGAAAATACCCAATCCCATTGACTACAGGATTGCTAGGAGTTCCTTTGACTATAAACTCCTGAAGCTCCACGCGCCCCTCAATGCCATAGAGCTCTCCCTCAACAAATGGGGTGATGTAACCCAATGGGAAGCCTTTTTGGGTGAGAAGGTTAAAGGCCAATGGATTCTGTTCTTCTTTGAGAAGATACTGCCCCTTTATGAGGATGGTGGTGTCACCTTGATCTATGAGCTGAGCGCTTACATTGACCGCATTCTCCTTGGGTCGGTAGCGACTTTGGATGTCAAGATTGCCGTACAGGTAGTCGTCTAGGGTGAAATCGTCAAGCCGGCTATTGAGGCTGACTTTTAATTCTCCCAGTACCGCCCTGAGTGCTGCCTTGGCATTGTAGATTCCCCCTAGATCGTAGCCTACATCTACCAGCTCATTGATGGTATTGAGGTTAAAGCTGTCTATCCTGACCATCAGGCTATCATAATCATAAGGCGACAAAATTCCCTTGGTATATACCGCCCTACTATGGTCTTGGCTTTCAAGTTTGATCGGATTTACCAGCACACTATCTCCTTGGAAAGTCACTTGACCAGCTTGGGTAAATTTAAGGGTGTCTTTTTGAACCGCGATCAATGATTCATTGGGTTGGATTGAGCTGACGATGCGCCCATCTGGAAGAAAGCGCGTCATTAGGCCAAGCCTAGCCAGGGTGTTGCTTGCATCTTGACGGGTTAGCAAGTCTAGTTCAAAGGTTCGACTGTCGCCTTCTAAGTCGAGGCGAAGCTCATCCATGCTGATGGAGGGATCTGGAGTAAAGGTACCCGTGTACACTCCACCACCCACCAACAGGGTGTTTTGGTTGGCGAGCTTTACCAAGTTTACATCCATCTCGGGATCTCGTGCTCCAATCCCGTAGGCAAAAAGGGTATCTAACTGGGTAAGCCTTACGCTAAGCTCCTCCAAGGAATTTGCGTCTTGAAATACGTAGCGCAATTTGGCTTGAATGATGGC
>CAZFPQ010000323.1:0-7291 GCA_964521065.1 uncultured Bacteroidia bacterium | reverse complement strand
CAAGCAGATTTTTTGAGGAATAGCAGGCTATTTCGAGAAAAATCGGCGCAGTCAGACTCCTACTTGGGGCCCTTTATCCCAAGTACTCGTGGCAAGACAAGTTTAGGTCGTAAAGGAAAATCCAAACAGCCTCTTAGGGAAACTGATAACTGACTCTTCCTTTTTTCACCTGACAAAATGAGCCACTTATTACCCCAACCCGGTATTTAACCTAAAAGGAAGGTATGGATCCGAAACGATGGCAGGGAATCCAGGAAATATTTGAAAAAAGCCTCACCCTAATAGGGGTGGAAAGAGACACCTATCTCGCAGAGGCTTGTAAGGGTGACCAGGACCTACAGCAAGAAATTCTGGAGTTGCTCGACAATGTAGCTCCGGCCTCCGATTTTTTCGATGGCCTAGAGCGCGAGATTCATCATGCGTTTCAAAACCCTGATTCCAGTCAGGAACTCATTGGCTCACGGGTGGGGCCTTATGAAATATCGAGGTCTATTGGCAAGGGAGGCATGGGGGAAGTATTCCTGGCTCAACGGGCAGAAGGAGATTTTGAGCAAGAGGTAGCCATTAAGTTTGTGAAACAGGACCCCTGGTCACGCGGACTTGGCGAAAAATTCAATCAGGAGCGTCAAATCTTGTCTCGCCTTAAGCATCCCAATATTGCCAGGATTTATGATGGGGGAAGTACCAAAGAGGGAAGTTCCTATTTAGTAATGGAATACGTTGAAGGCAAAGATATCCTCACCTTTGCACAGGAACATCAACTAAGCCCTAGGGAACGCCTAAAACTTTTCTTAAAAATTGCCAAAGCCACGAGTTTTGCCCACCAAAACCTGATCTTACATCGAGACATCAAGCCTTCTAACATCCTGATGGGGGCTGACCAAGAACCGCGCTTATTGGATTTTGGCATCGCGAAGTTGATGGATGATTCCCCTCTAGAAACCCAAACCCAGGTATTCACACCTGAGTACGCCTCTCCAGAGCAGGTCGCTGGCGCCCCTCTCAATACCAGTTCAGATATTTATCAGTTGGGCTTACTGCTCTACGAACTCATCACAGGCAGGAGAGCCCACTCGCTCCGTGGAAAAGGTCTTTTGGAGCGCCAGAAGATTATCTTAGAAGAAATTCCTGCGCTGCCAAGCTCGCAAATAGCAGGAAGTCCAGATGCCCGCTTCGTGAAGGGAGACTTGGATGAAGTCATCATGGCCTGCCTGCGTAAGGAAGCTTCCAAGCGTTATCAGGATGTCGGAGACCTGATTCAAGATCTAGAGGCTATCCTGGAAAATGAACCGATCAGCCTCAAGGCACAGGATTGGCAGTATCGATCTAGCAAATTCATCCAGCGTAATCAACTCGGCATTGGGCTGGTTTCACTGGCCATGCTATTTCTATTGGGAGGAATCTTTTTTACGGCTCGGGAAAACCTAAAAGCCCAAAAAGCAATTTTGCAGCAAAAAGAAGCCTTAGAGCGGGAATCAGCGGTGACCAATTTTCTTAAGTCTTTGTTCCTCGCGCGCGATCCCTACGGCCTGCTCACCAAAACGCAAGAGGATTCACTTGGCAAGATTGGCTCAGTCGAGGCGACGGTGGATCGCATGGTTCCTTTGTTTCTATCTAGGTTTGAAGAAAACCCCTCTCTACAAAAACAGCTGCTGTACATCTCAGTAGACTATTACCGTAAGCTAGAGAACTATGACAAAGCAGCAGCTGTCCTCAAAAGGATGTCCGACCGCTGCAAAGATCTCGGCAATTGTAGCCCTGAGGACTTAGTCCGAATACCCAAGATATACGCCATCTGCAAGCTCTCCACGACTAAGTTTGCCGAGGCAGATTCAGCCTTTCAAGTTGCACTTCAGGCTAGCGATGAACTGCCACCCTCTCCTCATTCTACAGCCGTCCGTTCTATTCTCCTAATGGATTATGCGGAGTATCGGTCGCAAAAAGGAAATGTCACTTATGCTGACAGTTTGTTTGCCCTCGCATTTTCTCTCTATAACGCCAAGACGGATTCTCTACTTGCCCGAAGCTTAAACCACGAAGTGAGTACCCTATATTTATCTTGGGCAAAAGTGAAGGGGAATTTGGGAGATCATCAACGGGCGATTCAACTAGCCGATACCGCACTCACACTCGAGCGCGCAAACTATGGTCAAGAAGATTTTTCTAGTGTCAAGTACCTGTATCAAATTGGCAACCAATACATGTATCTCCAAGCCTGGGACTCCAGCGAGCGATACCTAAAAGAAGGGATTCGCCTGTACAAAATGGCCAATAAGGAACCGGACTGGCTGATCATGGCCTTGCAAAATGACCTAGCTAATACCCTTGGAGGGCAAAAAAAATACCTCGAACAGGTGAGTCTTTTGCAAGAAACCCTTGCGCTAAAGCAGCAAGTATTGGGGGAGAATCACCTATACAATGCACCTTCATGGCTCTCTCTGGGACACGCTAACTTCTTTCTAGAGAAGTATAATGAGTCAGAAGCAGCCTATCAGCAAGCTCTCCGCATCAATCGAGCTCGGCTACCAGCGGGTCATCAAGACATTGGTGCTTGCTATTTGGCCTTGGGGAATTTACAGATCACAGCCAAAAAGTATCGCAAAGCAGAAGTCTATATCCGTAGAGGCCTTGAAGAAGTATCCTCAACCCTTCCAGAGAATCACCGGGTAGTTGCTTTTGGACGAATGTATCTAGGCAAAGCGCTTTTCAATCAAGAAAAGTATGCAGCAGCCGAAACGGCCTTCCGTCAGTGCCTCCCGGTAATGGAACACTTAAATATGACTGAGAATGCCAAGGACATCCAGGGCTATTTGGATAGAATTGAGCAGATATAAGTGAATCCAAAGGGTTCCTGCCCTTGGATTAGCTTCCTGATAAGACAGGCCGCAAAAATGACCGCACATAGCTAACTATACACTGTGTTTCCTTCGCATATTGATAGGCAGCTACGCATTCAGGATCCTTAGTGCTATCCTTTCTGTATTGCTCATAACTTGCCAAAGAAGGAAAACTAAACAGGGCTACGGCCACATTATTTGCCCCTTCATGCGGCAAAAAATAGCCGTGGTGCTGACCTCCAAAACGATTCACTAGGGGTATCCACAGTCTGGCGTAGCTCTCAAACTCCTCTAGCTTATTCGGGTCGACGATATAGGTTAGGTAACAAGTAATCATGCTCTTATTGCTTGTTGTTTAAAGGCTAAAACCTTTGAGGTTAGGCCCTTTTTTCCTGCAAAATAGGGGCTACTGGTCATGTATCCCTCGCCTTTATTTGAATACCATTCATCTAAAGCTGCTATTTCTTCAGGTGAAAACCTTATCTGCCACAATGTTTCGGGCTAACTATGTACCTTATCCAGAGCTACCTTAAAGAGGTCATCAATACCTAAAACATCCTCTATGAACAGATACCAAGCAAGAGATATCAGATTCCATGAGATGTTGGAACTAGAGGGCTGGCGGATAAAAGTCTATTTCATCAATGACATAGACCATTCCTTGATCGAGAACTACGCCCAGGCTAAGCTACAGCTCCCGCAGTGGCTAAAAATGGGCAATAATTTCAACGCCGAGCATGAGTCCATCGGATTTCTGATTATTCATCAAGGTCAAGAGGGAATCTTTTATCTGATTAATTGGTGGGTGGGAAAAAATATGATCAATAGTCACATTTTTTTTACCCCCCTATACCATGCTTCCACCTTTCGACGAATCTCTGGGGATGGACTTATTTCTTGTATTTGGGAAATGGAGGTCATCAATCATGAGAGGCTGTCTTGGACCAAGCATGTCCTCAAGTCTGTTGTTCCAGATTATCAAGCCTATTTAAACGATCAGTTAAATGGCTCATTCTAAGGAAGTCATCATCCGTCGGGTAAAAAGGGGGGAACTTCAAGCCTTGATGTCTCTCATCGAAGCGCATGCAGTATTTGAAGGAGCTAGCTTTGTCTTATCCAACCAGAAGGAAGACCTAGCGTCCAAAATATTTGAGTCTGTAGAGCCATTGCACTGCTTGGTCGCCGTACACCAGGGATTTCCAATTGGGTATGCTACCTATATCCGGCAATATTCGACATGGGACGCCTCCTACTACCTTTACCTGGATTGCCTTTACTTCCAAGAAGAATTCCGAGGACGGGGTTTGGGAAAAAGGTTAATGGAGGTGATCAAAAAAGAAGCCCAAGAGATGGGCTGTTCCCACATCCAGTGGCAGACTCCTGACTTTAATGCCCAAGCCATCGCGTTTTACCGAAAAATAGGAGCAGTTTCTAAGGCAAAGGAACGTTTCTTTTTAGACCTAGCTTAGGGTTTGTCGCGTACACTTATCTTTTCATTGCTTAGTATCGATTAGAAAAGGGCTCTTCCAGTATGTTTTCAATGAAGTCCTGGATATACTTTTTGTCCTGATCTTCCGCCCTAATGGCCAGGTAGTGCTTTCGCCTCAGCCCATTTATCCCAAGGCGCTTGAACCTTAATCCATTTAAGGAGGAGAAAGGTTTGAGGGCCCATTTAGGATAGCAAGCGATTCCCATGTTGGCTTCCACCAGTTCCAAGGTTACTTCTGTCATAGGGATGGCCGTGATTTTTTGGGGCTCTACGTGATAAGGTCGAAGAAAATGTTGATAGACTGCCACCGTTTCTAGCGGGAAGGAATGAATGATGAGATGTTGGTCTACAAAGTCGGAAGCCACCAGGAAATCTTTTTCTGCAAGCACATGTTCTGGATGCATAACCGCGAAAACTTCATCCTGCAGCAATTCATAAGAGGTAAGTCGATCGTTGAGGGGTTTATTGGTCACGATACTGATGTCTAGGTCGCCCGAGAGCAGTTGAGAAGCAGGGTGTGGACCCGACTCTAGCTTTAAGACAATCTCTATTTCAGGATACAACAAACCCATCTTTTGAATAAAAAGAGGGAGTCCATGGTAAAAGGAGTAGCATTCTGTGCTGAGCCTGATTACCCCCCCAGAACCTTCCTTGACTTTGGTCAAATTGGTAAGTCCTTCACTTATTCGAGATAATACATCATTTGCAACCTGGTAAACTTCCTGTCCTTCAGGAGTAAGTTTCCAGTTGTTGCGAGACCGAATAAACACCTTGGCTCCTAAGCGCTCCTCAAACTCCCGCAATTGGTGGGACAGGGCAGATTGAGTTAAAAATAAACGATCTGCAGAGCGAGAGATATTTCCTTCCTCTACGATGGTTTTTACCAACCTGAGATACTTTATGTCCATGGTCCTAAGGTAGATACAACTAAAGAAACCCAAACCTGAGCAATTTTCAATCAGGCAGCACCACAAATTCAACTTCTTCATTTATTCTCAAGGACCCGAGCTTTTACCTTTGTCAAAAACAACATGGACATGAACTTGAACGAGCAAATCAGACATTACGAAGAAAGACTTAGTTACCAATGGGATTCAGCAGATCTTGCCGAGGAATTACAAAAAGGAACTAAGTTGGTAGTGATTGATACCCGAAAATCATTTGCTTTTGAAGCAGAGCATATACCCGGTGCAGTGAGCCTCCCCCATAGAGAGATGTCCCAAGAGAGTACGTCCTCCTTTGACCGTGATCTTATTTATATCTGTTATTGCGATGGAATCGGATGCAATGGTTCAACAAAGGGGGCACTTAAGATGGCCCGGCTAGGATTCAATGTGCGAGAGCTAATTGGAGGGCTAGACTGGTGGAAACGGGATGGATATGCCACCCACGGTAAGGCTTCTAGCAAGGGAATTCAGGTTGAGTGTGCTTGTTAGTTAGATAAGGGGGGAGGCAGATACATTGAAAAAAACCTTATTAGACAGCCAGTTACAACGACATGACCGAAATCTTTACTTAGGTGGGGTAAGGAAAAAATCAGATAAAAAAATGGCTGTAAGGCCCCACGCGAGATTGACTTTATCGATTAAATATCTTTGTCCAGGTCGATATCTATTAATTAGATTTCGGAGAGATCATTTTTGATTGGGGATATGGAAAATCGAAGCTAAGTTGTCGGGAAGCTGATACCGTTCATCGATACGGCCAATTAAGTTTGGGCCTTGTATGTAATCAGGAGTCTCAATCCTCCAACTTATGTCCCATGCAATTCGAACCCATATCTTCAGATACTGCTCTTACCTTTCCAAACGGCCAGATCATGAAAAACCGCTTCATGCTGGCTCCACTTACGAACAAGCAAAGTCATGCTGATGGCAGCCTTTCAGATGTCGAACGCAATTGGCTAACGATGCGGGCTCGTGGACAGTTTGGACTCGTCATGACCTGTGCTACCAGCGTACAGCAGGTTGGGAAGTGTTGGGCGGGGCAGTTGGGGATCTATGACGAAAGGCACTTACCAGGTCATCTCCTGCTTACGGAACAAATTCGAGATCAAGGCAGCCTTGCAGTTAGTCAATTGCACCATGGCGGCATCAGAGCAGATTCAAAGGTAACTGGAGAACAGGTAGTCGGCCCTTCAGACCTAGAAAAATACCAAGCTCGAGGACTCCGCCTGGTTGAAGTAGAACAGGTCAGAGATGACTTTATCGCTGCGGCGCAGCGCGCCCAGCAAGCCGGATATGATGGTGTCGAAGTTCATGGCGCCCATGGTTACCTGATTGCTCAGTTTCTGAGCCCCGAATTGAACCAGCGAGAAGATGCCTATGGAGGGGGCTTAGAAAATCGATTTAGGCTACTCAAAGAAATCATTGAAGGAATAAGGTCAGAATGTGGTCCAGATTTCTTGCTGGGGGTTCGACTTTCTCCAGAGAGATTTGGGATGGTCCTCGATGAAGTCAAGGAAGTCAGTCAATGGCTAATCGATTCGGGGGCCTTGGACTTTCTCGATATCTCCTTGTGGGATACATTTAAACAGCCAGAAGGAGCCAATTCCGAGGGGCCGTCTCTCCTAGAGCACTTTACCACCCTGGATCGTAAGAATGTAAAGTTGACTGTAGCTGGCAAGATCCACGGAGGGAAGGAGGTTCAAAAAGCCCTGACTCTCGGGGTAGACTTCGTCACCGTTGGTCGATCTGGCATCCTACACCATGATTTCCCCATCCATGTGATGCAGGATGAACACTTTGAGCCACAGTCGTTACCGGTAACTCAGGCCTACCTAATACAGGAAGGATTGAGTCAGCCATTCATTGACTACATGCGTCGGTGGGAGGGGTTTGTAGAGGGTTAGAGTGTGCAATCCCTTCATCGGGACTATCCAAGGATAGCAAATCTACCAATAGGCCTTAGTACTCAGCTGCTGGTAAATAATGCCGTGCCTGCATGCCTTGTTCATCAACTATGT
>CAZFPQ010000322.1:0-7326 GCA_964521065.1 uncultured Bacteroidia bacterium | reverse complement strand
CATCCTACTGGGACCGGGATCAACAGATTTACTCGAGAAAATTGCCATTACTACCCTCAAGGATGGCGGAAATGTAGTGACTGGAGACCCAGCCTACATGTCGGTAGTAAATACCGCTCGAGCCTTCAAGGCAGAATGGAACCCTGTACCCCTGATGAGGGATTACGCCCACGACTTGACCAGAATGGAGCAGGCCATTGATTCAGATACAAAGTTGATTTATATCTGCAACCCTAACAATCCTACGGGTACCCTTACTCCCCATGAAGATTTACGTAGCTTTTGCCGCCAAGTCTCAGCCAAGGTGCCGGTGTTCGTTGATGAAGCTTATGTTGAGTTTTTGGACAATGCCAAAGAGGTCAGCATGATCGATCTGATTCATGAAGGGAAAGATGTAATCATTACCCGAACCTTCTCGAAAATTCATGGCATGGCAGGCCTCAGGATCGGATATATGATTGCACAGCCAAGTCGGGTTGAGGCTATTGACAAAATGGTTCGTACCACCATGGGACTTTGCGTAACGACCCTCAAAGGTGCAATGGCCAGTTTAGAGGATGTGGAATTCCAGAATAAAAGCCGCGATCTTACCGCTCAAGCCAGGAAATTTACTTACGACTTATTGACTGACTTAGGGTTAGAGTATATCCCCTCCCACACCAGTTTTATGATGTTTCCTCTGGAAATGCCTGGCAAGGACTACTTGGACAAAATGTTTAGTCAAGGTGTAGGCGTGAGAGTTTTCGTGGTGGATGGTAAACCCTGGTGTCGGGTCAGCATGGGTACATTAGAGGAGATGGCCACCTTTGGAGAGGCCTTGAAAAAAGTACTCAGCTAAGTTCCTGTTCCTTACTTTCCTTTTCATCTAAAGCCATTGAATTCCCATGGGCGAAAGTGCGGTGGCCAAGGCGCTCTCCTTCTTTTTGTTGATCGCTTTGGGGTATCTATTGAAGCGAAAGCTAGCTCCCGAGCAAGCCAAGGGCCTGAAAACGCTGATTCTCACGGTGGCCCTCCCCGCGACCATTTTTCTTGCTTTGATGCAAATCAGGGTTTCTGGAGATTTACTCTGGATACCCTTGATGGCATTAGGGGGAAACATCTTGTTGTATGGTTTAGCAAGCTTAATAGGTAAAAGGCATACCCTTGGTCGAGATCCAGTTCAGCGAAGAACCTCGCAAATGCTATTTCCTTCTTGGGCTCCAGGTCTGTCATGTTTTCCTTTTATTGCCGAATTTCTCGGAGACGAATCCTTGGCCCTTGCCGCCATTGCAGACATTGGTAATAAGGTATTTGTTTTAATCATTTTATACCTCTTGGCCATGCGTTGGCTTTACCACGTCCAACCAGGGACCGATCAAAATCAGGGGGGCCAAAGGCTTCGTTCATTGGGATTGGCCCTGCTAAAGGAGCCCGTAAACCTGGCCATCGTTGGTGCTTTGGTTTTAGTCAGTCTCGGAATTCATATCGAAAACCTCCCGTCATTTCTTCAAGAAGGAATCGGCAGGCTGGGAATCATCATGACCCCATTGGTTTTGCTCTTTATCGGTTTGGCCGTTAAGCTAAAAAGAGAACAGGTGTGGCCTATTCTGAGCCTGCTACTTATGCGCTCTGGGGCAGGGCTATGCTTAAGTGGGGTATGTTTGTTGATTTTACCTGGCCTCTCCCCTAGCGCAGCTTTAATTTTGGTGATTTTCCCTCAAAGTGCTTGTAGCTTTTGGCCATTCGCTCATATGTCAGCTGTAGAGGCTCAGCGCCAGGGGGAGCTCCCGATCTTTGATCTAGAATTGGGAGTGAACATCCTGGCATTTTCATTGCCTTTTTCAACCGTGGTGATTCTTGGGCTTGCACTAGCGGGTGACACATTGACTTTTCCTCCGGTATTATTTTTGTTAGGAATCGCTTTGTTT
This sequence comes from uncultured Bacteroidia bacterium, assembly GCA_964521065.1. Taxonomy (GTDB): domain Bacteria; phylum Bacteroidota; class Bacteroidia; order J057; family J057; genus CAYVAP01. The sequence continues at coordinate 5,419 of CAZFPQ010000322.1, read as the reverse complement.
TTCCTCGGTGTTTTGCCCAGTCTCTTTAAGCGCTTTTCTAAAAATGTTCCCAATACTACCAAAGTGGCAGCCATCAATGGAGAAACCCAATAAACGATCAAGTTGACCATGATCTATGACGGCAAAACAGCTAGCCTTTACGTATTGGATCGTTGCCATGGTCCTGATGGTGGGCTTTGGTAGCTTCGGCTGCCAATTTCAGCGTCAGGACCATGGCTCTTTTCGCCCAGCCCAAGAATGGTATGATACAGAAGGCAATCTTATCAATGCCCATGGAGGGGGAATTCTCTTCTACCAAGGCACCTATTACTGGTTTGGTGAGATAAAAAGCGGTCCAACCACCCGAGTGGACTCTGTTAGCACCTGGGAGTGTTATCGCACAGAAGCTGGTGGAGTGGCTTGCTATTCTTCACAAAATCTTGTTGACTGGACCTACCTCGGAATAGCTTTGACACCTAACCGAAATGATCCAAAACATGAACTTCATACCAGCAAAGTCATTGAGAGGCCTAAGGTCATCTACCACCGCAAGCATAAAGTGTTTGTGATGTGGTTTCACCTTGATGAAAGGGATTATGCTTATGCTCATGCAGGAGTAGCTGTCAGTGACAAGCCTATGGGGCCTTATCGTTACCTCCAAAGCTATCGGCCCAACGGTCATGAGAGTAGAGATTTCACCCTATTTCAGGACGAGGATCAACGCGCCTATTTGATCTATAGCTCTGATAATAACCAAAACTTACGGGTAAATCTGCTTTCCCAAGATTATCTAAGTCCCACCAGACAAGAGACGAAAATATTGATTGGCGAAAAACGGGAAGCGCCAGCCGTATTCAAATCTGATGACCAGTATTACCTATTGAGTTCCGCTTGTACAGGATGGGATCCCAGCGAGACAAAGATTGCTGCCTCAGATTCTCTTCTAGGTGACTGGAAATTTGTCGACCATGAATTGATGAGACCTAGCAGCAAAACCTCTTTTGGCGGTCAAGTGAACTTCGTCCTCCCTATTTTAGGAGAGGAAGATGCCTTCATTTTCATGGCTGACATCTGGAAGAAAGAGGATTTAAAAAGCTCCTTATATATGTGGTTGCCAATGGTACGCGAAAAGGAGTGTTTCAAAGTGATTTGGGAACCTGAATGGGACTTGGACTACTATATGAATGCTTCATCCACGGGGGGTAGATAAGCTACGTAACTCATTCTATGTGGATGTTATATTTCGTCAAAAGCCCAGCAACTTCTGGCCATGAGAACTTGGCTGCAGTAATTTGATTCTGCTCTGGGTCTATGGAATAAGACTGAGCCCCCCGAAAATCGACCTTTTTCAGATTGGTATGATCAAAACTAGCATCCTTCAAATCACATTGAGCAAGGGAGATCCCGCTTAGGTCTGCCCCTGTAAAGTCCACCTGAATGAGCTTGCAATCGGAAAAGGTGGAGTTTTTTAAATTCTTATTTAGAAAAGAAGAATAGCTCAAATTACACCCGAGGGCAAGCATCCCAAAGCCAAACTCTTTGGCATGCTCAAAATGTATTCCCAACATCTTGCAGTTATTGAACTGTACTCCTTGCAAGCTTGCCTCATCTAGCTCTAGGTTACTCAGGTCACAATGATGAAACTCGGCGTTTATTAGGTTGACCTGATACCATTCCGCACCAACAAATTCACATCCCTCAAATGTACAGTCTTCATAGGTGCCAGGTTCTAGGTCCACATTGGCCAGTCCAGAAAAAGACTCTTGGTAGTGATAAGCTTTTCCCATGGATTAAATTTTCAGTATGATAAGAAGTTACCGAGCAGCGATTGAAACTCACAATGCTTTAGCAAAATTGCATAAACACATGCTAAATGTGTCACCTTCCCTAAAAACATGTAGTCATTGCCCTGATGTTTGAGATTTTTTTTGATTACATAGAGACTTTTCTTCCCCTTCCCAAGGAAAACCGACAGCAATGTCGAGACAACTTTGAGCCTCATCATTTTTCTAAAGGCAGCATCATTCAAGAATCAGGTCGGGCCCCTGAATTCCATAACTTTGTGGTGCAGGGCCATCTTCGAAAGTACTCGCTTGACTTAAAAGGACATGAACAGACCATAGACCTCAACCAAGGGCCAAGATTCTTCACCTCCTACGAATATTTCATGGAGCAAAAACCTTCGCCAGAAACGATTGTAGCCTTGACTGAGGTCAAGCTACTTAGGGCTAGTAAAGCTCAAGTGGATACCATGATGCAAATAGGGGGGCAAGTGATTCGAGATTTTACCATCATGGTGATGCAGCAAGCTTGGGAAGAAGAGAAACGACGCCTGCATGAGAGGGCGACCATTTCCGCCAAGCAGCGTTACCTCAACTTTATAGAGCGCTACCCTACTCTCTTAGAAATAGTCCCCTTGCAATACATAGCCTCCTACTTAGGTATCCAGCCTGAAAGCCTGAGCCGGATTCGTCGAGAAATCAAGGCCTGACCAAGATCAATAGCTAAGCTCGCTCCAAAACTGCGGCATATCCTTGCCCTACTCCAACACACATGGTAACCAATGCATATCGCTTACCGGTAAGTTGCAGTTCCTTGGCTGCACTCAAGGTAAGTCTGGCTCCGGTCATCCCCAAGGGATGACCGATGGCGATGGCTCCACCATTTGGATTGATTCTTGGATCATCCGCCTCTAATCCCCACTCATTTAAGCAGGCTAAAACTTGGGCCGAAAAAGCCTCATTGATCTCGATGACATCCATGTCATCCATACTCAGTCCAGCTTTTGCCAAGGCCTTAATCGATGCTTTCACGGGACCTATGCCCATGATGCGGGGCTCAACCCCTACTACAGCCGAGCTAACTATCCTTGCTTCCGCTTGAAGGCTATATTTTTCGACGGCCAATTCTGACGCCACGAGAATGGCTGCTGCCCCATCGTTAAGGCCTGAAGCATTACCAGCCGTAACACTCCCCCCCTCTTTGCGGAAAGCTGGGCGAAGCTTGCTCAGCACTTCTACCGAGGTGTTGGGTTTAATGAACTCATCTTGGTCAAAAATGAGGGGCTCTTGCTTTCGACGAGGAATCTCGACCGAAACAATTTCCTTGGCTAAGCGACCTCGCCGTTGCGATTCAGACGCTTTCCGTTGAGAGTGAAAAGCAAATTGATCCTGGGCTTTTCGACTGATTTGATAGGTGTCAACCAAATTTTCGGCCGTTTGCCCCATGGAATCCGTCCCATACAGATCCTTCATCTTTCCATTGACAAACCGCCACCCAAAACTACTGTCATGCATTTCAGCATCTCGACCAAATGGTTTAGAAACTTTTGAAATTACCCAAGGTCCTCGTGTCATGTGCTCTACACCACCTGCTATGAACACATCTCCATCACCTGTTTGAATGGCCCTATGAGCATGAATAACAGCAGAAAGCCCCGATGAGCAAAGCCGGTTTACCGTTTCACCAGGAACGGTAAAGGGCAAACCCGCCAGCAAGAGGCTCATACGAGCAACGTTGCGGTTGTCTTCTCCTGCTTGGTTGGCACATCCTAGGATGACATCATCATAGTCTCCTAAGGGAATCTGAGGAAATCGGGCAACCAATTGCCTGATTACCAAGGCTCCGAGGTCATCCGTACGAACAGGAGACAAGGTTCCGGTAAATTTTCCAATGGGGGTTCGGAGGCCATCAATGATGAAACTTGCAGGCATAAGAAGTACATCTTAGGGGGTGAGAATTTCTTTGCTACTTCGATATACAGTCCCTCGGAAAAAGTACCAGACTTGATCGGGGTGGTTTTCTGGATAAATTTTTACGTCAAAGTCAGCAGTTTTATAGCCAACATGCAAGGGGCTTGCCTCTGCAACTAATACTGCCCCTTCTTTAGCTGCCTGGGTAAAGTTCATGCTCCCCTGAATAGAAACAGAAACTCGCCCATATGAATTGGAGGCAAATGCGAAAGCACTGTCAGCAAAAGCGTATGCCACTCCGCCGTGCAATAAGCCAAACCCATTAAGCATCTCTGTTTTAACCGTCATTCTCAATCTACAATGCCCCTCTTCAATAAGAAGAGGTTCCAAGTCCATCCATCGGCTAAAATGATCCTTGGCCATCATGGCATCAAAAACTCGCCGAGCTTGAGAACTTATTTGAGACATTTGAAATAGTCAAAAGGTTCTAGGCAGTCATTACACTGGAAAAGGGCTTTACAAGCTGTGGAGCCAAATCGATTTATGAGGCGGGTATTTTGGGAACCACATTGAGGGCAGGCCACTAACCCAGACTCGCCCAATAGGGCAGATTTGTCCTTTCCGACCCCTAATGGAGCTGCTATTCCATATTCCTCTAGTTTCTTCCTTCCCTCAAGGGTAATCCAATCCGTGGTCCAAGCCGGGCTCAACACCAACTTAATCTTTGATTCATAGCCAGCAGTAGCCAGAGCCTTTCTTAAGTCCGCTGCAATGGTGTCCATGGCGGGGCAACCAGAATAGGTCGGAGTAATATCGACCTCAACCAGCCTTTCTTTCAATTCCACCCGTCGGATTACTCCCATATCCAGGACAGACAAAACCGGGATTTCCGGATCTGAGACACTTTTTAATACTTGCCCAAGCTGAGGAGGATGTATTTCTTGAATGGTCATCTCAACAAATCTTTACCATTCCATATTTGGATATGCACGCTGCATGAATTGCAATTGCCCCAAAATGTAACCAAGATGTTCAGTGTGACGCCCCTCTTTGCCTCCTCTTTGGATAAAGGAGCTGTCTGGCCTAGTCAGGGTGGCTGCGTCTAATGTAGCGTACAGACTTTGCTCAAAGCTCTTCTTCACCTGAGCTATATCTGCTCCGACACCTACCTCTTGCATCGATTGCTCTAGGGGAGTCGGACTTACCAGATCCATCGCATATGGTAGCAAATAGTTTACTGCCTTTTGGGTCTTTTGATGGCTTTCTTCAGTCCCATCTCCCAAGCGAATCATCCAGGCAGAGGAGACCTCTAGGTGATAATTCACCTCTTTGATTGACTTAGATGCAATGGCAGCGATCTGTGAATCATTACTGCTTTGTAGTTCCTGGAGCAGGGGGCGATGATATGAATCAAATAAAAATTGACGCGTAATCACCCAAGCAAAATCATGGTTGGGTTGCTCCATCAGGTTCACATGCCGATACTCATTATGCTGGCGAAGAAACGCAATGCTGTCCTCGGTGGCTCCATCTCCTTTAATGGATGCGGCGTATTGCAGATAATTCCTTACCTGCCCAAAAAGGTCTAGGGAAATATTGGTCAAAGCAATATCCGTCTCTAGGCTAGGACCATGGCCACATAGCTCAGACAGACGATGACCGATGATCAGAGGATTATCAGCTAGGAGTAAGAGGTACTGATATAATTTGGACGAATCCATAATGTGAGTAGTAAATCAGGAAAAGAG
>CAZFPQ010000321.1:0-7326 GCA_964521065.1 uncultured Bacteroidia bacterium | reverse complement strand
GCTCAGCAGTGGGTCCCTTAATCCTATTGCTTCGCACCTTAGAGGCTGTTTGGATTTTTCCTTTACGGCCAAAACTTGTCTTGCCACGAGTACTTGGGATTAAGGGCCCCAAGTAGGAGTCTGACCGCGCCGATTTTTCTCAAAATAGCTCGCTATTCTTCAAAAAATCTGCTTGTCAGAACCAAAAAATCCAGCGTTTGGGCTCGAAACACCAAAACCCAAACAGCCTCTTAGTGAGCTAAGGCCGATTTTCCTTCCTTGATCTGGAACAAAATTCCTACGCAAAAGCGACATGTTATTTTTTTCGTATTCCTAACGCAAGTCAAATATAAAAAAGATCCTGCCTGGAACCTTTTCCAGACAGGATCAAACTAGACCAGTTCAGTCTATTCGCTAGATCCTAGACGTGAGCCAGCAATTTATTGGATAGCACCGACTTAGGAGCAACTCCCACGTGCTTGTCTACTACCTCTCCACCTTTGAAGACCAAGAGGGTAGGAATACTCATCACTTGATACTTCTGAGAGATTGTAGGGTTTTCGTCTACGTCTAGCTTGCCAACTACCGCCTGACCTTCTAGTTCATTGGCCATTTCTTCTACGGCAGGAGCGATGGCACGACATGGACCACACCATGCTGCCCAGAAGTCTACCAATACGGGTTTATCTGAGCTCAACACAACTTCTTGGAAGTTGGCATCTGTAATTTCAACGGGTTTTCCCATAACTCAATGGATTTACGATAATTCTAATTTAAGTTCTAACAACAAGTAAGGAGCGTCATTAGACGAAATAACTGACTATTTGGTTCTTTGCTTCAGCCTCTCTTTTCCTTCATTCCACAAAGCCCTTGTAAAAGGGTCAAAATCTCCATTTGCTTAGTTAAATCGACATTGACTTTCAACTCATACGTAAAGATAAACAATGGGGTACAGGAATGTTATCGGTCGCCCGACAAAAGTGAGATTGCAACGAAAGGAAGGAAAAGGTTCCAAAGTACTACACCTCTAATGCGCTAAAAATCAAATACTTCGGGCCCAACGGTAAAAACATCCCCCAGAATGGCGCTAGCTCGGCATAAATCTTGCCGCATATCTAGCGAAATGTAATAGACAGCTATTTAGATCTTTCTTTTTTATGGAGTACCCCACTCATCGGGACATCATCATCTGGCCAAAAGGCTTTTGAGGCGTCCCCTATTCCCCCACTTCTACTTGTCATTCCATACCGTTTAGCCTTTTGACACTTCCCCGAAGAGGGCTTGCTTGATCTCCTGGAGTTTAAGCAAGGCCTCGACGGGAGTCATGCGATCAATGTCTACCCCTGCAAGAACCTGTCGGATCTTAAGGGTATCGGCATCTTTGAGTTCAAACATATTCAACTGAATGGTCTGACGCTCACTGAACTTCACGGACTGAGCAGCTTGCTGATCACTCACCTTGTTTTGTTCAAAGTGGGCCAGCAGCTGCTTGGCTCGTTGCACCAATACCGATGGCATGCCAGCCATTTCTGCCACATTGATGCCAAAACTATGCTCGCTGCCGCCGGCCTGTAAGGTTCGCAGAAATAGTATTTTGCCATCTACTTCCCGAACAGACACATTATAGTTGCGCACCCTGGCCAGGCGATTCTCCAGCTCATTGAGCTCGTGGTAATGAGTGGCAAATAAGGTTTTGGCTTGACAGCCAGGTGTTTCGTGCAAGTATTCGACCAAAGCCCAAGCGATACTCACCCCATCGTAGGTCGAGGTTCCACGGCCGATTTCATCCAAAAGGATGAGACTGTGTTCTGTTGCCCCATTGGCGATTTGGGCCGTTTCATTCATCTCCACCATGAAGGTTGATTCTCCACTAGAGATGTTGTCACTCGCCCCTACCCGGGTAAAAATCTTGTCTACTAGTCCTACTTCTGCGGCCTCCGCAGGAACGAAGGACCCCATTTGGGCCAAGAGCACAATCAGGGCTGTTTGGCGCAAAAGGGCAGACTTACCGGCCATATTAGGGCCAGTGATGATGACAATCTGCTGTTTTTCATTATCCAGCTTGATGTCATTAGGGATGTAGGGTTGATCCGATGGCAGGGTGGTTTCAATTACCGGATGCCGGCCTTGCTTAATTTCTAAAGCCTGTCCTTCATGGACGGTAGGGCGGCGGTAATTGCGCTGCTGAGCAACCCGCGCTAAGCCAACCAACATATCCAGCTCTGTAATTTGCCGGGCGTTGTGTTGAATCGTGTTTAAATGATGTTGCAGCTTCGACACAAACTCCGCGTAGAGACGTTGTTCTAGGGTCAAAATCCGCTCTTCAGCAGAAAGAATTTTGTCTTCGTATTCCTTAAGTTCCTGGGTAATGTATCGTTCTGCGTTGGTAAGAGTCTGCTTGCGAACCCACTCCGGCGGAGCCTTGTCCTTGTGGGAATTGGTGACTTCCAGATAGTAGCCAAATACCTTATTGAAGCCTACCTTTAAGCTGGTGATCCCCGTGCGCTTTGCTTCTCTTTGCTGCATATTGAGCAACAATTCAGTGCTGTTGGCTTTCATATGCCGCAACTCATCCAGCTCAGGGGATACCCCATCGCGGATGACTTTGCCGTCGCTAATCTGGCTATTGACTTCATCCAGCAAGTAGTGCTGAAGGATGGCCAGCAGTTCTTCGGGATCCTCAAACTGCTCAGTAAATCTATGCAAAGCCTCGCTATCAAATCGAAGCAGGGTTTCGGCCAGAGGGCGAATCAACTTCAGCGACTCTCTTAGCAAGACTGCCTCCCGTGGATTCAAACGTGCCGTGGCTACCTTCGAAGCCAGCCGCTCTAAGTCTCCGATCTGCTTTAACTGCGTAATCAGAAGCTGTGCCAGCCCAGGGTCCTTGAGGATGCTTTCAACGGCATCATGCCGACGCCGAATCTGCTTAAGATCTTTCAGAGGCAACAAAATAGACCTGCGCAAGGCTCGCCCTCCCATGGGCGTCAAGGTCTGGTCTAATACCTCCACCAAAGCTCTTCCATCAGGGTGTAGGGGGTGGATCAGTTCTAGGTTGCGTACCGTAAATTGATCAAGCCAAACAAACTCAGCATCGTTAAAGCGGTATAGCTTTCCAATGTGCCCCAAGTCCTTTTGGTGGTTTTGGTGCAAATAATGAATGATGGCTCCAGCCGCAATGCACCCACACAGCTCTTCTTCCACGCCAAATCCCTTCAGAGAGGTAGTACCAAAGAATTCCAATAGCTTTTCTCTGGTGTAGTCTTCCTGAAACACCCATTCGTCTAGTCGGCTGAGGTAATACTTTTCACCAAAAAATTGATGGAACTGTCGAATGTCTCTGCGTGAAACCAGTACTTCAGCAGGGTCTAGTGTACCTAATATTTTCTCTACATACCGAGGGTCTCCTGAAAAACAGAAAAAATCTCCGGTAGAAACCTCGATAAAGCTGACGCCAATTTCTTTTGCTGACTGGAAGTAGAGACTGGCCAAGTAGTTGTCCTGCTTCGTCTCTAACACCTTGTCATTAAAGGTAACACCTGGTGTCACCAGTTCAGTTACCCCCCGCTTAACGATCCCTTTGGCTTGCTTGGGATCTTCTAGCTGGTCACAAACCGCAACGCGTTTACCAGCGCGTACCAATTTGGGAAGGTAGGTATCCAAGGCATGGTGGGGAAAACCTGCCAGTTCGGTATCAGAACTGCCATTGTTGCGATGGGTAAGCACGATGCCCAACACCTGGCTGACCTCGACCGCATCTGCGCCAAAAGTTTCGTAAAAGTCTCCTACGCGAAACAGCAAAACCGTACCCGGATACTGTTTTTTTACCGCATAGTACTGCTTCATTAGAGGGGTATGCCCCCCGCTCTTCTTGCTCTTAGTTGAGCCGTTTTTCCTAGGTCTAGCCAATCGAAGGTAGGTTTTGGTAAGTCTTGGTTTCTGGGCGTACCTGCCGCTTTTTCGGGAAAATCTAAGATAGGAAATTATGTAGTATCAGGACATGTCTTGCTTCCATCCTTCACAATGAAAAAGCCCTCAACCGAATGGGTCGAGGGCCATGTCATCAGATTTTATTCAGCAATTAGTTGACGTTGTACTGGCGTCGCTCGATCGCGATTCGGTTGTCATCTATGTTGCTCATCTCGATCAGTGCATTGTTGATGGCGCTTTGCAAGCTGAATCGACCTTGCTGGGCAGCCTGATTGCGCTGGATTTCTAAGCTTGCCTCATCCAATTCTTCGGCTTCGGTTACGCCGGTTACCTGCATCACGTAGATACCATCTCGGCCCTCAATGATGTCACTAGTTTCCCCCTGAGACAAAGCAATGGCCTTGCCGATTACCATGGGATCTGCCCCAACATTAGGGATGGTGGGAGATGAAAAGGAAATATTTTGGGCAGAGTTGACAAAAGCCCCTTCTCCATAGCCGGTTTGCATGGCGTTAAGGTCTTGTCCTGCATAAGAAGCTAAGCGTTCACGGATCAGATCAGCCTTCTTTTCGTTTCGAACTCGTCCTGCGACGATCTCGCGGACATCCTCCAGAGGCTGCACGCCTTCTTCGGTACGGCTTACCAACTGGGCTACGACATAGTTGTCACCTACGGTAAAGATCCGCTTGGCCACGTCTCCAACGTCAGCGCTTACCGCCCACACCACCAATTCACGTCCACCATTTAGTCCTCCCCCAACGCTACAGGCATCCTTGGTCAGCGGGGCTGATTGGAAAGCAGGAAAGCCCAACTCTGAGGCCGTTTGGTTGATGTCTTGAGAGTTCTGAAGGTAGGCAGCAAAGTTGTTGGCTACTCCGTATACACTGTCTCGGGTTTCTTTGGTATAGATCACTTCCTCCTCGATCTGAGCCAAGGCAAAAGCTTCGCTATTCTTCGCCTCTACTTTGATTACATGATAGCCTCCGGGGCCTTCCACAGGTCCTACGACAGAACCAATCGAAGCATTCTCAACCGCCTCGTCAAAGTCTGGCCCAAACTGACCGATGCGATACCACCCGAGTTGACCTCCGCTTGCTTTGGTTCCAGGATCATCAGAAAACTCAGCAGCAGCGGCAGCAAAATCTCCACGTGCTGAGCTCAGGGCCTGCCGAGCTTCACCGAGAGCTTTAGTGCTGTCTCCATCATAGGTAACCAAGATATGGCGCACTTTAGCAGAAACAGTACTGGTGTCAGTCTTGCTGACCAACTTATATAGTTTGTAGTATCCGTTCTCTTCTACCGGGCCAAAAACTTGCTTTTCCTCTCCAGCTAACACGCTATCACGGATACCTTCTGGCAAAGCAAAAGGAAGGCGATAAACTCCGCGATAAGGAGTGCGGGTACGGCCGATGGTAAAAGTGGAATCGTTGAGGGTAGCCCCAAAGTTTTCACGGCGGCTAGCCATCCCTTGGTACACCTTCATTGAGTCTCTACGAGTAGGAGTTAATTCAAAGCGAGCAAAGCGAACTAAGCTTTGTTCTTCTTGCTGAAACTCTTCTTCGTTTTCTCGTAGATATTCCCGCAATTCACCATCACTCACACTCACGGCAGAATCCGAAATGGTGTTGTATTTAATGGCTAAGAAAGAAAGGTTTACGCTGCGGTTGTTACGGCGATTCTCTCGCCGCGCGGAAGCATCCGACCCTAGGTAGCTGGCGGCCAACATGCTGTTGTATCGCTCAATGCCACGTTCACGGGCTGCGATTTCTTCAAGTTGGGCCAATTGCTCAGGAGACTCATTGGTCAGTTGATCCAAGAAGCGCCTCATCTGAACCTGAGTTACTTCCTGGCCAGGCTGGATGCCTAACAACTGTCGTACCAGAGGAGATACCGTCTCTCCAGCAAACATTTGGTACAGTTCTTCACCCGTTACCTGCAAGCCAACCTTATCCAGCTCCTGCTGGAATACTTTCTCACGAACCAGATTGGTCCAAACTTGGTTGCGCAAATTACAGTAGGCTAGGTCTCCACCACCACTGTTTTGGTTGTAAAGGCTGACTTGCTCTTGGTACTCATCGTTGCTGATGGTGCTTCCAGCCACGGTTCCGGCCTCAGGCACCCCTTGGACGATGGTGGTGATGCCTCGGATGAAGTCAGTAAGGATAAAGGCGGCCAAGGCAATGAAGATTACGATGGCAATCAACCCGATGTTTTGTCTAATTCTACTCAGTGCGGACATATCTCCCCTAAGTGTTTTTCGCTCTTGCTATTCGTTGTTGAGCAGTGGTATTGGTTCAAAAACAGCCTCTATAGCAGAGGTTTTTCCCAGCATGCGTCTAAAATCCAGCGATTTAGGAGAATGGAGATAAAGATACTTTTCCATCCCTTGTTCGATCAGGTTTCCATACGTCTGCTTAAGGCCATGCAAAATACGGGCATTTCGTTCTAAAGTCAAAATGGCTGGGAGACATTCCTGTTAGGATAAATGGTTGAAAACTAGGGATCGAAGCTTCTCAGCGTAAGGCCGAGCCACTTAGTCCCGGATCACAGCCGGGCGACTAGGCCCCGAAGGAACTGGTTCTGCCGATTCTTGCGGGGTTAAAGACAGCGGCTCCGTAGCCCTTTCAATCAATTCCTGGGGTACAGAAAGCTCACGCTGAGTAGGAAAACGCAAAAAAACCTTTTTCTGAGTTAAGTTTTCCAGTAAAGGCACCAAGGTTTGCTGGGCCTCTGTTTCAGCCTGTTGCAAAATCTGGTTTTCGATAGCAGCCTCTCTCATCTTGCGCTCCCCAATGGTATAGGCTTGATCAATCAGTTTTTGCCCTTCGGCGTAGAGGGTTGTATACCATGTTTCTACGATTTCCGATTGTTCATGATCAATGCGAGCATAGCAAATTTCCGGCGTGGGTAAATCTAAGGTTATGGTATCGCCCTGAATAAAAATATCGCTGCTGTCAATCTTGGTCATGTCCAGACAGGCTACCGTTTCCCCGATGACTTTGAGCATAACCTTGGGATCAGGCAGATATTCTACCGAAACTGAATGGGTGATCAAATCTTGGAAACGATATTGTACCAGCTCCATCCGCCCTAGTCCAGTAACCTCTTCTATCACAATGGTATGTACCGAAACCGTATTTTCTGGGTCCAGCTTGGGCCATTCAGGCATTTGGGGCAACGCGCGATAGACCCACACACCTACCCCGATGGCGGCCATCAACAGGAAAAGAGAGATCCAAAAGAATATTTTTCTCATGACTACCAGTGGAATGTTTGCTGCATGGGCTGCAGAGAGCTTGAACTGGATAAATGCCGGCCACAAATTGATATACTTGCCCTCTCCGATTCAGGCCCGTTAATGTGGGAAGCTAAGAAATTTACGAGAGAATGAATGAATCAGATTGTTTCCTCTTGCCTAAG
>CAZFPQ010000320.1:0-7375 GCA_964521065.1 uncultured Bacteroidia bacterium | reverse complement strand
GAGGAGAGTTGGCCAAAGGTCTCCGGCAGATCTGTCAACCCATTGTAGCGGAGGTCGAGGGTTTGTAAATGACGTAACTTGTTAATTCCCTGAGGGAGCGAGGTTAACTGCCCCCCCCCCCCCAGTGATACAACAGGATAATCTTTAGCTTGGTAAATTCACATACCGAATCAGGAAGCAGGTCCAAGGGCTGGTTGTGCAGGTCCAGGGCCTCGATCTCGGGGGTGAGTTCTGTCAGGCTTTCGGCCAGCAGATAGGGATTTCCCTGGGTGTCGAGCAGGTATCTTTTCCCTTCCTGCTCTACCCGGGCGTACCCATCCTGGTAGGAGAAAGGCGTGGCCTCTTCGAACCTAAATGAAATGACCTCTTTTCCCGTTTTGTCTATGAAGCCATAACGAAAGATGGGGTCATATTCGGATCCAATGTTTTTCTGGGTCAAGCCAAACTTGTCCTGGTAGAAGTACATCTTATCGATGATGTCATTGGCCACTCGCAGGGTAGAGTCTGTCACTCGCTGCTGTCGGGCGAGTTCTTCTAGGGCCTGTTGGGCTGCCTCGGCATTTTGTATGGCGCTGCGCTGCAGCTCGTATTGCCGATCAGTAGTCTGCTCGATCAGCTCCCGTATGCGGGCCTGGTCGGTAGGGTCTTCACAGTGGGTTTGGAGTGCGAGGAGCTGCCTGACCGCCCTGGGGTAGTCACCAGTCTGTATACTGGCCACGGCCTGTTGGATCAGTTCCTCGCAGGGGGTTTGGGCCATGGCCATCCCCATCCACAGGAGCAGGGTCAGCGTAGCAAAGATTGATTTCATGGTTCCAGGTTTTGGGTAAGTGTATCTACCAGCTGTTGCATAGAGTCCGTTCGCCGGAGGGCCAGCCGTTCTTTTTCCATGAAGGACGCCATGCCCGGACCGTCCTCAAATTGTGCGCGCAATTCTTCCAGGGCAGTCCGGCGCATATCCAGTTCTCGACGGGCATTTTTGAGCTTCTCCTGCTCGGTGGCCAGTCTGGCTTCCTGGGCCACCCGTAGCTGAGTTTCGGCTTTTTCCTTTTCCGCCTCAGCCCTCTGCAGCTGTACAAACCCAAAGATGGCGAAGCCGGTAGAGATCAGGAAGGCAACGCCGACGATCCACACGATGCGGCGCTGCTGCTTGCGTTCGTTGAGGCGTTCCTGTCGCTGTTGCTCGGCCTCAGCCTCGGCAGCACGCAGGGCCGCCTGCTGCTGACGCTGTTCCTCTTGCCGGGCTTCTTCCCGCTTGCGCCTTTCCTCCTCCTGAGCCTGCTGCTGCCGGCGTTCTTCCGCCACCAGCAGGATGGGATCGATCAGGGTATCGTGGCTGAGTTCATAGCTCAGTCCGCCTACGCTATTGGGCTCGCGGCGCAGCAGCCTGGCATTGACCAGTAAGTCTAGGGAGGCCTGGGAAATGGATTCCAAGCAGATCTGCTGGTCCAGGGATATCCGCTGCCCATTGCGGATCAGTTCGTCCTCCACCAGGGCACTGGCCTGGGGCTGCTCCGCCTGGCTCAGGCGGGAGATGGCCTCTTCATAAAACTCCCGAAAGACGTTGGTGAAGTCGGGCAGGTCCTCCACCCTGACAGTGGCCCGGCCTACCTCCTCGATGCGGGCACAGATGATCTGCAACTGGGTGGTCTCCAGGGGCTTTTTGCCCCCCTGACCGAGGAAGTTCAGGATCCGGTCCACGGCCCCTTCCCCAAAGCTAAACCTCGCACTTTGGTAGCTGCCCTCGGCCTGAGCGGGTCCTTCTATCGCCTGCCGGGCATCTTGCTGATTCAGCGGCAGCAGTTCTAGGTATTTGTCTCCGATGCCCTTGAGCTGGTCCTTGATCCGGTCGAGCAGGGCCATTTTGTCGGTACGGATGGCGTATACCACGGTGATATCAGGAGCCTGTTGCAGTTGCTTGAGGGCCTCTCTCGACACGCGGCTGCGGTCTTCGCGACGCAGCATGGCCACCTGCTGCATGATGCGTGGGGGCAAGGTCTCCTGTAGCAGCTCGGAGAGCTGCTCTTTGAATGCCTTTACCTGCTCAGTCGGGTAGGTAAACAGTTCTTCAAACTGGTCAAAAAGCAGGATAAAGCGCTTGCTGGGGTGCTGTTGCTGGGCCCATTTGAAAACCTGCCACAGGGGAGCGACCTGCCCGTCAAGCTGGCCCAGCAGCCCGGAGGGTGCAGCCTCCTCCAGGAACAACTCTTGCCTGACGAGGCGCATCACCCGTTGGGTCGGTCTGAGGTTTCCCGCTTCTACCACCTTGGCCCGGCCTTCGTGGGCATTCTCTCCGAGGTCACGCCATGAGTAAAAGCGAATCGGGATGGCCAGGCACTCTTCGGGTAAGCGCGGAGAAACCCCCGCGTTGAGGAGGGAGGTTTTTCCCAAACCGGACTTGCCATAGAGCAGCACCTGTTTCTCCACCGCGATCATGGTCAGCAGTTGGCTGATCTCGGCCTCCCGCCCAAAAAACAGGTCCTTTTGCTCCGACGAAAAGGAGTAAATGCCCGGATATCGGCTACGTAATTGCTCAGACATGGGCATCGAGTTTTTTTTCCAGGGAGGTCAGTTCTGCGCGCAGCTCGTTGAGGGAGACCAGCTTGTCCTCATCGGTGATGCGATTGGCGAGGTATTGCAGCTTGTGGAGCTGCTTTTCAAAAAAGAACTGCCTAAGGTCTTTGGCCATTTTGCCTTCTTCCTGGGCTACGCGCATGGTTTCAGCCGCGGCCTGCCGGGTGAGACATTCCGCAAATTCTTGGTAATCGTGTTGGACGCTGCTGAGGGAAAACTGCGATTCCAGAAATTGTGCAATCTGTTCATGGTCTCCGTACAGAGCGGGGTTGATGTGCCGTCGTTTGCTAGGTTTATCGTTCCCTGACAGGTCCAACAGGTACAGCAGGAGGCGGGTGTACCATTTGCTGAAGTCAAACCCGATGAAGACTAGGTGGACGGCCTCCTTGATGGCTTTTTTGACCGCTGAGGGGAGTTCCGCTCCCCTGATGTAGTGATAAAAATCCTTATGGGTGTTCACGAAGTTGCCGCCATGGGTATCGGCTGCCCCCAGCACGTTGAGCAGCAGGGGCTGGTCGAGGTTAGGCGACAGCTCCGGGAAGGCGGTTCCCTGTTTGTAGGCTTTGAACTGGTGGTCCCGGTCGTAGTTATCCCAGATTTGATGGAGGGTCTCGTCGGGAGCGAAGTTGAGCACCAGGCTGAAGGGCAACTGGCCCAGGTGATAGAGAATTTCTTTGCCTACGACGTTCTTTTGGGGGAAATCCAACTGGTAAAAGTCGTAGAGGTCCAACTCGTAGGTGGCAGAATCAGTGGGTTCAAAGAAGCCCTCGCTTTGGTTGTAGTGCAGTCCAGGATCGTTTTGAGCAATCTCCCGGTAGCCCTGCTCGTGCAGGCACAGGTTGGCGGTTTTATTTTCAAGGGCAATTTCCGGCCCGAGGAACAATACGCAGCGCTGCTGGGCTTTGAGGGCCCGCAAGGTATGCCTGACATCCGATTTCAGGTTTTCGGGAACTTCCTGCCCTACAGCCGATTCCGGCAAGGCTGACAATTTTTCCTGTATGGAGCTACGCATGCCTTCCACGCGCCGTTTCAGCTCGTTTTTGGCCTGTTTGACCTCTTCAGACAACCCCTCATGCATCACCACAGTTATTTGGCTGTCGTGAATATCCTGCATGATGATGCTGGAGTCGCCTTCGTTTTCAATGTTGTTCTGCATCCAGGGAAAATCTAGGGATATGAAATGCCAATTTAGAGCAGATATTAGGCATTGTCAATACAGGGTTAGGAGGGGCATATCAACGAGGAGATGCGCCAAGCACCCCTCGCACGCGGAGCTGGCATCCCAAGCGATGAAAACCCCCGATGATTGAGACGCAACTGTGCTATCAAGTCAAATTTACAGCTCTCAAAATAAGCGATTCAGACAAATGCCTCCGGCACATTTGGCAATCATATTAGCATCAATAAACCCCATACATCACGCCTCTTTACTTAACAATTGGACGCCAAATTCCGTACATGCATATTGCATGCACATTGACAATTGTCCATTATGCCTTCTTTACAAGTCCGGGATTTACCTGAAGAAATATACCAGGCGCTCAAACGAGCTGCTCAGGCCGAGCGTCGAAGTCTGAGCCAGCAGGCCATCGTGTCCCTGGCCAAAGGCCTAAATCTCGGGGTGGATCACCGCAAGCGAAGGGCTAAGCTCCTGGAGCAATGGAGTCAGGAGCCATTGGGTCGATGGGCCCAGGTCGATGTGACTAGTTGGGTCAGGTCTGACCGCGATAGCCGATGAAGATTGTACTGGATGTAAGTGCAGCCATCTCAATTGCCACCGCTGCTCCTGGGAAGGAATGGGTGTATGAAGCCATTTTAGGGGCTGAGGAAATCCTGGTTCCTGATTTATACCTCACAGAAGCTACCAATGCTGCTTGGAAATTCTTCCATATAGAAGGGGCAAGCCTCCAGCAGATCCAGCAACTGGCTCAACGTTCCATTGAGTTGCCCGATCGTGTTACCCCTGCAGAGGATCTGTGGCAAGATGCCCTGGTATTGGCCCATCGGTTGGATCATCCGGTGTATGATTGCCTGTATTTGACCATGGCTCAGCACCATAATGCCCAACTGTTGACCTTAGATAAACGACTCATAAGACTAGCTAAGGGGCTAGGAATTGGGGTTGTTCAGGAGCTATAAACTGCCACAACTGGTCTTTCATTTCTTCCCAAATAGCCCCTTTTTTTGCGACACCTATTCGGGTACCTTTAATTTTATTCTTGGGCTCACCCCCATAAGGAGCCTCTACATAGGTCAGGGTAAGCGGGGCGTGTTGGCCGCCACTTCCCTGCAATAGAGGATAGGCCGTCGTTTCATATCCCCAATCAAGTAGCACGCGGGCTTGGGTATGGGCCGGAATGTAGAGTTCACCCTTTCCCTTTAAGCAACCACCCTTGACCTGCTCACCATCCACTCGATTGGGGGCATAGGCCTGATTGGGTAAGGCTTTCCACGTTGACCCCGTGTTGAGAAAACGAAACTTCTTTTGATCTGCCGCAAGCAAAAAACCTGTCTGCACACTCAGACGGGCATCTGGCGGATAGGCGCCATAATTGGGCGCGGCAATGACAATGACATTCTTCCCCTCTCTCAGTTAGGGCGCAATGTCTGTGCTTTCATGATACCAATGCCGTAAATCTCCTGCCAAAGGGCCCCAGGTAAGCATATTTCCATTTAAAAACAGTTGATAACGCATATCCCCCGAGCTGTGAACCACCAAGCTTGCTGGTAAGCTATCTAGGGAAAAAGTACGACGAAAGTGCTGTACGCCGTAGACTTTGGGTGAAGCTTCTGCCGCACATATCCACTGAGTCGGCCATACCTGGGAAAGGTCCTCAGCCTGGGCCCAAAGCTGAGGTAAGCAAGCACAGAAAGAGAGAAAGGCTATAGGGATCAGGTGCTTCATTGTGCTCGGGGTTTGCATTTATGAGATTAAGGGCGAACGGTCTGCATAAGAATGGCGTGGTCATTGGCGAGCAGATGGCTTGCGATGATGCCAGCCATGAGGGCCGCGCCATGTCCACTGGGGTGGATGAGATCCGGGAAAAGCTCAGGCTTGCCGAGGAAGGGATGATAAAGGTCAATTGTCATCAAATCATTGGATGCAGCCACCTGCATGATCCGAGGGTTTACCTCTTCTACCATCACAGTGCTGTCAATATTCCACCGATCACCAAACACAGGCACGGGGATACAAACAAAAATCAGGGGATCAGACACTGACTGAAAGGTGTCAACCATGGCCTGAAAATCAGAAACGAAATCTTCTTTGTACTTCCAGTTAAAGTCTTTGGAGTCGTTGGTCCCAAGTTTGATGACTACTACATTGGGTTTGAAAGCCAGGGCATTGGCAAATGCTTCTTCTTCCCAAAGTGGCTGATTCCCTTTTTTGAGCATGGTGCGGCCACTGACCCCAAAGTTTCGAACCTCCCAGCCTTTGCCAAGCATGGTTTGCAATTGAGCTGGATAGCTGTACTGCTCACGGTTTTCTATTCCGGAACCAAAAGTGATGCTGTTGCCGACACAAGCCACACGGATTTGTGCATGGCTATAACTTAGCAGTCCGAAAAACAAAGCAAAAAGGGAGAGATAGAGGATTGAAAAGCGCATGATTGATATTTTTAGAGATTTATGTGATGAGATTAAGTGTAAGCATAATGAATCTTTTACGCTAAGGAACAGTCAAAAAACAACTATGCACTTTTGCTTGATCTTTAGGAGATTTTCTTTTCAAGCAGGACAAAAATCACCAAAGACAATATAGATTCTCAGAGAGCTAACCTGACTTAATGTAGCGGATAATTCAATAAAGAGTGCGTTCAAGGGTATTCAAACGATGAAGTCTGTCAGGGGGGTATGTTTACTCTTTCTACTCTACACCATTAATTTCTTGCCACGATGAACAAATCACTTCTGCTCCTTTCAATGATCAGCTTCTTACTAGGCTGTCGTGCTTTTTTTCCTAAGCAGCCATCCGATCCCATTCCCACACACGAGAGCATAGAGATTTCTTCCATTGAAGTAGGTGAGCAGAGAACCATCAATATATGGACACCCCCACAGTACGAACAAGGTTCAGATCCCTTGCCCGTCCTAGACATGCCAGATGGGGGCATACGTGAAGATTTCCCCCACATTGCCAATACCCTTGCTCAGCTGATTGAGAGCAAAAGCATTCCTCCTCATATCTTGGTAGGAATAGAAAATACCGAAAGAGGAAGAGACCTGACTGGAGCTTCACAGGTAGAGGAGCACGCCAAATATGGCATCCCCATGGACGATGGAGCCAAGGCTTTCCGGGCATTTATCACCAAGGAGTTGATGACAGAGATAGGTAAACGCTACCGCATCAGTGAAACCAAGGGCATCATTGGGGAGTCGCTTGCTGGCTTATTTGTCATGGAAACATTTTTCTTGGAACCAGAAGCTTTTGACTTTTATATCGCCATGGATCCCTCACTTTGGTGGAATGGAAATTACCTCGTCTCAAATGCCGATAGTTTTCTCCAGCGCTTTTCTGATCACCCGATCAGGCTTTGGTTTGCTGGTTCTAATGCCACTGACATTTCGATATATACCCATCAACTGGCTGGGCTGTTAAGTCGCAGCTCCGTGGAAGCACTAACGTGGAAATATTCCGACGAACCAAACGAGAAACATCATACCATCTTCAGGGCGACCAAAGAAAAAGCCATGATTTGGGCCATGCAGGGCAGGTAGACCTAGATTCAAGTATTCCTCATTGGGAGAATTAGGGTACCCAACGATGTAAGCCCCTGTCACTTCATTCTCCCTGTCATCTATC
>CAZFPQ010000319.1:0-7417 GCA_964521065.1 uncultured Bacteroidia bacterium | reverse complement strand
GGTAGTCATGGGAAGAATTGAAAAAGCGTGAAGAAGGGGAGATGAAGGTCAGGAAAAAGCTTGGCTAAACCAGTAAAATAAGAGAATCAGCACCGCGAGCTCGCCCAACACAAAAAAGTAAAGGCTTCGCCAAGATTTAAATAAAGGGAAGAGTTCTCTTAGCTCAGCGTCTTCTGCTTCCTTCTGCTTTTGCTTTTCGGGGTCCATAGAATTGAGGTATTTGAGATCAAATTAGTAAACTTTCGGCTGAACTTAGCCCAAGGCCTCATCTGATCAAGAATGAAAGAGGAAATACATTTGGTCCTCTATAGAACAAATTCTAACTCCTAGGTCTTTATTTTTACGAAAATCCACTTAACTCCTTCCATTATGTCTACTCGCCATTTATTTCCGCTGTTATTGAGTGTGGTATTCCTATTTGGGCTTGGTGCCCAATGCATCGCCCCCTTCGGAGCCGCGGAAAACTACCAAGAGTACTGTTCTGGCTGCCATGGCGAAAACCTCAAAAGTTTCGTAGACCGGGACTGGGTATATGGCAACTCTTGGAATGAGGTCTTTCGGTCCATTAAGTATGGCTATCCCGATGATGGGATGTCTAGCTACGACACCACCTTTAGCGACCAAGAGATTAAAGCTTTGACCAATTATATTCTCAAAGGAATTGAAGACATCACCAAAGAGAGTTTTGCCGATAAAGATCAAGGCCTGCCAGCCATCATCGAATCAGACGACCTGCGCTTTCGCTTGGACACGGTAGTCAGTGGGCTGGAGGTTCCCTGGGGCATGGATTTTTTACCTGAAGGAGGCATGATCCTCACCGATCGAGGAGGGCAAGTCTTCCTCCATCGGCCAGACCAACCCTTACTGGAAATCCAAGGCGTCCCTGCCGTTCGAGCCAAGGGGCAAGGCGGCATGCTAGATGTAGCCGTGCATCCTCGATACGCTCAAAACGGCTGGATCTACCTTTCTTTTTCTAAACCGAATGAAGATGGCAGCGGGGGCACCACGGCCGTAGTCCGAGGCAAAATCAAGGACGGACAATGGAGCGATGAAGAATTGATTTTTGAAGCCAAGCCTTACGTTACCACCCGCCATCACTACGGGTCTCGCTTGCAGTTTGACCGCGATGGCTATCTGTTTATCTCTGTAGGGGATCGGGGACGGCGAGATGATCACCCCCAATCGCTCGGTAATTTTCCGGGGAAAATTCACCGCCTTTTAGATGACGGAAGTATTCCTTCGGATAATCCCTTTGCTGATCAAGACGAAGCGATCCAGTCCATTTGGTCCTATGGCCATCGTAATCCCCAAGGTTTGGCCCTTCATCCCGAAACCGGAGAGTTGTGGGAAAATGAACATGGGCCTAGAGGAGGAGACGAAATCAACCAGATTGAGAAAGGGAAAAACTATGGTTGGCCCGTCATTTCCTACGGAATCAATTACACGGGAACCAAGTTCACCGACATCACCGAAAAAGAAGGCATGGAGCAACCTTTTAGCTACTGGGTACCTTCGATTGGGGTCTGTGGCATGTGCATCGTGGGCGGTGATCGCTATCCCGCTTGGGAGGGAGACATCCTTTCTGGTTCGCTTCGCTTTGGCTACCTGCACCGCACCAAAGTTGATGAGGGACAAGTGGCGGGGGATGAGAAACTCTTACTGGGTCTTGGCCGCTTACGGGCGATTGAGCAGGGGCCAGATGGGTATCTGTACATTGCGAAAGAGGATCCTGGATATATCCTGCGCTTAATTCCCTTAGAATAGGGTTCCATTCATTTTGGGGATGAAGTTCAATGTTTTGGGTGTTTAATTTGTGTAACCAAAAGGTTACGCATATATTTGTAACCAAACGGTTACAAATGATGAAGCGTGATGCTTTTCAAGCCATTTCCGATCCCGTGCGCCGGGAAATCATGGATCTGCTGACCCAGCAGTCCTTGACGGTCAATGAAATCGCTGAACGATTTCCCATCAGCCGTCCGGCCATATCGAAGCATCTCAAGATTCTGCGGGAATGTGGGCTCTTGCGTGTAGAAGCCAAAGGCAGAGAGCGCATTTGCCACCTTGAAGCGACCGAACTCATCCCCGCCTTTTTATGGATAGAACGCTACCAGAAGCTATGGGAGAACAGAATTGATTCCTTTGAACAATATTTAAGCACCCTCAAAAACAAGCAAAATGGAAACGACGAATGATTTTCTGGACCGACTGGTCACCATCGAACGGACTTTCGACGCACCGCTGTCCCTGGTGTGGGAAGCCTGGACCCAGGCCGAGCACTTGGCCAATTGGTGGGGGCCTAAAGGAGCCACCATGGACATTGTCCTGTTTGAGTTCAAGGTAGGCGGAAAATGGAAATTTTCGATGCCGATGCCCAATGGGCAGACCTTTGTTACGGATGGAG
Source organism: uncultured Bacteroidia bacterium (assembly GCA_964521065.1). Classification (GTDB taxonomy): domain Bacteria; phylum Bacteroidota; class Bacteroidia; order J057; family J057; genus CAYVAP01. Next base: position 5,013 of record CAZFPQ010000319.1, on the reverse strand, counting down.
AGTATTTGGAGATCGTGGCGCAGAAAAAGATTGTCACTACCGCCAACTTCCGCCCTATGACCGAAGGGGTCGAATTGCACATTGAATTTTCTCCAGAGGGAGAGCAGACCCACTTCAGGTTTAACGTGTTACACCCAACTGTAGCCTACAAATTACAGCAAGAGAAAATGGGTATCTACAATGGCTGGGGCTCTGCCTTTGATCGCCTGGATGAGTTGCTGAGGGCGAAGGCGTAATGTAGGTTGTTCAATTTGGGTAGGAATCTGTCAGGCGATTTTTTGCATAGAAAATGGAGAATCAGAAATGAAGTTTTTCTCATTAAGAGTCATTCCGACCGAGTGCTAGCTGAGGAGGGATCTCAACGGAAGCACTGGCCCTGCGTTCCTCATTCAAAAGACAACTTTGTGGGCTGAGCGGAAGGTGAGAGCAGAAAGTGAGAGCAGAAAGTGTAGCCCGTGAGATCCTTCCTCCCTGCGGTCGATCAGGATGACCCAAGCAAGTGGCTGAGTTTGAATTAGAAAGGACCGAAAAGTTCTTGCAAGGTTTTCCTAACCCATTCTATCCTGTCAGTATTCGCCTTGAATACCGACAAAATGAATTACCCCTCATTTGATGGCGGTCGCACCTGAATTGGAGATCAGAGGCTATATTGGTCCTCCTGATCTCCAATTTTTATTTGCTCATGCGCTTCCTAGTCATACTGTTTGTCTTGGGCTTGCCTTTCCTGATCCTAGCCCAATCTCCCCTTTTACTGCCTGCCGATACCCTGGCCAAGGATCCTTTCGAATCGGAGGCTTTCCCCTTGACTCCCTCAGAATTGGGCCCAGCCCCTATTTTTCCCTTTACCCCCTTGAAGCCAGTTGGAGTCCAATGGCTGCGGGAGATCATTCCTCGCCCCTACGTAGAGCGCCAGACCAAAGTGTTGGACTTACTGGATAGCATCATTCTCTCTCCTTACAATGCGGCCCCTTTGCAAGCTGAAGATGCCTACTTGAAGCGAATCCGACTTTTGAGGGGGGCGAATGCCTACAGCTATATGATGGGCAGCAATTTGAAGCCATCGAGCATTGAGTTCATGCGCAATAAACTTGCTCGGGAAGCTTCATATGTAGATCGCTTGGTTTGGCCGAGTGGGCATTGTCAATCTATAGCCCTTTTTGCAGGCAGTCCTTATGGCCCCAAGGCCTTTAAACTAGGCCCTAGTGTGCTGCTTTCTGAGGAAACTTTTGATTATCTGGTCGGCATCTATCCACCAAGTAGAGGCTGGCTATTGGGACAAGAAGGCTACGATAAGGATAGCCTGTTGCAATGGAAACAGGCCACCAATCGCCGAGCGCCTGATGGTGGCTTGATGCGCATTTACCGAGACTTTGGTACCATGAATCGGGATTTTGCTGCAGAGTTTAGTGCCAAACTCAATCCAGAAGAAGCTCCTACCCCTCATCTGCAAGGCGAGGTGGCCTACTTGAAAAAGATGTTGACCGAAGTAGCCGAAGGAGAGTTAGAAATCATTAGTCCAGAGAGAAGCGAGTTAGATACCTTGCCGACTTTTTCAGAAAATCAGCCCAAGGGATACGCCGGGCCACAGTATTTTACGCTGCTGCATGCAGATGCGGAAGCCTGGCTGGCCGCATTTCGGCAGGTAGAGGATACGGTGGCAGAGCGAAAGGGCCTGATCAAGGAGATGATCGCAGATCTTGAGCGCCCCATAGAACTGAGCTCTCTAGACTCGACCTATGCCCACTACGCTGCTACTCGAAAAATACACCCCTCCCTAGGCAACATGGAAAATTGGCTAGAAGGGCTGGAGTACAAACGAAAGCTGGTTTTGGGAGAATTGTGGGAATTGGCCATGCAGCCTGAGACTTATGGCCAGTTTTGGTACACCTACTATTTACACTTTAAGTTTTCTCCTTTGGTGGATCGCTTGTGGTTCTTGTTCCCTGAGACCCGATTGGACTACCGCTTCCAGGAATATGAAATATTGGTCAACCCTTATTTTCGCGAAACCATCTTCTTTGGCCGTACGAGTGAAGACCTATCAGGCATCAATGGGGCCTTTTATGGCGCTGATTCCTATGCCATGGAGCAGGTAATGCCAGCTTTAGCCGCCAAGATAGAGCTGCTTTGGGATAAACCCATAGGAAAGCTGCCTGCCTGGATCGAGGAAGACCATGAGTTATTTCTGGAGATACTAACCCAAGTTCAGGCAGGTGAATGGTTGCTCTTTAATGTGGAGTATATTTGAGAACTGCCTGGACAGAATGGGAAGAATGTTTCAGAATGGACAAGATAGTTGTTCACGATTGGCGGGTGATATGAATGGCGAAGTAGTTCTCGCTTTCCTCTCCATATCTCAAGCTCCCAAAACCTCAAGCTCCCCATATCTCAAACTCACACTGTCTCAACGTCTCCTCATAAAGAAATTCCTCGCTTCCAGGGGATAAAGTCATCTTGTCCCAAGCGTTCTGCCTTGGTTAGGGTCTCTCCGCTGGCCACTTTGATCAGCAACTCCAGTAATTCTTCCCCTAACTCGGCGATGCTTTGTTCTCCGGCGATGATGCCTCCCGCGTGTAGGTCAATGATGTCAGCCATGCGCTCGGCCAATTTCTGGTTGCTGGCCAATTTAACTACTGGTGCCACCGGGTTGCCGGTGGGAGTTCCCAGTCCAGTGGTAAATACGATGAGGTTGGCCCAAGATCCGGCCAAGCCGGTAGTGGATTCGACGTCATTGCCGGGGGTGCAGAGGAGGTTAAGGCCGGACTTTTCGGCGGGTTCGGTGTAATCTAGCACTGCTTGGACCGGGGAAGTTCCTCCTTTTTTGGCCGCCCCCGCCGATTTCATGGCGTCAGTGATAAGCCCATCTTTGATGTTGCCCGGGGATGGGTTCATGTCAAAGCCCGAGCCGACCTCCTCCGCCCTTTGGGCGTAGCGACGCATCAGGCCCATGAATTTTTCTGCCACCTCGGGGCTTACACTGCGGTTAACCATCTCCTGTTCCACTCCGTTGAGCTCGGGAAACTCAGACAGGATGGCCTTGCCTCCCAGGGCGACCAAGAGGTCAGAAGTATAGCCCAATCCTGGATTGGCCGAAATGCCAGAGAAGCCATCTGAGCCTCCGCATTCCAAACCGAGGGTCAAGGCGCTCAAGGGGGCGGGAGCCCGTTCGAGTTCATTGGCTTGCACCAAACCCAGAAAGGTTTGCTTGACGGCCTGGGAAATGAATTCTCGCTCCGACTTGCTCTTTTGCTGCTCAAGGATGTAGAGTGGCTTGGCAAAATGGGGGTCTCTTTCTTGCAGCGTTTGCTGAAGCAGAGAGACCTGGGCGTTTTGGCAGCCTAAGCTTAAGATGGTCGCTCCTGCTACATTGGGGTGGGTGAGGTAGCCCACGATGAGGCGGACCAAGGTCTCACTGTCTTGGCGGATGCCCCCACAGCCTCCGTCATGGCGGAGAAACTTGATGCCATCTATTTGTGGGAAGACCCTTCGTTCCGCTGCTTGTCCTCCCTTTTGGATGATGTCAGCCGCCAATACCGCCTCGGCTCCAGCTCCTTGGCGGTGGAGGTCTACCAATTGCCGCAGGTCCACAGAAAAATCTTTGTCACGCAAATAGCCCAGTTCCCCGAGCATGGCTTCTTCGATGACCTTGAGGTTTCGGTTTTCGCAGAAGACCAGCGGGATGACCAGCCAGTAATTACGGGTGCCTACCTTGCCATCGGCCCGGTGGTAGCCCATGAAAGTTCGATCCGTAAATCTCGATATGTCAGGAGCCTGCCAAGTTGCTTGTCCTTCTTGGAGGTCGTAACCCTCCGCCTCATGGGTCAGGTTTTCGACCCGGATACGCCCCCCCGCCGGAATGGCTTGGGTGGCCTTTCCTACCAAGACTCCATACATTTTTACCTGGCCTCCTACGGGCAGGTCCTCCTCTACAAACTTGTGCTTAGCGGGAATATCTTCACTCAGGGTATAAGTCCGCTCACCTAAAGCAAGTTGTTCTCCCGCTTTCAAATCTTGCAAGGCTACGACCAAATTGTCGTCAGGATGTACTTTGAGGATGCGTTGGGCCATTTTCTTGGGAACTAGGAATGTAACATATAGATCGCAAGCACAAAGATGAGAAGCTTTTGCTCCTTATGCCATCTCGGTCCGATACATATGATTAATTCCTTGCTACGTGGGGTTTCCTATGGAGGGGGATTTAAAATTGGAATGAGTAAAAACACCGCAGTTTATAGCCCTTATCAATTCGGAATCATGATTCTACTCTGTATATTGTAGGTATACCTTTACTTTACAGCATTCAACCAATCCCTCTGTCATGAGATTTAGATTGACCTTTAGGCGTCAAGGAAACAAGCGCATTCTTCCCATTAATTACCAGTACGAACTTTCGAGCTGGATCTATCGCGTATTGGGCCAAGCTGACCAGCAGTTCGCCACCTGGCTACATGACCAAGGCTATCAATTCGAAGGGAAGCAGTTTCGTCTTTTTGGCTTTTCCAACCTAGACCTTCGCCCTTTCGATCGTCAAGGAGATCGGATTCGAATGAAAGGAGACTGTGCAAAGCTAGAGCTAGGTTTTGGCTTGCCCGAATCAGGCCAACACTTCATTCAGGGGCTGTTTGCTGAGCAAAGCTTTCGCTTGGGCGACCAGCAAAGTCAAGTCGACTTTGCGGTAGAGACGCTGGACCTATTGGCCCCACCCTTGTTCACCAGCCAAACCCGCTGGCGCACCCTTAGCCCGGTCTGCGTGTCTCGCAATCGGGAAGATGGCAGTGTCCATTACCTTCATCCTGAAGAAGAAGATTACCCCGCCCGGCTCTACCACAACCTGATGCGCAAAATGCAAAGCTATACCTTGGCCCAAGGGGGACTGGCCCTGCCCATTCCGCCCTACGAGCCTAGCCTGATGCGCTTCGAACTCCTTAGCCAGCCCCGCTCTAGCCTCATCACCCTGGCCGCCGGTACTCCCCGCGAAACCCGGGTACGGGGCTATCGATACGACTTTCGGCT
>CAZFPQ010000318.1:0-7475 GCA_964521065.1 uncultured Bacteroidia bacterium | reverse complement strand
AGGCTTGCCTTTGAAGGTTAACTATAAAGGTGATAAAGAGGCTCAGTCTGATTTGAGACCAGCGAATGGGCAATGGAGGTAATCCAACTAAGCATCCTTCCTACTTTCTGCCTAACTTGCGTCCCTACCAGCGACTCAAAATTGAACTACGCACATGCTTGACCTGAGCTCCGCTCGCCTTACTACCCTGGCCGTCCACAAAGTCGGCAACAAAGTCCGCAACGAGGGTGTCCTCGCTTCCAAAGAACTATTTGCCCTCGAAGAGGAGCACATGACCCAGATTCTGGAGGACTATTTTCTCAAGCCTTTCAAAGCAGAGGAATACTTCAAATTTAGCCACCCCAGCGACCTCAACATGAATGAGGTCTACACCTATTGTCGGCAGATGTTTACCCAGCCCCGTGAGGACTTCCTGGGAATTTCGGTCCACCTACTGACCCATCTGTACACCCAATCCGCTCATCCTCATATCAAAAGTGGGGAGCTCTATGTGGCCCATTTTCGGGAATGTGTGGTTGATGGACAGGAAGTGGAGGCCATTGGCATCTTTAAATCGGAGAACAAAGACGTTTTCCTCAAGGTCGAAGGTCAAGAAGATCAGGTGGCCATGCACGCCGAGGAGGGGATCAACATCAAGAAACTGGACAAGGGCTGTTTGGTATTCAACCTGTACGCCGAAGATGGCTTCAGCGTGATGATGGTCGACAAGTCCAGTGAAGACACCACCTACTGGCGAGAAGACTTCTTGCAGGTCAAACGGATTCAGGACAACAGCTTCCAGACCGAAAGCTTTCTCAACCTCACCCGAAATTTCGTCGAAGACGTGTTTGGCCGGGAACAGGACAAAAAAGAACAAGTTGTTTTCCTCAATCGCTCGCTGAATTACTTCGCGAAGAAAAAGGAGTTCGACCTCGATGAGTTCAAAGAGGACGTCTTGCCCAGCGAAGAATACCGGGACCAGTTTGATGACTATCGCAATGTCTATGAGACAGAATCTGGCTTGCCGCCTGCTGAAGAAGGCTTTGCCATCTCCAAATTTGCGGTACGCAACTTGCGCAAACATTTCCGTACCCTGATCAAGTTGGATACCCATATCGAGATCAAACTAGATCCCCGCCAGGCCGAACAAGCCAGCGAGTGGATGGAACGAGCCTATGACGAGCAGCGAGGCATGTTTTACTACAAAATCTACTTTAACGAAGAGTTGGAAGAGGAGTAGGTCAAAGAAAGAGGAAGGGAACAAAGGGGCAAGGAGCTAAGGGTAGACTGTTCAATTTGGCTAGCAATCTGTCCGGCGTTTTTTGCGCATCAAATTAAGAATCGGCAGCGAAGCTTCTTTTTCCTAAAAGTCATTCTGACGAGCACTAGGTAGGAAGAATCTCAACGGTAGCACTGGCCACACCCCCTCATGAATACGACCCCAAAGCAGGCACCATGGAAAGTTGGAGCAGAAAGTGAGGCCCGTGAGATCCTTCCTCCCTGCGGTCGATCAGGATGACTCAAGCGGGTGGTTAAGTCTGATTTAAAAAGAACCAGATGGCTTTACTCACCGTGATAAGGGCATGTTTCTATCCCCCAAAACCGTTGAAGTGAATGACCATCAATTGGAACAGCCTAGGGTAAGGGAGTGAGGAGGTAAGGGAATGCAGTGGAAAACTCCTTAACTCTTTTATTTTAACTCCTTAACTTTCTTAACTCTCTTAACTCTCTTAACTCTCTTAACTTCTCCATACCACATGCCTCCCAGCCATGACCCTCAGCATAACAAAAAACTTGCGAAGATCGTCAACGATCCGGTGCATGGCTTCATTGAAATCCCCCGGGGCTTGATCCTCAACTTAATCGACACCCCGGTTTTCCAACGCCTGCGGCGCATCAAGCAGTTGGGGCAGAGCTCTTTGGTCTACCCCGGAGCAGTGCACACCCGCTTCAACCATGCCCTAGGGGCTATGCACCTGATGAGGCAAGCCCTGGATGTGCTGCGGCGCAAAAAAGTGGAAATCTCCAAGCGGGAATATAAAGCGGCCTTGATTGCCATCCTGATGCACGATGTGGGACACGGGCCTTTTTCTCATGCCTTGGAGCACGTGATCATCCCAGGGCTGCATCATGAAAACATGAGCCTGGCCCTGATGCGCTCGCTCGATCGCCAGTTCAAAGGCAAACTGGGCATGGCCATCGATATCTTTACTGGAGACTATGAGCGGCGGTTCTTGCATCAATTGGTATCGGGCCAGCTGGACATGGACCGGATGGATTACCTGATCCGGGATAGTTTTTTTACCGGTGTTGCCGAGGGCGTGGTAGGAATTGACCGCATCATCAAGATCCTCAATGTCTATGGGGATCAATTGGTTTGCGAGGACAAAGGCATCTACTCGCTGGAAAAATTCGTCTTGGCTCGCCGCTTGATGTATTGGCAGGTGTATCTACACAAAACTGCAGTAGCAGGCGAACATATGCTGATCAATGTCCTGCGCCGGGTACGCGAATTGGTAGAGGGTGGTGAGGCGGTCTACCTGCCTGAGAATTTGGGCTTTTTCTTCCGAAATCAAATCAGCCCCGATCAACTAGAAGAAGAAGAGGTGCTAAAGCGCTACATCCGCTTGGATGACAACGATGTAGAGTTTGCGATCAAGCAATGGCAACTTGCCCAGGATCCGGTACTATCTGACCTTTCACAAGCCCTTTTGGGTAGGCGATTGTTGAAGATTCGTTTGCAAGGAGCCGCTTTTGAGCCAGCCCTAGTGGCAGAGACCCGCGAACGATACGCCCAAAAAAAGGGAATGTCCTTTGAAGATGCGGGCTACTATGTGTTCAGTGGGCAGGTGAAAAACCAAGCCTATACCGAAAACAGCAAAGAGCCCATCCTCGTGTGGTTCAAGGATGGGCAATTGAGGGATCTATCTGAGGCGACTGACATGCAAAACATTCATGCCCTGGCCTCTCCTGTAGTCAAGCACTATTTCTGCGCTCCAACGGAAGTGATGGAGTAGCTGACTTTGAGCAGCACGTAGCGGCTCAGGGTCTGGGTGCGAACTTCTTCGAGGTAGTTCAGTTCAGCCGTTCTATCCAAGCCTTGGTTGCGGTTGAGCAAGTCAAAGGCCTTGAGTTCTACCCGGAGCTTCTTCTTGAGGAGGCTGCGTTGAAGGCTGGCACTCCAGAGGGGAATTTGTAAGTCATCCTGGAATACTTCTTGTCCAAAGACTGCCCAATCTAGGTTGCTCCTGATCTGCCAGTTGTCGCCCAGCTTGATCATCAAATCGGCGTAATAGCGTTGGTTCAAGAAGTTGCGATCAAAGCTGCTGGCTTCCGAGTAGGTAGCCCAGTTTTGGCTTAAGTCAATGCCAATGGCCGCGTCGAACTTTTCCTTGTTGCGATTCTCAAGGCGTAGATCCGCAGACAAGGTTTGGCGGAGTACGTCGTTGGCGATGTTGTTGATGAAAGCGATGTTTTGCTGGAAGCGGTAAGTTCCTTGTAGCCGAAACTTGAGTCCGATGGGGCGCAGCGGGGCACTGAATGAAAGGTAGCCTCGACCGCTGATGGCGTTATCCACGTTGATGGGGGTCCGCAGGGTCCGCAGCAAGCTGTCTACGGTGCGGGCTTCTACGATGGGGTTGTTGTTGTAGGTCAACGAGGCACTGCTCCAAAGGGAAATGAAATTGAACTGGTCGTAGAGATTAAAGCTCAAGTTTCCTGTATGTTGGTAAGCCGGCAATAGGTCTGGATTTCCTTGATAGAGGTTGAATGGATTTCTGTTGTCAAGAACAGGCTGCAATTGTCTGGCGGTAGGAAAATTGACGCTGGTTCGATAACTGAAGTTGAGGTGGCCTGATTCCACCACGTCATAGGAAAGGCGAGCACTGGGCAGCAGGTGGTCGTATTGTTGCTGTACATTCTCTCCCAAACTGATCAAATCTGCTTCGAGGTAAGCTCTTTGTGCTTGGAGTTGGGTAGAGAACTTTAGCTTTTCCCCTTGGTACCCATAGCGAATTCCTGGCCGATGGTAATCAAAATCCCGACGGAAGCGGTTGCTCAATTGTTCATTGAAGGTAGACTCCGGCCAGAGGTCGAATACCTGTCTATCCAACTCATCACTGCTATTGCTGAACTCATAGGATGCACCCAATCGATTCTTTTTGCCGATGGGCTCGGTGTAGGAGACGCTCCATTGCAGCCCCATGTTTTGTTGATCTTGGAGTTGATCTTGGCGTAGGCTGTCGCTGATGAGGATTCCTTGAGGATACAACTGGTTGAAGGATTGAAGCAAGCCACTTTGGTCCTCTATTTCCCCTTGGACCTCTGTGCTCAAACTGATGGTGCGCCCTCTTTTGCCCAAGTTATAGGAATAGTTAAGGTTGAGGGTGGCATCCGCTTTTTGTCTGCTACTTTCATTAAGACGATCCAAGCCATTTTCCAGATTTCCCTCTGCATCAAAGGTTTGGTTGATGGTGGTATCGGCATTTTGCCCTTCGTTCCATCCGAGACGGAGCCTCGCCGTGAACTGGTGAACGGTATCTCCAAAGTAGCGAAGCTTGGTGCTGAGGGCATGGTTGTAAAACAGACTTTCATAGCGGTTTTCTTCCTCCATGATAAATGACCCTTGAGGCAAAAACTGCTCGCGGTAGCGCTCTAGGTCCTGTCGCCGGTTGACTCCGCTGAAGAAATAGTTGCTGTTCCAGCGCAGGTGATCCCCTAACTCCCGGTTGTAATTGAGCCCAGTTCCTCCACTGGTGATAAGGCCCTGACCATCATTCAAATCGCTTAAGGGAACTTGGCCACCGTCCAACACAATGTTGCCTCCTCCCGACATGATGCTTTTCATGCCTCCCATGAATTGGATGTAGTCGTTGAAGGAAAAGCCCTGCTGGTTGAGGTTGTTGAATTGCCCCAATACCGACAACTGATTTTTGGGGCTAAAATGGCTGAGGTTGCCTTTTAGGGTAAATCGATTGTCGGTTCCATATCCACCGGCCACGTTGCCAAAGACTCCCCGCTTCCGGTCCTCCTTGAGGGTCAGGTTAAGGGTTTGCTGCGTTTGGCCATCATCGGTTCCCGTAAACTGCTCCACATCTGTCTTTTGGTCAAATACCTCAACTTTGTCGATGGCATCAGCGGGGAGGTTTTTGGTGGCAACCTGGGGATCGTCACCAAAAAACTCTTTGCCATCCACCAGCACCTTGGTCACTTGTTCTCCCACCGCCTCTACGTTGCCTTCTCGGTCTACTTCCATGCCTGGCATGCGTTTGAGTAGGTCTTCAACGGTTTCGCCTGCTTCAGGGTTGAAGCTGCCTGCATTGTATTCGAGGGTATCCCCCTTCATGCGGATGGGAGAGACCTCACCTTCTATTTGCACGGTTTCTAAGGTCATGATCTCGGCTTCCAGGGTGATCGGATCCAAAGTTTGATTGTCCTTGCCTTGGATACTCAACTTCTCCCAATAGCGGGCATAGTTGAGTAAGCTGATTTGTAAGATGTATTCCCCAGGCTTTACACCAGTTAGGCGAAAGCGTCCTTTAGGATCACTCAAGGCGAAACTGTTCAACACCGAATCGCTGGCTTGTAGCAGCATCACGGATGCACCGCTTAGGGCTTGGTTTGAGCTATCTTGGACGCTGCCCGTGAGGTTTAATCCACCTTGTGCCCAGCTGAGAGAAATGGTGCTGATCAAAAGAAATAGGAGCAGAAGCTTTTTCATGGCAAATAGATGTTTAGGAGTGATGGATGAGAGGAGCTGCCCTTTCCGATTTAATGAAAAAAGGGACGGCTTTACCAACTAGAGTGGGGGTAAGGAATAGGGCTGTGAGGCCAATATATAGCCTCTTAGTAAGGCCTTAATTTCGGATGATGAAGCGGGTGCCACTGCCCTCTTTGCCTCCGTACTCCATTTGCATTTCCTTGGTTTTCTCTTCCACGATTTGGTCAAACTTTTTCTGAGTCACCTTCTTGCCTTCCTCTGGTTTGGGCATTTCCTCTGGGCTGACGCTGCGAAAGTTGATCTCCTCAGCGACCACAGTTCTGCTTCCTTGGTCCATTTCTAGTTTGAGGATCAATCCGGGGAGCTGACGGTAACGTAGAGGACCTGCTTGAATGGGTATTTGTGGGGCAAACCAGGCAAACACTTCTTCGGAGCTATCCCCCTGTGCATATACCGCTTTGATGCAGAGCTGACCGGCGATATTGGCTTGTTCTCCCAAAATCTTCCATTCGTAATTCTTGGGTTCTTCGACTTCAATGAGGAAAGTTTTTCCCATGAAATCTTTGCGCTCCAAATAGGTGTTTTCTGCTAAGTCGTGGTACAAGGCATCTTCGCTACGGGAAATGACCATTTTGATAGAGACGCCTTCAGATTCTTGGCTAAACTCTTGGGGTTCGTTGTCAGTAGGATGGTCTTGGTAGAGGGTGGCTCCTGGGGTGAACAGCAATTGTTTTTTCCCCGTTTGGGATTCCGGCAACATGCCCGCTAGGTCCATGCCGTTGACTTCGAGGATTTCTTTGAAGCGAATGGTCTCCGCATAGGTGATCTCTCCGCTGCTCTGCTGGGCAAATAGGAAAACAGGTAGGCTAATTAGGAGGTAGGTGAAGATTCGTTGCATGACGTTTAATTGTTTGAAAGCAAGTTAAACGACAACTGGCAAAGCTTGAGTTAATGAACCTTTAAGCAAAGTTAAAAATGGTTAAGAGGAGATGATGAGAGCCTGAGAGAGCGAGAGTTTGAGAGTGGGAGAATCTAAAAGCTTAATAGTTTGATCATTCCCTCATCTCAGGATCCCAATATCTCAGGCTCCCACCATCTCAAAACGCCCAGCCAATCTCTAGGTTGCCAATCAGGTGCAAACCCTGATAGTTATTGGACAAAGATTGAAGTTCGAAAGGGGTAGGATTTCGAGATTTGTACCAATCGGGAATTTTTTTCCAAGGGACCCGGTAGACCAAGCCAATCCCTGGAGCTACCACCAATCTGCCTGCCACGGCCCGGTAGCCCAGCATGCTGCCAAAGTAGCTCCGCTGATAAAATAGTCGTGCGGGTTCATAGTCCAGGGTACGCCTCCAGCTATGGCCCGCTAAGGCACTCAGGTAGGCACCACTGCTAAGTCCAGGGGTGGACTTGCCTAGCCAGTAGCGGTAGTGGATTTCTGCCTTGGGGCCTGCGACCATGTCCCACTCCCACACATCAATGAATTCTAGGAGGGCTTCTTGGCTACGACCCTCCATGTGCCAAATAGCCGCCAGCATCAGGCTGTGTTGAGGCCCCAATTGCCGTTCGTAGTTGAGCTGGATACCCTGTTGAAAAGTATTGAAGGTCAAGCTTTGTTGGAAAACCCTTTGCCCCCAAATCGACATGGGGCCAATTAGTCCCCAAAAGAGAATAATGGAAAGTCTTGTGTAGTACTTCATAGCTGAATGCGGAATATGCGTTCTATCGCTCGCCAATTTTTCAGGTGCTTGGACAAATAACCCAACCGATAAATTTC
>CAZFPQ010000317.1:0-7480 GCA_964521065.1 uncultured Bacteroidia bacterium | reverse complement strand
AATGTTTGTAGTGAGAAAAATCTATCCAGCTAAGGCCCAGCGATACGTTCGACTACACGGAAACTCCCAGTTTAGCCCTGGCGGTACCTTTCATGATGTAAACAATGTTTTGCGCGAGCATGGGGTAGTCCCTCAGGTGGTATACGGTGGTAAATTGGCCAACCCCAAACGCCACGACCACGGTGAACTAGACCGTGTACTGGAATCTTTTGTCGAAACGGTGGTGGAGAGCCGGGGTGAACTAACTGACCGCTGGCCCATGGCGGTAGAAGGAATTTTGGATGCTTACCTAGGTGAAGTACCAGCTACTTTTACATATGAAGGCAAAAGCTATACCCCTCAGTCTTTTGCGGAGATGCTAGAATTAGATGCGGACAACTATTATGAGTTTACCAGCCTGACTTCAGGGCCTTATTACCAAAAAATTGAGTTGGAAATTCCGGACAATTGGGATGCACACCGCATGTACAACATCCCCTTGGAAGAGTTGATGGAACTAATGGAATCGGCCATTAGAGAGGGATATACCGTAGCTTGGGATGGGGATGTGAGCGAAAAGGGCTTTGAGCACCGCAAGGGAATTGCCACCCTGGGAGACATGGAGGACGAAGAAATTACCCCTGCTTTGCGCCAGGCCGCTTTTGACAACTACGCTACGACCGATGACCATTTGATGCACCTGACGGGACTAGCCAAGGACCAAGAAGGAAAGCTTTTCTTTCTAACTAAAAACTCTTGGGGAGAAAGTAACAGCTGTGGTGGTTTTCTGTACATGAGTGAACCTTACGCTCGTATGAAGACCGTCCATATCATGGTCCATAAGGACGCGGTATCTGAGGAAATCATGCAAAAGCTTGGCAAGTAGCTGAGCAAAGGAAAGGGAGGCATGGGGTCTTGACAAGGCGCTAGTCTACCTAACACCCATCCAGCCTAGGACTTTCTGCCACCACTTCACCTGCTCTTCTTTTACCGAAGTAGGAGCCAATCCTTGTGTAGCATTGAAGCGATTCAGCTTCTCCTGAACCCAGTCTTCCCAAAACTCTGGGCCATCAGAGGATACGTCTGGCCATTGGGCTAGTAAAAACTGTAGAAGGGGATAGGGTTGAGGGTGGGAAAAAACCACTCTTGCCAGGATGGAACTGTAAGGAAAACTTGGGTGTAAAGCTTTTATTTCTTCCGTGATGCGCTGATAGGCGATGGGAGGTAAGCGCAGCGAGGTGATTGCTGAGGGAAGACCTAGGACTTCCTTTGAGCCAATCAGCAACAAGCCCAAGGACTCATTGGCCAGCAAATCAGTCAAAGCTCCTTCATGGATGATTTCCTGAGCAGGAAGCGAAACCATGATCACTGGCCCTAGTGGTTTTTCTTGAAAAGCTTTCCACCTAATGGGGTCTGGGCCATCTGTTTCCTCCTTGATCCAGGTGGCACCAGGAAGTAACTCCGCCAAGTCTTCGGCTAATCGAGTAGAGCCTTGTGCTGGAGTTCCCAAGAGAAACAACTTCTCTCCTTTCAGGAGACGGCCGACCAATCTTTTGGTGTAAGCAGGCCTAAATGGCTGGAAGCGATTCATCCCGCAATGTTACTAGTCAGCTTCTGCCGATCAAAATGTGTGATTGGAAGATTGAAGTCCGAGAAATAGCGCCCACTACCTAATTTGTTTAGATCCCTGTTCGCTCATTTTCAGACTTATACCACAATCTACGTACCTATGAAGCAAGGATTCCTTATAAAAAGCTGGATCAGCTTTCTTCTGATTGGCTTATGGAGCGGCTCGCCGGCATGGGCCCAGGTCGATGTAACTGACCTGCCACCAGTAAGTCGCAGCTACGTGCTGACTAATGTGACCTTACATCCTCAACCGGGTGAATCCATTGAGGGGGCTACCCTGGTGATAAAAGATGGATTGATTTCGGCGATGGGTAAAAATGTACGCATCCCTGGTGAAGCCATTCGCTTAGAAGCTGATTCGATGCACGTTTATGCTGGGTTTATCGATGGGATGTCCCAGGTTGGACAAAAAGATCCAGAGAGAGAACGTGGCGAGCGCCCGCAAGACCCCGGTAATCCTCCCAAAGACCGCGCGGGTATTCAACCCCAGCGAGAAGTGATGGACCTATTAGACCTTGAGAGTTCAGACTATGGCAAGCTTAGGGCTGCCGGGTTCACGGTCACTCAGGTAGTACCCAAAGGAGGCATGTTGCCAGGTAAAGGAGCCATCATTTTGTTGGCGGGAGAAGATCAGGCTGATATGGCTGTCAGAGGGAGCTCCAGCATGTTTGTCCAGTTTAAGGGCGCCTCTGGGCGGATTTACCCTTCTAATTTACTGGGCGTATTGGCCACCCTTAAGCAAATGTACCGCCAAGCTGCCTTGGCCAAAACCCACGAAGAAAACTATGCCAGCAATCCGCAAGGAATGGCTAGACCTGCATATGACCCTGAAATCCAAGCTATGTACCCCTTGGTTAATCAAGAGATGTCTGCTTTGGTCTCAGTCAGCAGTCAAAAAGATGTGTATAGAGCGTTAAATCTTCAAAAGGAGCTGGGATTCAAGCTAACCCTAGCTGGACTAGAGCAAGGTGCTTACCAAGTAGATGCCCTGAAAGATGCAGGGGTACCTCTTTTTCTGTCTTTAGACCTGCCAGATAAGCCGGAGGAGTTTGAAGCGGATACCAGTCTGTCCCCGGCTAGGCAAGCCGAACAGGAAGGCCTTGCCGCAAAACGCTTAGAAGCTTACGAGATGGCACTGAAGCAAGCTGCTGCTTTACAAGCCGCAGATTTAAAGTTTGGATTTGCTACGGGAGGGACCTCGGCGAAAGACCTGGTTTCCAATTTGAAACGCTTGGTAGAGGAGACAGAGTTGACAGAGGATCAGGCTTTAGCCGCCCTCACCACGATCCCAGCTGATATGCTTGACTTATCCGGGCAAATGGGGACCCTGGCAGTCGGGAAAATGGCCAACATCATAGTAACTACCGAGCCAGTTTTTGCAGAAAAATCTCAGACTCGATATGTGCTTGTTGATGGACAAGTATTTGAATACGAGGCAAAGAAGAAGAAAAAGAAGAAATCTTCAGGAGAAGAGGCACTTAACGTAGCTGGGACTTGGACTTATATGGTCGAAAGCCCTCAGGGAAAGAATGGCGGTAAAATAGTGATCCAGGGTGAGCCTGGTGACTATGAAGGAACCATCGCCAGCGAGAGAATGAGCGAAGAATTAGAGCTCGAAGATATTGAAGTTGACGGGAGCCAAATGACCTTTGCCTACACAGTTGATGCAGGTGGACGAAGCCTGGAATTAACGGTCGATGTGGAAATTGAGGGAGAGACCTTCGAAGGAACCATTAGCATCGGCAGCTTTGGTTCTTTCCCCATCGAGGGTGAGCGAATTGAAAAGCCTGACTAGGCAAGGATCTACATTACAACTTTAATCTGATTCTATCATGAAAAATATATTGTTAGTTGGGTTGCTACTTGCTGCGTTGGGGCTGGATGCACAACCTGAAACCGGGAGTCTCTTGATCAAGAATGGCACGGTGATTACCATTACCGATGGAGTCAAACCTGAAACCGATGTCTTGATTGAAGATGGCAAGATCACCCGGATAGGAAAGAGTCTCCGAGCACCACGCGGTGCCAAAGAAATAGATGCCACTGGCATGCATGTCATGCCAGGCATCATTGATGCCCACTCCCATATCGCCATTGACGCAGTCAACGAGGGCACCAATCCCGTGACCGCCGAAGTGTTTACGGGTGATGTGGTGGACCCCCTGGATATTTCCATTTACCGTGCCTTGGCAGGTGGAGTTACCTCTATCCACGCCATGCATGGCTCGGCCAATGTGATCGGTGGCCAGTGTGAGACCCTAAAGCTCCGCTATGGATTGACTAACCCCGATGACCTCAAAATGGAAGGCGCACCTCGGACCATTAAGTTTGCCTTGGGGGAAAATCCCATGCGGGTGCATGGAGAAGGTAGCCGCAAAGTTCCTGCTACCCGCATGGGGGTAGAAATGACCTTTCGCCGCGCTTTCAGCGAAGCTCAAGAATATGAAAAAGCTTGGCAATACTATGAAACGGCCAAGCAAAGCAATCCGCAGATGGCTCCTCCTGCATATGACCTCCGTAAGCAGACCCTAGTTGATATTTTGAATGGAGAAATCATCATTCACTGCCACTCTTATCGGGCTGATGAGATCTTGATGTTGATGGATGTATTGGGGGACTATGGAGTAAACCGCATTTGCTTCCAGCACGTGAACGAAGGCTATAAGGTCGCACCCGAATTGGCCAAATTTGGCGCCAGTGCCTCGGTGTTTTCAGACTGGTGGGCCTATAAATTTGAGGTGTATTACTCTACCGCTTACAACGCCACCATCTTGTCTCGCAATGGCGTCACCACTTCTATCAATTCAGATGATGCGGGTTTGATCCGTCACCTTTATCACGAGGCGGCCAAGACTCAGCGCTATGGTGGACTCTCCGATAACGAAGCTTTACGTCTGATTACCCTCAACCCAGCCATCCAGTTGGGCATTGAGGACCGAGTAGGTAGCCTAGAAAAGGGAAAAGATGGAGACATCGCCATCTTCAAAGGCCACCCTTTGAGCATATATGCCATTCCTCAGGTGACCATTGTGGATGGGGTTGTACGCTTTGACATCAACGAGGACCCCGATGACATGCGCTTAGAGGTAGACCCCGAAGCAAAGATCGACGTCACCATCTACACCGAAGAAGAGGATCGCTGCATGCAAGACGTAGAGCTAGAGCGCTAGGCTATTTTGATTACCAATCAAGTCGATAAATAATGAAAAAACTCGTCATATATATCAGTTTGGTTTTGGGACTGTTTGAGCTTGCTCATGCCCAAGAACCCAAGGGCCGAACCGGGACATTTGCCTTGGTAAATGCCACCATCGAAACGGTGAGCAATGGACAAGTACAAGGCACTCTCTTGATTCAAGAGGGAAAGATCGCAGCCTTAGGAAGCGAGGTGAGTATTCCTGCTGATGCAGAACAAATTGATTGTTCGGGCCTAACCATTTATCCAGGCTTAATCGATGCAGGGAACCATGTAGGTTTATATGAAGTCGGTTCCATCAGCTTGACCCGCGATTACAACGAAGTAGGAGATGTTACGCCTCAAGCTCAGGCCCTTACCGCAGTGAATCCCAATTCAGTAGTTATTCCTATCACCCGCATGAATGGCGTGACTACGGGACTCAGCAAGGCCGAGGGCGGGCTCTTTCCTGGCACAGCTGCCCTGATCAATTACCATGGCTATACACCTGAGCAAATGTACGCAGGTTTCAAAGCTGTGGGCCTGAATTTTCCGAGTGGAGCACGTCGGGGGCGTTACGACCGACGCAGCGATGAGGACATCGAAAAAGCCCAGAAAAAGGCGGCCAAAGAGTTGAATCAACTTTGGGACAAATTGGCTACTTACCACCGAATTGACTCTTTGGCCAAGTTAAA
Source organism: uncultured Bacteroidia bacterium (assembly GCA_964521065.1). GTDB lineage: Bacteria > Bacteroidota > Bacteroidia > J057 > J057 > CAYVAP01. The sequence goes on along the minus strand of CAZFPQ010000317.1, from coordinate 2,002 downwards.
TCAAGCAGAGTCCAGTGGATTTTATCCTGAACTAGAGGCTTTGCTGCCAGCTTACCGAGGAGAAGCTAAATTATTGGTAGAAGTAAATGCCTCCAGTGATATTTCTGCGGCGATAAAATGGGTAAAAGAAAAGAAGATTGATGCCATCTTCACTGGAGTAGCCGAAGGCTGGCGGGTGGCAGACGAGTTGGCTGAAGCCCAAATACCCGTGATCACTGGACCCTGTACGGCTTTGCCTAATCGGGGCTATGACCGCTACGACCGAGCCTATGCCAATCCGGGCTTGATGCATGCAGCAGGGGTAACAGTGGCACTCCGTACCAATAATGATCGCAATGCTCGGAACTTACCTTTTGAGGCAGGGTTTGCCGCAGCTTACGGCATGGGACAGGAGGCCGCTTTGCGGGCCGTGACCCTGACACCTGCCGAACTGTTTGGAGTGGCTGATCAGATGGGCTCTCTAGAGGAGGGCAAGCAGGCGACTCTGATCGTCACGGATGGAGATCCTTTTGAGACCAAGACCCAGGTCAAGCATGTTTTCATCAAGGGATGGTTGATGCCCAACAGTTCACGCCAATTGCGTCTCTATGAAGAATTCCTAGAGCGAGACCCAGGGGTAGACCGGTAAAAGAATTCTAAAAGTTATGGATTTGAAGCAATAGAGGCCAAAGCCACTGGAAAGGGTTTTGGCCTCTATTGTGTCTAACTCAACTCCACTTGATTGCTAAATCTGTCTTTAAGACGCTGGTCATGGGTCACGATGACCAAGGCCGCACCGGCTTCTTGGGCGGAATTCTGTAGCAACGCAATTACCTCCTCTGTGCTTTGATCATCCAAAGCGGAGGTAGGTTCGTCCGCCAAAAGCAGCTTGGGGCGGTTGATGACCGCTCGTGCAATAGAGATACGCTGTTGCTCCCCTAGGCTGAGTTGATGAGTAGGTATTTGCCACTTGTGGGCCAAGCCCAAACTTTCTAAAACCCCCAGAGCACGCTTTTTATCCACGGGTCTTTGGGCTAAATGCTGGGTGAGCATGAGGTTTTGACCTACCTTCAAAGACTGAACGAAATGGGCACGTTGAAAAATTACTCCGATGGTCTGCCCCCGAAACCGATCCAACTTTTCCTGACCGAGAGAAGCTAAATCAGTATCTCCTATCCATATCTGGCCTTGGTGAGGCCTAAGGAATCCTGCGAGTAGATGAAGTAGGGTAGTTTTTCCTACTCCAGAGCGACCTAAAATCAGCAGAGGGTTTCCTGCTTCTGCCTCTAAGGCTGGAAAAGTCAAGGAAGAAGCATGGGGATAGGCGAAGTGGATTTCGGTGGTTTTTAGCATGCTGGAACCATTAAGCGCAAAGGGAAGTGCTCATTCAACTTGGTTAGAGGATCAATATCAGGTATATTTGCAACTCTTTTGCAAAATGGCCGTTTTGCACATACACGTGCAACAACTCCAACCCCATTGCTCCCCATGAGTCAGCCCCCAAAATACGCGTTTTTTGCTGATTATACTGGTATCCTAGCTGCTTTCATTTGCCTAGTTCACTGTATCCTAGCCCCCCTCTGGTTAGGGGCAGCGGCAGAATTGCATCACCATCACCATGCTGCTGATATGCCATGGTTTCTACACCATGGCTGGGATTTTGTATTTCTGCTGGTAGGTTTTCTCGCTGTTAGGTTTTCCAGTCGTCATACCCATCAAAACTGGATGAGGATGCTGCTATGGGTATCATATGGCCTGCTAGCTGCAGCAATCTTGCTAGAATCTTATGGAGAAATTTTCCGCAACTTGGTTTACATTTCCTCCATTGGCTTGATTGGGGCTCATCTACTTAGCCTAAAGGCTTCTTTAAGAAAAACGAAGCGTCCTTCTGCTTCCCTGGAGCGAGAATGATCTGTATCATTTCAGATTTGATGCGTGAAAATGATTAAACAATCGAAAGCTATCACTTTAGAGGCTGTTTGGATGTTGAGTTTACGACCTAAACTTGTCTTGCCACGAGTAC
>CAZFPQ010000316.1:0-7487 GCA_964521065.1 uncultured Bacteroidia bacterium | reverse complement strand
AGTTAAGGGAGTTAAGGGAGTTAAGGAGTTGGGGGAGGAAGAAAATCTCTATGAGGTTCTAAGCTCTCATTAGGCCCTGCTACAATGGGGCAAATACAAGATGTGCCCCATCGAATTAACCCATTGATAATCAACACAATGCCATACACCCCCTTCCTTTTCCCCATTTACCCCCCTCTTCCTGCTTGGGCTTTGGTAGCCTTGTGACTGTTGATTTGGCACTACAGCTCCATTGGCGATACCGCTATGGCAGTGCTTTCTAATAGACGCTAACTACCAGGTTTACATGCGGACATTTCTACTACTCTACCAGACTATCCTGGCCCGGCAAGCCAGCCCTCACTCATTCAACCCTCATTTGCCCAGACCAAAGCCCCGCTCACATACAGGGTGGGCAGGGTCTGCCTCCTTCCTTGCATCTAGCTCTTGTCTCTTTCTCATGCTGCTCATCTCCTTTCCAGAGGAGATTTACGGTCAAAGGGTGGTCCAGGGAGTGGTTCAAGCCGCTCCCGAGGGTGAAACCTTAGCCGGTGCTACGATCCTCATCAAGGGCTCTAACCAAGGCGTCTTTTCGGATAACCGGGGAGCCTTTTCTCTCACCGTGCAGGAAGAAGATAGCCTTCAAATCTCATTTATAGGATATGAAACTCAGGTTTTCGCAGTGGCTGGACAAAGTCGTTTCTCCATTCACTTAGAGCCTGCGGCTACTATGCTTTCAGAAGTGGTGGTGACGGGATATGGCCAGACGGCAGTCAGGGATTTGACCGGCTCCGTGGCATCGCTCTCTGAACGCAGCTTCAACCAAGGAAACATGGTCACCCCCGAAAACCTGCTTAATGGTCGTTTGGCAGGTGTAACCGTGAACACTGGAGGCGAACCCGGCTCAGGATCGACCATTCGCATTCGTGGTGGAGCCTCCTTGGATGCTTCCAATGATCCCTTGATTGTCATCAATGGCCTTCCCATTTCCAACAACACCATCGGCGGTGCACGTTCGGTTTTGAGTACCCTCAATCCCAGCGACATAGAATCTTTTACGGTGTTGAAAGACGCTTCTGCTACGGCCATTTATGGATCTCGTGCCTCGAATGGAGTAATCCTCATCACCACTAAAGGCGGAGAGGAAGGCTTTCAGGTTCAGCTCCAGGCTCAAGGGGGTTATAGTACCGTGGCTCGGCAAGTAGAGGTTTTTGATGGCGATGCTTTTCGCGAATTGGTAGCACAGGAGAGACCCGAATTGGTCCCTCTTCTAGGGGAAGCAAACACCAATTGGCAAGACGAAATCTATCGCGAGACATTTTTTCAGACCTACAACTTATCGGTGCAAGGTGCTCTTTTCAAAGCCCTGCCCCTGCGGTTGTCCCTGGGAACGACCCATCAGCCAGGCCTGCGCCTGACCTCCCAATTCCAAAGAAATACAGCCTCGCTGAGCCTCAATCCTACATTTTTCAAGGATCAGCTAGAGATATCCGTAAACGCCAACTATTCCCAAGAAAGAAATCGATTTGCCGATGGGCAAGAAGGCAATGCCATCACTTTCGACCCTACCCAGCCAGTGTATGACCCCAACTCACCTTTCGGCGGCTTCTTTCAATACTGGTCTGACAACCGTGACGGAGTACTCAATAGCAGCGACCTCACCCCCAACGCACCCCAAAATCCAGTGGCTGCTTTACTGCAGGAAGACGATCAAAGTATCGTCCATCGCCTGTACGGAAACGCTCAATTGACTTACCATTTTCCTTTTCTGCCTCAGTTGAGTGCCGTGGCTAACCTAGGAATTGATGATGCATCTGTTATGGGGTATACCCGGATTGATTCCAGCAACATCATCGCCCAGCCCAATGGCGAGTTCGCAGGGTCACTAACCGAATACACCAATGATCAGCGGAACATGCTTTTTGATGGATACCTGAATTTCAGGGAAGAAGGAAGACAGTTAAAGATTGATGCTACCGCAGGTTACTCCTTTCAGCGCTTTGAAGAATGGGGCTTTTTTTCCGGCGAATTGCGTAATGATCTACCAGACTCGGAACCCGTCACAACGGTGGAAAATGATTTGGTGCTGATCGGGTTATTTGCTCGGAGCAATTTTAACCTAAAGGATAAATACCTACTGACCCTTTCCTACCGACGGGACGCTACCTCTCGCTTCAGTCCTAGCAATCGCTGGGGGAATTTTCCGGCAGCTGCGTTTGCTTGGCGAATCAATGAGGATTTGTTTCCTGGCTTCAAGCCTGTCAGCAACTTCAAGCTTCGACTGGGTTGGGGCATTACAGGGCAGCAAGATATTGGCAATGATGCCTCCTTGCAGTTCCTTCAGCGCTACGCTACAGGCTTGCCTAACTCCCAATATTATTTTGGCGGGCAACCCATTCCCATTTCCATCCCAGAATTTCGCAATGACGAGCTCAAATGGGAAGAAACCACTACTTACAACGCTGGCCTCGATTTAGGGCTGTTCAACAATCGACTCAATGCTACGGTAGAGGTATTTCTCAAAGAATCAAGGGATCTTCTAGCCTTCGCCGCCATTTCAGACGGATCCAATTTCAGCAATTCCGGTTTCCAGAACATCGGTAATTTCAGCACCCAAGGGCTTGAGTTCTCCCTCGATGCCGATGTCATCGCCTCCAAAGCACGGAAGTTGCGCTGGAACGTCTCCTTAAATGGAACCTTCATCCAAACCCGCATCGACGAACTTGCCTTGGGGCAGGATGTACGGGTAGGTGACATCGCTGGCGGGGTGGGTAACACCATTCAAGTGCACCGAGTGGGTTTCGCTCCTTACAAATTCTTTGTCTACCGACAGGTGTACAATGAAAATGGAGATCCCATTGAAGGAGCCTACGTCGACCTCAACGATGACAACATCATCAACGATCAAGACCGCTACCTTTACCGTAACAATCAGCCCGAAGCCACTTTTGGCTTTCAAACCCAACTTACTTACCGGGGCTGGGACCTCTCGATGAACCTCCGGGCCAGCCTGGGCAATTACATTTACAACAATGTCAACTCGGCTCGAGCCCAATTGGATCTGATCCAGAATGTGCAAGTACTGGCCAACCTACCCCGATCGGTAGAAAACTCTCAGTTCCAGACCACCTCCACGGTAATCCTCTCTGATTACTTCATGGAAAACGGCTCATTTCTCCGCCTAGACAATCTCAACGCAGGTTATTCTGTGACAAATCTTTTCGGTACCAAGCTACAGGGGCGAATCGGAGTGGGTGGACAAAACCTCTTCCTACTGAGCAATTACAGCGGCATTGACCCTGAGATCTTTAGCGGAATCGACAATACCCTCTATCCCCGAGCCAGAACCTGGCTCGTTAGCGTCAATCTATCCTACTAAACGCTCTACCGATGAAATATTCCTTTTATTCTCTGCTACTAGGAAGCTTGTTGCTCCTACTGAGTAGTTGCTTTGACCAGCTAAACGTGGCTCCCGAGGACCCCAACGTGGTATTAGCAGATGACTTGTACCAAACGTCAGAAGCTTATCTTCAAGCCTTAGCGGGCGTGTACGCCAACCTTAGTTTGACAGGTGCAGAAGGACCTGCCTCTTCCAACATCGCTGGCATCGATGCGGGTACCAGTCAATACGGGCGCGGACTCTGGAATTTGCAGGTATTGGCTACAGACGAGGCCATTTGGAGTTGGGAAAATGATCCAGGATTAGCAGAAATTCAGCGCAGCACTTGGTCACCTGCCAACGTATTGCTTCGCGGCATGTACGGCCGAGGCATGGCGCAAGTCGCTTTCGCCAACGAGTTTCTTCGTCAAACCACCAGCGAGGTTTTAGATGAAAGAGGCGTAGGCTCAGAACTCCGTCAGGAAATCTCAGTTTACCGGGCAGAAGCTCGCTTTTTAAGAGCTTTGGCCTACTACCACATGCTAGATCTCTTTGGGCGCTGTGCCTTCACCGTAGAAAGCGATCCCGTAGGAGCCTACCAAGCCCCTCAGGCAGACCAAGCCGCACTTTTTAGCTTCATTGAAACGGAACTTCTGGCCATAGAAACCGACCTTATAGCTCCTCGGCAGCATGACTATGCACGTGCCGACCGAGGTGCCGCGTGGATGTTATTGGCCAAGCTCTACCTCAACGCAGAGGTCTACGTAGGCCAGGATCGTTATGCAGATTGCATCAGCTACTGCGAAAACATCATCGACGCGGGCTACACCCTGGCCGATAACTACTTGGAGCTATTTATGGCCGACAACGATGTAAACGCGGCGAGCCAGGAAATCATTTTTGCGATTGTCTCAGATGGCATCACCACCCAAAACTATGGCCCTACTACCTTGGCGGTCAATGGACAAGTAGGAGCCCAGGAATCGAATGGGGAAGACTTTGGCGTAAATGCCGGTGGATGGGGTGGAGCCTTGCGGGTCAGTCGGCAGTTTTCGGAGGTATTCCTCAATGGAAGCTATGATCAAGATGCTCGCAATACCTTGATCACCGAAGATCGTCCCATTGACATCCAAAACATTTCCGACTTCAATTCAGGCTACATCATCGGAAAGTGGTCCAATCTCAAAGCCGACGGCACTCGGGGCTCAGCCCTTGAAATCGTAGACACCGACTTTCCTATGTTCCGCTTAGCGGATGTGTACCTGATGTACGCAGAATCTCAGTTACGAGGGGGAGGGGGTAGCGCCAGCCGCGCTCTGGACCTCGTAAACGCCTTACGCAGCCGGGCAGGAAATCCCGAGGCTGTAACTGAGCTAAGTTTAGACCTGCTCTTAGACGAGAGACTAGTCGAGCTTCACTGGGAGTCTCATCGCCGCCAGGATCTGATTCGATTTGGGCGATTCACTGGAGCTGGCTACCCCTGGTCCTGGAAAGGCAACGCCGCCAATGGAATTGCCCTACCTGAACATCGAGTCCTATACCCTTTGCCCAGCGAAAGCTTGGCTGCCAATCCCAACCTTTCTCAAAACCCTGGTTATTGAACCCGCTAACCCTCAAACTCTCTAACAATGAAAAACTTTATATATAGCATACTCGCCCTACTCTTTGTCCTTTCGGCTTGTGAAGAACCCAACGAATTGATCTTTGTCGCTAGTCAGGATGAGGATGGAATCGCCTTTATCAACTCAACTTCTAGCGTATATCTGCTTGCTGAATCCGTGGCTGACAATACGGCCGAACGCTTTATCTGGGAAGAAGCAGATTTTGGTGCCCCGGTTAATGTCACCTACGAATTCCAAGCCGATATTCAGCCAGGCTTCCCCGCTCCAGAAATAATCGGAACCACCAGCGAAACCAACTTTGCCCTTAGCGTAAATGATTTACTCAGCCTCGCCGATAGCTTAGGCTTAGATGATGATCCGAATACCACCGACGACCTAGGCAATCCCAACAACTCTGGAACCGTGTACGTGAGGGTGCGCGCCTTCGTGGGAGCTGGCAACGACCTTGATACCCTCTCTGAAGTATTGGGTCTGGATATTGAGATCATTGAGCAAGTAGAAACGAACAACTGTGCTCCACTCTTTGGTTTGGGAGATGCCTTGGTCGACGCTGGTTGGAACTGGGGTCCCCATCTCGTCCTAAGCTGCGAGCAAGATCTTTTGGAGGTCAAGGTTAAGCTCACCAATGGAACCTTCAGGTTTTTCACCACGGAAAATGATTGGAGCTCGGGCTTGAACTATCCTTACTTCGTTGGCGAAGGGTATAGCATCACACCCTTGCTAGAAGATGCCGAAGACGGGGACAACAACTTCCGTTTCACTGGCGATCCTGGCATTTACCTCTTGAGCATCGATCAAAATGCCAAGACCATCAGCTTAGCAGAATCTGGCTCACTTTGGTTGGTGGGCGCCGCTACTCCTGGAGGATGGGACTGGCCTGGAGCTACCGAAGCTCAGCAGGTTGAAGTAGACGTTTGGGAAGCGAATTTGGACCTGAGCAATGAAGCATTTCGGGTATTTACGGTTAGGGATGACTGGAGCTCAGGACTAAATTTCCCATTTTATCTCTCGGAAGGATACAGCATTGATAGCAACTTCGAGGATGCCGTAGATGGAGACAACAATTTCCGCTTCATTGGCACCCCAGGTAATTACACCCTTATCATCAACGCCGCTGACAAATCGATTGCCCTTCGCTAAATATGCGTATCGTCATCAAACTCATAAAGATTGTTTCCTGAACAAAAAGATGCGCCATGACATTTACCCAACAAATTGATCATCACCGAACCTTTCTCCATGCCTGGCGCTCTCCATATCTGAGCATCTCAAAATTCGAGCTACTATGAAATTTAAATATATGTTTTCCTTGTACTTCATGATTTTTTGGTTGGCTGCTTGCCAATTAACCGGTCCTGCCGTGGAACCCAAGCCAGCTGAGCCTGCTGAACCTGTAGCTAGCAAGAGCACTTTCTTTAGAGGAGCAGACCTCTCCTACGTAAATGAAATGCTGGACTGCGGAGCTACCTACCTCAACGAGTCTGGGGTCGAGACCAATCCTTATGAAGTCTTCCAAGTGGCGGGAGCTAATCTGGTACGAGTGAGGCTGTGGCATAGCCCTACTTGGACGAATTATTCAGATTTCGATGATGTGAAGAAGACCATCCAAGCAGCCAAGGCACAGAACATGCAGGTTTTACTAGACTTCCACTATTCGGATACGTGGAGTGATCCCAGTCATCAAGAAGTGCCCAAGGCTTGGCTAGGGGTAGTAAACAACATTCAACTCCTAGGTGACAGTCTCTATGCCTATACCTACCAGACCCTGACCAAACTCCACGCGGAAGGCCTCCTCCCAGAGATGGTTCAGGTAGGAAATGAGATCAACATCGAAATCCTCCAAGATCCCGATCAATCTTATGAGCGCATCAACTGGTCTCGGAACAGCGCTCTCCTTAAGCGGGGGCTTCAGGCCGTGCGCGACGCCGCCCAGGCATTTGACACCCCCATTGCGAGTATGTTACACGTAGCCCAGCCCGAAAACGGAGCTTGGTGGTTTGCGGAGGCCCAAGCGGCAGGCTTGACCGATTACGACTGGATTGGCTTGTCTTATTATCCGAATTGGTCCGATTACTCCCTATCGCAACTAAGTGAAGCCACCAAGAGCCTCAAAGCCTTATACGGCAAGCGGGTGATGGTGGTAGAAACCGCTTATCCCTTTACCCTGGAAAGCAATGACTCAGCCAACAATCTCTTTTCGCAGGAATCGCTGTTGCCCGGGTATCCTGCGACTCAGGAAGGGCAATTGCGCTTTCTCCAAGCACTAGAAAAGGCCCTGGTTGAAGGCGAAGCGGAAGGACTCATCTATTGGGAACCCGCCTGGATTAGTACTTCTTGTCGCACCCTTTGGGGACAGGGCTCACATTTTGAGAACGCCACCCTGTTTGACTTTTCCTCTCTTCCGACCCAAGGCATGCGCTACTTTGGGGGTGAATGAGGTATGGGGTATGGAGGAGTTAAGAAGTTAAAAAAGTTAAGGAGTTAAGGAGTTAAGGAGTTAAGGAGTT
>CAZFPQ010000315.1:0-7528 GCA_964521065.1 uncultured Bacteroidia bacterium | reverse complement strand
CATGAGGGTGGAGGTCCCAACCTGGCATCGCTAAACTAATTATTAGCTTTCAATTTGCTTTCCTACAAAAAAAGCAAGGCCCGCCGCTCGAAGACGCCAGTTTATCGGAGAGGCGACACTACGCTTGGTAAAACCACCTGCATTAATAAGCACCGTGGGGGCACTACAACTGATTATACCCCAACTTAGGTTGAAGCCCAGCCTACCTCAATGCCGTTGCAAAGAAGAGGACAAGGACTGTCAATTTATGGCCCAGCATACCTGCAAAGCTTGTCCATTTAAATTTCTGTACTAACTTCTAAGCCATTTGCTTCATCTTACCCTGTCCATTTCGACCTATGTTTAGCCAAGACGAACTCGCCAACATCCTTTTCCTGGACCTGGAAACCGCTTCCATTGTCCCCACTTACGCCGACCTTCCCGAAAACATGCAGGCGCTTTGGGACAAGAAATCCAAGCGCTATCAGCGAGACTTGCCGGATGACAGCCCTGCGCAGATTTTTCCTAAGCGAGCCGCCATCCACGCAGAGTTTGGCCGCATCGTCTGCATTTCCTGTGGCTATCTGAAGTTCAACGCCGAGGGCAAGCCCGAGATGGTGATGAAGTCCTTTGTAGGAGATGACGAACATCAGCTTTTAGCTGATTTTGGCCCTATGCTGGACAAGTACATCCAGTCCAATTCCAAGCGCAACCTCTGCGCCCATAACGGCAAAGAATTTGACTACCCCTATCTAGGGCGTCGCTACATCGTCCACGGTTTGCCTCTACCCCAAGCGCTGCAGATCCAAGGCAAAAAGCCCTGGGAGGTACGCCTGCTCGACTCCATGGAGCTATGGAAATTTGGCGATTACAAGGCCTACACCAGTCTTGAATTGCTGGCGGCGATCTTGGGCATTCCTTCTCCCAAGGACGACATTGATGGCAGCCAGGTGGGAGAGGTGTTTTGGCAAGACAAAGACTACGAACGCATTCGGGTATACTGTGAGCGAGACGTGTTGACTACCGCACAGGTGCTGCTGCGTATGTCTAGGCTGCCTTTGGTGGAGACGGGGGAGGGGTGAAGCGGGAGGCGAGACTGTCTGGGGACTGAGGGTTTTACAGGTGGTTCATAAAAGGACCTGACTTATATCGATGAGTAGCTTGGGACAAGTCTAATCATGAAACCATGAGTCCAATCATTAAAGCGATTATACTGCTTTTTCTTCCATTCACTCTTACCAGATCTAGCTCAATTGTTTGTGAATGTGATACGAGCTTTCGGGCTGAATATGAGGAATGTTCGGTTTTTATACCTTGCGAGGTTCCCACAGAGATAAACCGAAGTGTAGTTGCTTCTGGTAAGCTCATCAAAATCTATATAATGGATTGTAAGGGGAAGGCAATTGTTACAACCTTAGATCAAGCCGGGAACCTTTTGTCGAAAAGAGAATACCTTAGCAATGATTCCGTCAGTGTAAAGACATTTGGTTTCCTATTAGATACCGGTACCACAAAAATAAAGTTTTATCACCCTGAGCTAGTAGGCAATTGATCCTCCTACTGGCATTTATACCTGCACCGAATAGCTTCCTAGCCTTCTTGAGTATGCGCCTAGGCCAGCAATCCGCCCAAGCGAGTACAGCATCACAACACCTGCTCCCCCAAGCGCTCTGTCATTTGGCCAAACCATTCCTGTAACTGTGACAACACGGGACCGGGCTCACCTCGCCCAATTTGGCGGCCGTCGATTTCCACCACAGGGACCAGTTCACCCATGGTGCCCGTGACGAAGACTTCGTTGGCGGTGTAAAACTCTGACACCGATATGCGTCGCTCATAGAGATCTAGGCCTCGCTCACGAGCCAAGCCCATCACTACACCGCGGGTGATGCCCGGCAGGCAGGCCTCAGCCAAGGGAGTATGGAGGTTTTGGTTTTTGCAGACCATGAAAACGTTGGTGGCGTTGGTCTCGGATACAAAGCCATCCATATCCAGCATCAGGGCGTCATCCACGCCCGCAAAGTTGGCTTCGATCTTGGCTAGGATGTTGTTCAGGAGGTTGTTGTGGTGGATTTTGGAATCCAACATCATGGGCGAGTTGCGGCGAATGCTGCTGGTAACGAGGCGGATGCCTCCATGGTCATAGACCGGTGCCTTCCATTCTGCCAGGACAATCAGGCAAGGGCCAGATTGGTTGAGACGGGGGTCCATGCCCGAGGTGATCTTGGTCCCTCTGGTGAGGGTAAGCCGGATGTGGACGCCATCACGCATGTCATTGGCTTGGAGCGTAGCCCGAATGGCGTCGACGATCTCTGATCGCGAGGGAATCTGGCCAAAACCCAAGGCATGGGCAGAGCTTTGGAGCCGATCCAAGTGGCGGTCCAGCATGAAAATGCGGCCATCGTAGACCCGTAGTCCTTCCCAGACGGCGTCTCCTCCTTGTACCACGCTGTCAAATACGGATACCTTGGCCTCGGCCCGGGGATAAAGCTTATCTCCTACCCAAACTTGGATGTGTTCGTTACGGGGATTGAAGGTCTGTTGCATAGCGCTTGAGTTAGTTCTTGGGGGTTAAAATTGGGGCATCGAATGGGTACCTCAAGGACATCGCAATGAACTTGGTACGATTACCCGTCTTGCCTCAATGTCTTGCTTCTCAAAATCTCGAAATCTGCTTAGCCAGATGAATTAGCGAAAAAAAACTGAAGCTGGAATGACCAAGGTCTGTTTTCTGCAAAACAAAACCTTCATGGAAAGCGGTTGGTTAAGTTAATTTTGGCAACTTGCGATACCTCCGTGACGGTTGTGACTGTGTTCAGTCATAACTTAAGTTTTGCCTACCCTGTCCCAATCAACGATCAATGAAGTACATACTCCCCTCTCCCTTTATTTTTGCGGTTTTCATAAGCCTCTTTGTGCTGTCAAATGGCTTATTTGGTCAATTTGAGCGCGTAGAGTTCGATTACGCCAATGCCTACTTTAACAATGGCCAGCCACTCCCCGCCGAGGAACGCCTGATCATCACGGGTGAAGTTGAACCCAATATCAGTTTGGTAGAATTGGCCATTTTCAAACCCAAGGCCAATCGAAATAAGCCACCCTTATTTGAAGGGAATTGGAAAAGAGGGGCCGACCTGCAGTCTTCTAATTTTCGGGTTCCCGTCAATTACAAGCTGACTGGAAGCACCGATTATGACTTTGTGATCACCTACTTCCGGCGATTGTCAGAGGAGGAACGCATTGTCTTACGCGAAGAAATGCTGACGGCCATAGACGCCTACATTCAGCAAAACCTAGATTATAGCGCGCAAGACATCACCCTCGACAGACCCGGTAAGAAAATGGTGGAAGACCTTGGGATGTTGGTCAAAGACGGGCTGATGTATTACCGCAACCTCAATGACATTCCCTTCAATGGGTTTTCAGACCTGACTCGCCGGGCCATTGAGGAACTAGATCACAAACCCCTTGATATGGTGGATCAGGTTCGTGGCAATGCCATGCGTTTGCTGATCATGGAGCTGGACCAGGTGTTCAATACCGATCTGGTGGTGAGGCAAGATCAGCGTGAGGTTCCCCAATATGAAACGGCGCGCACGCGGCGACCCATCGCCCTCAATGTGGGCTATGGAGGGGTATTGCTCTCGGCCAATCAGCAAAGTTTTTCCTACGATGCAGCTCCCTACGTGGGGATATCCTTTCCGCTGGCCAATCCTGCTTTAGCCGGTCCCTTTTGGAGCAATGCTTCGGTTTCGCTCGGGGTATTTACCAATAACTTTGAAGATACGGATGGAAATGTAGTCACCGGTCCTATTTTCGGGCGTCCTTATTACCTAGGTTTGGGATACAACTTGTTCCGCTTTATTCGCATCAACGCAGGAGCTACCGCCATCGAAAGCTTGGGAACCAGTTCGGTCGGAGGTGGCAATGTGTCCTTGGATGTGAATGCCATTAGCATTCAGCCTTTCATTGGGATCAGCGCCGAGATTGAACTATGGGCAGGACTGCGTGATCGCTAGTCAACTTATTGGGTCAAGCGTTTACCTCCATCCCATTTGCCATGAACTTTCTCCGTCATATCCTACTAGTCCTGATCTTTGGTGTTGTGACTGCCTATGCTACTTGGGCGCAGACCTATCCTTGGGCGCTTCGTCTCTCGGCAGGCCTTACCCAGTATCAAGGTGATCTCTCTTATCAATGGGGGCAAACGGATTGGCAAAACTACCGATCTCAGATATCCCTGCCTTGGTGGGGGGAATTGCGGCTTGAGCGTCGGATCAGCCCCACTTGGGGCTTTGGGTTAGGGGGATCCTATGGATTCCTGACCGGTAGCGACCGCCTGAAAAACTGGCAAGGAGAGCTCCTGCGCGACAACCCCAATTTCGCACGTAGCCTCAACTTTAGGACCCGTATGCTTGGACTGAGAGCAGACCTGCGTTTTCACTTTGACAATGGGTGGCTCTTGAAAGAAGGAGGTCGCTTTCAGCCTTACCTAAGCCTGGGCGTGGCTGCCAGTCGCTTTGATGTATATGGAGACCTGCTCAATGAGGAGGAGAATCGCTACGACTATTCTGCAGAGGTGGAGCAAGACGGCGTATTTGAAACCCGTTTGACCAAGCTTGGCACCGAAGAAGAAGGGAATTATGCCGCCCAAACCTTGATGCTTCCGGCGGGACTAGGGGTAGACATCAAGGTTGTATCTCGACTTTCCATAGGGCTTGCGTACGTGTACGCTTTTGCCTTCAGTGACTACCTAGACGATGTGAGTGGGAATTTCCTTGCTACACCTGAGCCCAATTCGCTGGCCGCTTACGCTAGCAACCCTGGAAGACTGAATGAGGTGGCGGGACAAGCTCGCGGAGATGCTTCGCCGTTTGACCGATTTGGCCGACTGATGTTGAGTGTGAACCTGGCCTTGGGAGACGATGGGGAAACATTTCAAGCCGTCAGGTTTTATAGCCCTGCCCCAGGCACGGGTTCCAATTGGGACCTAGACCTCGCTCAGTTTGCAGATAGTCCATTGACCGCCGCTCAAGTAGACACCTTGACTGCACCTGCTCTCCCCATCACCATTCTGCCAGATTCTGGACTAGAGACTGGACTGAGGGTAGACTCGGTAGGGATGCCAACATCAGCCTTGGCAGAACTAGACAGCAGTTTAATGATCAAGCCGGAAGAAAATAGCCGCCTAACGCTTGCTAGCCAAGATAGCTTGCCTCAAGCAGTAGATTCGGTCGACTTGATGTCAAAAGAAACGGTCCAAGCCCTTCCCGACACGGCGACGGCTTCAGACACGATTTTGACGGATAAGCTAGATGAATCTACCCATGATGACGTCCCAGTGGAGGTCCTTCCTGCGGCCCCTATTCGTGACAGCTTGGTACTCGGAGGGAGCAAAGACACCCTGGTTCAACAGGTAATCACCAAGGATACCGTGATCCTACAGTCCGGCACCAACCGCTTGGAGCAGGTGGTAGATTCACTGCGCTGGATACAGCTAGCCCAAGAATTAGGTGACATCAAACGACAGCAAAGTGAGGATTATGCCCAACTGCAAAATCAATTGACTTTGCTCCTGGCCAAACTTGAAAAGGCTCAAATCGACCAAGAGCAAGCCGCGGCCGAGGCCAGCCGCCAAGAACTTGCTCAACTGAGAAAAGAGTTGCAGCAAAATCGAAGGGAAGCTACCAAGCAAGATACCATCAAGAGTCTATCGACTCCCATTCCCGTACCTGCCTCGGTTGATTCACTCCGCCAAGAAGACAGCACCTTGCTCAGAGAACTCCAAGTTATGCAGACTCAATTGATGCGCTTGGAAGCTCAATTGGCGCAGCAACAAGCAAAGTCACCAGCCAGTGATAGGGTGGAGGACCAGCCGGAAGTCGATTTTGAGTATGAGTACCGAGAAGAGAGAAACGCTTCTTCTGACGCTAGGCGTAACCAGCCAGGCCCCGCCTTGGTGGTTGAGAAAATAGATACAGTGAGGCTTCGAGACACAGTCTATTTACCTACTCCTGATACGTTGGTGCAGGTCGTAAAACAAGCTTCTCCCGCTGCGAAAGTAGTTGCCATGCAGCGTGCGAGCATCTTTTTTGCCAAAGGCTCTACCAAGCTCTACGAAGCAGATGCGGCTACCTTGAGCGCCATTGTAGAAAACCTGACCGAAAATCCTGATTTGGCGGTGCGCCTTTCAGGCTTTGCGGATCAATCAGGCAGCGCAGAAATCAACCAGCGCCTTTCCCGTGAGCGAGCTGAGCGAGTAAGTAGCTACCTGCAGGAGCGGGGCATCTCTGCGGAGAGAATCTCGGTTCAGTTTTTTGGGGAAGAACGGACCCGCTATCGTGAGGGCGCATTGGATCGCAGGGTAGAAATAGAAGTCTACCTGCCAGAGGAATAAGTTTGGGGAAGCTTGAATGAATTGATGTGAGCTTCCTATCTTTCGCCATGGATACCGAGCTGCCTCCTAGACTTGCCCCAGGTTTGGAATACTATTATCTGGGTAACTATCAAAGAGCCGTTAAGATTTTCTCCAAACTCATAGAGGAATATCCTCAGGATGCAGAAGCTTGGTTTTACCTAGGCCTTTCTTTCCCGCATGCAGGTGAAATAGAATCTGCCCAGCATGCCCTAAAGCAATCCCATATCCATGATCCAAGTGACTGGGAGCCCATATTTTACCTGGGAACCTTGGCCATGGAGGAGCATCAGTTTGAGATGGCTCTGGAGCACTTTTTGGTTGCAAAGCAAAAGTCGGCTTTGCAGCCAGAACTGCTTGCGGCCCTACTGGAACTTTACGATTACATGGGGGAGTTTGAAGCCATGATCGAAGTTTGTAACCAGGTCATCCAAGAAAGACGATTATTTGAGGAGGAATCCAATCTGGTGTTCATGGCTTACTGGAGTCGTGGGGGGGCGAACTTGTCTCTCAAACGCTTCAAACAGGCCTTGAGAGATTTTGAGAAAATCGAAGAGGACTTTTCGGAGTCAATAGAGCCCGCCTCCTTGTTTAACAACTTAGGCTATGTGCATAGCCTACTCGAAAATTGGAAAGAAGCTCAAGCCTATCTGGAACAAGCCGTCGCCGAGAGTATGTACTTGGCTTTTGCCTGGAACAACCTGGGTTACGTCCATTTCAAAGAGGGGCGGCTCGAATTAGGATTGAAATACGTCCAAAAGGCCATTCGGCTAGATCCAGAGAATCCCCATGCCTACAAAAACAGGGCCCTGCTTTACTTAGAGATGAATGAGTACGAAAAAGCCAGAGAGGATCTTCTTCAAGCCAAAAACCTAGGATATGGCCCACTTTATGGCTCGGAAGTAGACCAATTGTTGGCGGAGCATTTTAGCTTGTGACCCGCTTTAATGGTTTCTTCCAGCAGTTACGTTTCAGCTGTTACTCGGTGGACAACTGAGCCAGGGTTTGTGGAAAGTTAAGCACCTGGACAGAAGAAATCGGGGTAGGGGCTACGGAAAATCAGCGGAAAACTCGTTCACTTTTTAACTCCTTAACTCCTTAACTCCTTAACTCCTTAACTCCTTAACTCCTTAA
>CAZFPQ010000314.1:0-7558 GCA_964521065.1 uncultured Bacteroidia bacterium | reverse complement strand
TGGATGTATTTGAACCCAATGAAGCATTTCGTCTGCAATCCAATTGCCTACGCCAGCAAAATGTTTTTGCTCAAGTAATGCAGGCTTAATTTGCGTTCCTTTTTTCGATAGTGAAGTGGCAAAGTCTTCCTTACTGATAAGCCTGGCATCCAGCCCTAGTTTCTTTTTCTTTTGGTAGCTGGGGATATTTTCTACCAATTCTAAGCGGCTGAATTTCCTCATAGAATTGAAACTCAAGGTCCAGCCATTGTCAAAGCGAAAAAGTATGCGCGCGAACCTATGCTTCATTTCCTCATCCTGATAATAGGTGAAGCTTCCCGTTAGCGCAAAGTGCCACAGGAGGTAGGATCCGCTTGAGAGTTTAACGAATAAATATTTCCCAACTCTTTCTGTCCCGACAAAGGACTTATCAAGCACCTCTTCTCGCAGTTTTTCGAATCCCGCAGGAATCATACGGCCTTCATTTTCGGCTTCCACTTCAATGACTTTTTTATGGAGTGCCAGTGATTCAAATTCTCGGCGGTACAATTCTACTTCAGGTAATTCAGGCATGATTTATTTGGCTTTAATATGAGGATCTCGAGCTATTTCTTTGATGTAAAACCGGATCCTTTCTCTGCTATTGACTCCCTTACCAACCTCGAGCAAAATAATTTTGTTAAATTTCCATTTGTAAGCACCTAAACAATCCTGTGACTTCTCTCTCGACATCCCTTCGTTTCTTTAAGCTGTGGCTATGGTTTGCCCTATGTGTTCCGGTTGGGTCTCATGCCCAGGTAACATTTATTCTCAAGCAGCTACCCATTCACACCCCACAAGATGCCGAATTCTACCTAGCGGCTTCATTCAACCAATGGAACCCCAAATCACCAGACTATAAGTTTAAGTTTCATGCAGATGGCACCTACCGTTTAAAAGTGGCAGAAGTGGCCCCACCTTTTGAATTTAAGGTCACCCAAGGAAGCTGGGAAACGAGCGAGGCCAACGCAAGGGGAGAAGCAATAAATAACCGGGTTATGGGGGATATCGGTGCCGCGCGTTTGGTGATCTTAAACGTAGCGGGATGGATGGGGCAGCCTCAGGCAGAGGCCATTGATACCCTACACTTCATCGTAGAGAGCATACCCGAAAACACCCCACCAGAAGCCCAGCTTTATATTGCCGGCACCTTTAATAGCTGGCAAACCGGGCTAGAGGCTTTTCGCCTCCAGGATCAGGGGGATGGTACTTTTGCCATTAGTCTGCCTGTGTACCGCGACACCGTCCAATACAAGTTTACGCGAGGTAATTGGTCCAGCGTTGAGGGGCGAGAAAGTGGTAGGGCTCGATTTAACCGCAAGCTTTTTGTCAAAGAACATGGCGGTGGCCCCGTAAGAGTGACGATCAAATCATGGGAAGACTTGGCTGGTAATCCTATCAATGGGTACACCATGTTTTGGCTGATGGCAGCCATCCAGGGAATCCTCATCCTTATTGCCATCAATACCATGGAAAACAATCGGCACTCTGCCAACCGGTGGCTCAGTCTACTGTTGCTTCTCATGTCATCGGCCTTGATCGGTCGAGTAGTGGTATATGATCGAGAGGTGTTTAACTGGGGTCCCAAACTGATCCTTATTCCAGATCTGATCTATTTTCTCTACGCCCCCTTATTCATCCAATATATTTCTAACCTACTAAGAACTGCACCTGCCAAGCCAAATCCCAAGCGGTGGTTACATTTCCTTCCTTTTGGCCTACACTTAATCGCATATTTACCCCTGTTACTCATGGAAGAGTCCGAGTTTATCTATCGGGCCATCAACCTAGAGTTACGGCCCATTTTCATCGTTACGGGTGCCTTGGCTTTGTTGTACAACATCATCTATTGGGTATACGCTCGGCGCATCATTCGAGCCTACCAATATGACTCTGACCATACCTACTCGGGTGGTTCAAACTTGACCTTTCTCAACACGGTGCTGGTATTGAAAGGTGCTTGCATTATTCTTTGGGCCCTTGCCTATGCCATAGGTGCCTATGGAGCATTGTTTGACTTAGATGTGATGTTCATCACCGACCGTACCACCGATGCTCTTTGGATTGGATTTTCCTTAACAGCCTTTCTCTTGGGATATTTTGCCATGAAGGAACCAGAAATATTCAAGCTCCCCAGTGAAGAACTAAGGCAAATGCCGGAAGCAGATACAGATGCGCCTTCGCCCGTTAGCGAAACCAAAGCATCAGAGTCTAGGCCGAGTGAGGAGCAGGAATGGCTGGCTACTCGGGAAAAGCTTATCCGAATCATGGAGGAAGAGCAACCCTACCTCAATCCTAAACTTACCCTTCCTGAACTCGCAGATATAAGTGCCGAAACCGTGCACGATCTATCGAGAACCATCAACCAGGGGTTTGGAATGAATTTTAATGACTTTGTCAACTCCTATCGGGTAAACGCCTTTAAAGAACAAGTCCTAAGGCCTGAATACCAGAACCATACTTTTTTAGCGGTGGCTTTGATGGTGGGATTCAATTCCAAAACGGCATTTAACCGATCCTTCAAAAAACTAACCGATCAAACGCCAAGAGAGTATTTTCAAGCGCAGCAAGCCAACATACCAGCAGAAGAAGTCTCCCCTTCGGGTTGATCTAGCCTAGCACTTGCTTTAGTTCTTGAATCAAGGAAGAGGTGGGTTGATTTTGCCAACGGCTTACTTTTGACATAAGCCTCCTACGGGGTTTGAAGGCACCGCTGACTATGCCTTCGATTGATTTGGTGGCCTGTTGGTCAATCTTATCAATGAGGTCGACCTGGACACTTCCTTCAACCTGACTCAGCTTTTTTGCCAGTTCCCAAGCTTCTCGGTGGGTAGCCACCCTGCTCACTTTGGCCAGCCACTGATCATGGGAACTCCCCAAGGTGCTCATCACTTTAAAAGCTTTCGATTGGCGTCCCAAGTCTTTATGTACCTGTTCGATTGATTCAACTAGCAGCAATACATAAATAAAATAATCCTCCTCAAACTGTTCCGCCGATTCGTTTCCCACAACCTCTGAGGCTGACAGGGGTAAATCATGTAGCAGGTGAGCTTGTAAGCCAATTATCAAATGTTGGAATATGGAAACTTGTTGGTTTCCCGCTGAAGTAAGAACCAATTGCCAAGCCCCTGGTAGGACCCCTCCTTGGAAATAGGCTTGTAGGGTGGTTAAAAATCGGCTTACCATATGTCGATTTAGCTCCTCCATGAGGGCTTTCTCAGAAAATCTCCCCCAAGAGATCTCGGCTTCTACCTGCCTGATGATCTTTTGATAAAACAGAGGAAAAAAACCGATTGCATTGTCCTGCTGTTTAGCCCAATTTACGATGCGGTCCAGTTGCTCTAAAAGAGAGGTAATGCTGTCCGTATCTACTTGAATGAATGACTGAACCTGACCGCCAGCATTAGCTGACTGTGGAAGGGGGCTATGTTCGGTGTTACCAGGATTAAGGCTTTGCACGGTAGAAATAGGTTTGGTGGGTTGTTGAGCAAAGGAAAGCCCTATATGGAGTTTCCGATGGAGAAGTACGCAGCTAAAAGCCAGGAAAACGCCTTAGATTGTATAAATGGTCAGTATTCCATCATCAACCGAAGATAAGGCCCTATCAATCAGCTCCCTATGCGTATTTAAACAAATACCCATCCTAAATCGTGCCAAAACTTATCTCGCCATGAAATATCAAGAAGCCTGTCCGGCAACTGATTGAGTAGCTTGGTCAGATTCCATCCAACCGTCGGAGATGGTAAGGATCCGGTGTCCATACTCAGCATTTTTCTCTGAATGCGTCACCTGAATAATGGTGATACCATCTTCTTCATTTAGTTGGCGAAAAAGCTCCATGATCTCTTCCCCCTGCTTGGTATGAAGATTTCCAGTGGGCTCATCAGCTAGCAGCAAGCTAGGCTTGCCAATAATGGCTCTAGCTACTCCCACCAATTGCTGCTGTCCTCCCGAGAGTTGATGCGGGAATAGATCTTTTTTCCCAACGATGTTGAATCGATCTAGCATATCAGCCACCAGACTTTTACGTTCGCTCGCCTTGATCTTGCGATAAATCAAGGGAGTCTCGATGTTTTCATACACCGTTAATTCATCAATGAGGTGATAGGCTTGAAAGACAAAGCCAATATGGTGCTTATGGAGGTCTGATTTCTTTCGCTCATTGAGCTTGTGAGCGGCAATGTCCTGAAAATAATACTCTCCTTCCGAAGGCTGCTCCAAAAGTCCCAAGACATTTAACAGCGTTGACTTGCCTGCCCCACTGGGTCCCATGATGGTCACAAACTCGCCCTGCTTGATTTCAAGGTTGATGTTGCGAAGGACATAGGCCTTTTGCATGCCCTGGCGAAAAAATTTGGATACGTTGGTTAAGCGGATCATAGGTAAAAGTTAGGTAGTAGGCACCAACAAAAGAAGTCAAATATGTAGCCAATTCAGGAATAATTTGACATTCAGCAACTTATGCAAGAAGGCAAGCAGTTGCGGCCTCTATGTTGTCTCAGCACGATACAACTCAGTGTTTCAGGCTGGAACAGTGGGGCAGTATTGGCAGATGCCGCTTTGCCGATAATCGAGCCGTTGGGACCAAGGTTTGGTGCTCAAGTATGACCATTGAAGTTTCCTTGCCGTCCTTTAATCGTGGCACTTAAAGGAACATAAAAAGCTGAAGCGAAGAGAAATTGTCCTCTTCGCTTCAGTCATAATTTTATATCTAATCTGGGCCTACTCTGATATTTGGGCCTCAGTTTTCGGTTCAGAATCACCTACATTACCCATCCCATTTTGAGGATAGCTTGCTGCATCATACGGCTGCTCATAGCGACTGGACCAGCCCAGCTTTTGGTTCAACCAGCTTTCAAATCGCTTAACTTGATAGTATAGCACCGGCACGACTACCAAGGTCACAATGGTCGCAAAGCTAAGCCCAAAAATCACCGAGATAGAGAAAGGCTCCCAGAAAGACGCACTGTCCCCACCAAAAAAGATTTGTGGGTCTAGATCCGATAACAGAGAAGAAAAGTTCACATTTAAAGACAAAGCCAATGGAACCAATCCAAGCACTGTAGAAGAAGCAGTTAATAGCACTGGGGTAAAACGGGTTGCTCCTCCCTCGATCACTGCCTCCTTCAAATCCATCCCTTCTTTTTTGCGGAGTATCTCAATAAAGTCTAAGAGAATAATCCCATTATTGACCACAATTCCTGCCAACACCACTAGGCCTA
The DNA here is from genome assembly GCA_964521065.1 of uncultured Bacteroidia bacterium. GTDB lineage: Bacteria > Bacteroidota > Bacteroidia > J057 > J057 > CAYVAP01. Next base: position 2,318 of record CAZFPQ010000314.1, on the reverse strand, counting down.
CCCCGGATAACACGACTGAGAAGTCCATTTGGGCAATTGCATGGCCTAAGAATACCCCGATGGTACTCAACAACACCTGCCCAAGGATGATCAGCACATTGCTAAATGAGTTGAACTGGGTCACTAAGATCATGAATATCAGGACAATAGCTGCCATAAAAGCACCTCCCAAAAATGCGCCCTCTTCTGCTTGGTCGACCGTTTGCCCTCCAACCTCAATCTGAACATCCCCGACCGTACGGTCTGCTTTTTCATAGGCTCCCACCCAGTAATCAACTTCGGCAAAAACGTCATTGACGTTGTACTCATTTAAAACATTGGAAGTAATCTTGACCGATTTTTCCAGCTCCGTCCTATTAATGCCTCCATAAGAAGCATCAAAACGAACCGTGGCTACGGAGGAAATCGGAACCGACTTTACCCCGCCAGTAGCTTGATCTAGGAAGGTAATCCGCATGTTGAGCAGGGTATTGATGTTGCTTCGATAGCTCTCATCTAGCCGCAATACAATATCATAATCATCCTCATTGTCTCGGAACTTAGATATGTCCTTGCCAAAGAGGGCAGTTCTAAGCGTCGAACCAATCTGACCACTGCTCAGGCCAATTTCACTGGCCTTTTGCCGATCGATGTCGACCATCAGTTCGGGGCGTTTTTCATCCACATCCCATTTGAATTTTTCAACTCCAGGGATGTTCAAAGAGTCTAGGTAAGTAAACAATCCTTCACTGGTGGCCATCAGTTCCTCGAAGCTTTCAGAAGTGATCAACACCTCAATGGGTTCTGAGCCAGGAGGGCCATTTACATCTTGAGCTACGGTGACTTTTGCACCAGGTACTCCTTCTTTTAAGGCATCCCTGATTTCGTCCATGATAGCGGTGGTAGACTCTCCATTTCGCTCCTTCACCCCTACAAACTCGACTGAAATTTTGCTCTTATGAGGTTGAGACGTGTTCTGATCGAAGCTATTGGCATCCCCGGCTCCAACGGCCACGTTGGTGATAATGGACCTAACAATGGGGTTGTCACTACCCAACACAGCATATACCCTTTCTTCTAATATCTTGGTAACAGAATCGGTCACCTCGATGTCGGTTCCATTGGGCATTTCATTGTAGACATAGACAAAGTTGGGTTCGGACTTAGGAAACTGAACTGTCTTCAGATCTGACGCGCCAATCAATACCACAGTCAAAATGATGACCGCCAATACGCTCAAAAATACCACGGGGGGATGATCAAGGGAGTAAGCAATCAGTCTGCGGTAGCTGTTCTTCAAAGCAGGGATTCCCTTCCACTGGAACCAGTCAATGGCAAAGCGAAGGGCGTAGTTGTATATCAATACAAAGCCCGCCATGAAAAAGAGGAAGTTGCCAAAACTGGGGCTTCCTCCTACGTGAAAAAGAATTCCCAAGATGACCATTCCTCCTACGTATAGCCAAGTTTGGCGATGGTTGATGGGCTCATTGGGGTCTTTCTTCTTCATGAAGGAAACTGCAAAGACAGGATTGATCACATAGGCCACAAAAAGCGATGCAAAAAGGGTGATAATCATGACCACAGGCATGAATCCCATGAATTCACCCACTGGCCCAGACCAGAATAACAAAGGCAGGAAGGGACAAACCGTAGTCAAGGTACCCGAAAAAACGGGTCCAATTACTTCCCCTGCGGCTTTTTTGGCAGCAGCAACGATGGGCAAGCCTTGCTCAGTGAATATCCGATAGGTGTTTTCAATGACTACAATGGCATTGTCTACCACGATACCCATGGCTAAGATGAAGCTAAAGAGTACCACCAAGTTCATGGTAAAGCCCAATGCCGGCAGGAAAGCAAAAGCAATAAAGCTCGATAAGGGCACGGCTAATCCCACAAACAAGGCATCTCGTACGCCCATGAAAAACATCAGGACCAAAGTCACCAGGATAAAACCGATGATGATGGTATTGATGAGCTCCGAAAGGGTATTCTTAGTAAGCTGAGATTGGTCTCCGGAAACGGTGATATTCACCGGTTCGGGAAACCGGTTCTCTTCAAAATCTGCAATGATTCCCTTGATTTCATCGGCAGCATCCACCAAGTTTTCACCTGCTTTCTTGATGACGTTGAGGGTCAAAACAGATTCGCCATCTAGCCTCGCATAGCTTTCTTTTTCACGAAAGCTGTCACTCACATCAGCAATTTCCTTCAGATAGGCAGTGGATCCTTTGTTAGACCTAAGAACTAGGTTTTGGATTTCCTCTATTGATTCAAACTCACCATTGAGACGCACAGCAACCTTCTGCCGATTGATGTCTATTTCCCCACTGGAAATGATG
>CAZFPQ010000313.1:0-7588 GCA_964521065.1 uncultured Bacteroidia bacterium | reverse complement strand
GCCATCTCCATGCTGAATGTCAGCGCGACCCAGGAGCAGCAGCGCATCATCGAGGCCCAACAGGCAGAGATTGAAGCCCTCAAAGCAGAAAATGCCGCCATGCAAATCTCCTTTGAGGCACGTTTGCGGGCTCTGGAAGCTTTGCTCTCATCGCCCAGTTCAAAAGCGGAGGCCAGCCCAAATTAGTTCTATTCGTTTCACTTGTTTTTGATCACATCCCTCTTCCAGCTGGAAGGGGGATTTTTGCTTACAAAGTCCTCTTGAGGTAGGTCCAGACAAATCAAAATAAGTGGCAGAAAAAGGCCAAGTAAGCAACATGAATTACACAATGACCAGAAATGATTAGCCCAAAGGTGGCCGTTAAGGCCTCTGGGGGCCACTTGGAACAATAGTCCAATCATCTTTCGAAAAAGTCCAATCCGATCAGGAGCCGGATCAGGAGCTTTGGGGAAACGATCAAAATTCATAGAAGATGAAACGACTATTTGTGATTCTATTTTGCCTCAGCGGCCTGCTGGTAGCCCAGGCTCAGACTGAGGGAGTCAGCATTAATACCACTGGAGCTGCCCCTGACCCTAGTGCCATGCTTGACATCTCAAGTGAGGATCAAGGCCTGCTTACACCCCGCATGACCAGTGCCGAACGAACTGCCATTTCCAACCCGGCTGATGGACTCCTGGTGTACGACACCAATACCGATTCCTTTTGGTATTATGATGATGGGCAATGGGAAGAAATTCGTGATGGGTCCACCAAAATTACGGCTCCTGACCTGCTGGATAGCATCCCGGAACCTGATTTTTCCTGTCTGGCGTTAATGGGTAGCTTAGGCATTGGAAGTAGTCCTACTTCTGTCGCTGTATCAGGTAATTATGCCTATGTGGTGGATTTCGCTACCCATGACCTGAAGGTGATCGATGTAAGTGACCCGGCTAACCCCAGCCTGAGTGGCAGCCTGAATGTTGGAAATTTTCCTGCTTCTGTCGCCGTATCGGGTAATTATGCCTATGTGGTCGATGCCGGTGCTGGAGACCTGAAGGTGATCGATGTGAGTGATCCGACCAACCCCAGCCTGAGCGGTAGCCTGGGGATTGGGTTTAATCCTAATTGGGTCACCATATCAGGCAATTATGCCTATGTGGTGGATAATGGTTCCAATGATCTGAGAGTGATCGATGTGAGCGACCCCTCGAACCCCATCCAGAGCGGTATCCTTGGTATTGGAAATAGTCCCAGATCTGTCGCCGTATCAGGTAATTATGCCTATGTGGTGGACCTTGACACCGATGACCTGAAGGTGATTGATGTAAGTGATCCGACCATCCCAAGCCTAAGTAGCAGTCTAAGCATTGGGAGCGATCCTTTTTCAGTCGTCGTATCGGGCAATTATGCCTATGTGTTAGATCTCGACACCTATGACCTGATGGTGATCGATGTGAGTGATCCGGTAACCCCAAGCCAGAAGGGTAGCCTGGGGATTGGCAGTGATCCCACTTCGGTCGCCATCTCAGGTAATTATGTCTATGTGTTAGATTTTGATGTGAATGAATTGAAAGTGATCGATGTAAGTGATCCGGCTAACCCTAGTCTGATTGGCAGTCTTGGCGTTGGCACGGGTCCTGTTTCTGTCGCCGTATCGGGTAATTATGCCTATGTGGTTCATCGCAATTCCAACGACCTGAGGGTGATTAAACTTAGTTGTCCCGCCAGCATCGGAATCAATCCATTGTCAGGAGAGGTAGAATTAACAGAAAGGGAAGATACTGGCTGGCAAAGAAGTGGGAATGACCTCCACAATACGAACAGTGGCAATGTGGAAGTACAGGGGAGATTGATCCTCCGGGATTCCTATTGGAATGATCAATTTGGGGGAAGCCTCAAGTTGGTCAATGCCGGAAATGTAGGGGCAGGGATTAGCCTCCAATCTGATAATCCTGATGGGAAAACCTATTCCCTCCTCAGTACCGGCACCAATGCGACTCCGGGAGCAGGGCACTTTGGTATCTATGACCATACCTCTCAGGAGTTTCGAATGGTCATCAGGGATAATGGGAATGTAGGCATTGGGACCAACGATCCTGATACTTCGCTGCACATTGTTGGACAAATTAAATATCAGGACGACAATCAGATGGCAGGGCATGTCCTTACCTCAGATGCTGATGGAGTGGGAAGTTGGCAGGCTCCTGTACTTGATAATTTGGGTAATCATACCGCAAGCCAGAACCTCCAGCTCGGAAGTTACTACCTCTCAGGGGATGGGGATGATGAAGGAATTCTGGTGGACAGTGTGGGCAATGTAGAGATCAATAAAAGGTTGATCCTACGGGGTACCTATTGGAGTAATCAATTTGGTGGAGACTTGAAATTGATCAATTCAGGGAATGTAGGGGCAGGACTTACCCTCGAATCTGATAATCCTGGTGGAAAATCATATTCTCTCCTCAGTACCGGTACCAATGCCAGCCCAGGAGCAGGGCATTTCGGCATATTTGACAATACAGCCCAGCTGTATCGAATGACCATCAGGGATAATGGCCGTATCGGTATTGGTACCACCAACCCCACCCGTGGAAAAGTAGAAATTGTGGGCTCCGTAGACCACCAACTGGGTACCTATGGATTCCTAAATCCCGATGGCAGTGCCAATGTGTTTACTCCTAGCTCCCCTTCTCCCTATTCTTTGTATGCCTCACATCGCATCGCCGCTTCTCACTTCAACGCGCACTCTGATATGCGGATCAAAGACATTCAGGGGATCTCTGATGGCGAGGCCGATCTGTCAACCCTTATGGACATTGAAATCACCGACTACACCATGCGCGATACGGTTTCTCATGGAACTGTCCTGAACAAGAAAGTCATCGCTCAGCAGGTAGCTGAGGTCTACCCCCAAGCCGTCACCACCAACCTCACCGAGGTTATCCCCGACATCTACCAGCGCGCCGAGCTACAAGACGGCTGGATCATGCTGGCCACTGACCTACAGGTAGGCGAGCGCGTGAAGCTCATCACGGAGGAAGGGGCTAAGGTGTATGAGGTAAGTAAGGTAGAGAACAACCGCTTTCAAGTCGCTGATCTTCTTCTCCCGCTTCCCGCCTCCCGCAGCGCAGCGATCCCGCCTCTCTTCGTCTATGGCCGCGAAGTGGACGACTTCCACACTGTGGACTACGAAGCCCTCTCCATGCTGAATGTCAGCGCGACGCAGGAGCAGCAGCGCATCATCGAGGACCAGCAGGCAGAGATTGAAGCCCTCAAAGCAGAAAATGCCGCTATGCAAATCTCCTTTGAGGCACGTTTGCGGGCTCTGGAAGCTTTGCTCTCATCGCCCAGTTCAAAAGCGGAGGCCAGCCCAAATTAGTTCTATTCGTTTCACTTGTTTTTGATCACATCCCCCTTCCGGCTGGAAGGGGGACTTTTCTTTTCCTACTCATTGCCGAAGCAATAGAGAAAAGCGTATTTTATATTCCCAACGTGCTCCTTTTCCACCCAGGCTCTGTTGAAAGCTATCTAATGCCACATATGAAGAAAGTTTGTGCTATTTCCCTTATGTTCATCATTTTCTGTACAACAATCCTATGTGCACAGAAAAATCTGGATTCTCTTCGCTCTGTAGTGGAAGACGCAAGTATAGCGGATACAAACCGCCTGAAAGCGATGAATACCCTAGCAAATCACTACGTGTATTCTCAGTTGGATAGCATGCGCTTTTTCGGAGAATTGCAATTGCAACTCGCTCAGGCGTCTGGCAATCAGGCTGCCGAAGGCCAGGCCAGACAGGTGCTTGGGACCTTTTATGCACGGACGGGGGATATGGAGCAGGCTTATGCCTCCTTGAGATCAGGGCTTGTGTTGCTTCAAAAAACAGGGAATACCTTTATGGTCGGTAAGACCTATCATGAGTTGGCGGCCGCCTTTATCTTTCAACGAGAATTAGATAGTGCAGAATTTTACTATCAGAAAGCCCTTACCATCCATGAATCTCTGGGCAAACAACGCGGAGTAGCCGCTGCCCTGGGAGGCCTTGGGTTGGTTTTCCAAAACAGGGGTGAACTTGACCAGGCCCTTTCCAATTACCTCAGAGCAGTGGAAGTGTTTGAGCAAATAGGAGACCCGCGGGCTAAGGGCGTTATGAACCGCAATATCGCCTTCATCTATGTTATGAGATCGGATTATGAATCAGGACTCGCCTATTGTCGGCAAAGTCTTGAGATTTTCGAATCACTCGGAGATCAGATCGATATCGCCAATGTATGTTCCAACATTGGATTAATCTTTTATTACCAGACAAAGTATGATAGTGCCCTAATCTATCAACAAAGAAGTGCAGAGATCAATGAAGAGCTGGGAAACAAAAGAGGGATGTCTTCGAGCTATGGGAACCTGGGAATGATCTATGATCAGAACGGCAATACAAAGCAGGCCTTAGCGTATTACGAGCGAAGCCTTGAGCTCAAGGAAGAGGTGGGAGACAAAGCGGGAATTGCAAATACGCTTCGCAACATTAGTAAGGTATACAGGGACCTGGGAGATTATAAGCAGGCATTGGTTTACACACAGAAGAGTGTTAAGCTGTTTGAAGAAACCGGAGATAAAACTCGTATGGCAGGATCCCTTCATTCAATGGCGTGGGTGTACTTGCAAACGGGTGAGGATAGCCTGGCTCAACTCTATGCTCGGCAAAGTCTGGCCCTCGGAAAGGAGTTAGGGGTCAAACGAGTGGAGGTCAATGCACTCCTTGTAATAGCTGCGATTTCCAGAAATGAGGGGAAGGCAGATTCCGCTGGACTGTTTTATCAGCATGCTCTCCAAATGGCAGAGGAGACAAGACAACAGGAAGAAATCGGAATCGCCTCTAATGGCCTTGCCCGATTGGCCATGGATCAGGAGAACTGGGAACTGGCCAATCAATATGCCCAGAGAGGCCTCGACATTGCCCTGGAATCGAATGCGGTCAAGAGAATTGAGTCCTCAGCTGGAATTTTGTGGCGAAGCCAGGAAGCTCTGGGACAGAAAGCGGCTGCTTTTGAGACCTATAAACTCTATATACAAATGCGGGACAGTATCTCTGGCATTGAAAATCAGCGGGCTGCCATTCGATATGAATTCAAACAGCAGGCGCTGACTGACAGCCTGGCAAATGCCGTATTACTCACCGCTCAGATAGAGGAGAACAGACGGAGAAGGACAGTTTCCTATTTTCTTCTGGGGGGATTGGGGATCACCTTGCTGTTTGGGTTAATTCTGTTCAATCGCTTTCGTCTTACTGCTCGACAGAAGGCCATTATAGAAGAAGAAAAAGTAAAACTGGATCGGGCCAACCTCCTGCTCAATCAATCCAACGGTGATCTCAACAAAGCCAACGAAAAACTCAAAGAACTGGATTCCTTCAAGTCCCGCTTCTTCACCAATATCTCCCATGAATTTCGGACGCCGCTGACTGTGATCACAGGGATGACCCAACAGGTGAAGCAGCAACCCGAAAAGTGGCTCAACAAGGGCATCGATCTCATTGACCGCAATGCCCAAAGTCTGCTGCATCTAATCAATCAGATCCTGGACTTGCGCAAGCTGGAGTCGGGGAACCTAACCCTTAGCCCTATTCAGGCAGACGTGATCCAAAACCTGCGGTTGCATGCCGCCTCCTTTGAATCCATGGCTGAAAGCAAGGACATTGAGCTGGATTTTTTAGCAGAAGAATTGGAACTGATCATGGACTTCGACCCTGAGAAATTGGGGCAAATCACCAAAAACCTCCTTTCCAACGCGATCAAGTTTACCCCCGAGGGAGGGAACATCAGCCTCTCTACTTCTCGGAATAGCGAAGGGCAATTGGTGATTGAGGTCAAGGATTCTGGTCGGGGAATCCCCGCCGATAAGCTGGCCTATATCTTTGATCGCTTCTACCAAGTGGACGGAACGGACACACGTCAGGGCGAAGGCACTGGCGTGGGCCTATCCTTGACCAAAGAACTAGTACACCTGATGGGAGGTGAGATTTCAGTAGAAAGTGAACAAGGTAAGGGAAGTATGTTTGCTGTGGTTTTGCCCATTCAGCAAGAGGCAGTAAAGTCGGAGAAAGTGCCAGCTGTTACAGCCACCCTTCCTTTGATTCCAGCCACTCTTCCTCATGCGATGACAGGTTCCAGAGATCGCCCTCGCTTGCTGATCATCGAGGACAATCCCGACATCGTCTCATACCTCTACAGCCTGCTGGAGGATCAGTATGAGCTCTCCTCTGCCCCTGATGGGCAAGCGGGCATCGAGTTGGCCCTAGAGCAAGTACCCGACCTCATCATCACCGACGTGATGATGCCCCACAAAAACGGCTACGAAGTCACCGAAGCCCTAAAGCTAGACGAGCGGACCAGCCACATTCCCATCGTGATGTTGACAGCCAAGGCTGATCAAGACTCTAAACTCGAAGGCTACCAGCGAGGGGCCGATGCCTTTCTCGCCAAGCCCTTTGATCAGGAGGAACTGAGGGTGCGCCTCGCCAAACTCTGGGAGATCCGGCAGCGACTACGGGCACGCTATCAAGGTTCGCCTGCGGAGCTTCCTGCTTCCGAGGACCCCACCGAGGTAACCGAGGATGCCTTTATCACCAAAGCCAAAGAGATGATCCTTGCCCGGATAGACGATCCGGAATATAAGCGGGATGCCTTGAGTGAAGACCTCGGCATCAGCAAGAGCAGCCTCAACCGCAAGCTCAAGGCCCTGACCGGAAACTCCATCGGGCATTTCATTCGGGGGGTACGTCTCACTCACGCCCAAAAGATCCTGACGAACGAACCAGACTTCCAAATTTCCGAGGTCGCCTATGCCTCTGGCTTCAACGATCCGGCTTACTTCAGCCGCGTGTTCAGCGAAGAGTACGGCCTATCTCCCATTGAGTGGCGAGAGAAAAGGGCAGCCGGCAACTAGCCCAAAAGCGGCCTTTAGCGCAACTGGAGCAGATTGGTTCAAAAATCCAAGCCTTTGGCTCGATTGTCCAAGCCTCTCTTGGAGTTGATCCTGAGCTTTGACTCAACGATCAACATCCAAGACAATGAAGCGACTTTTTGTAATCCTCATCAGCCTGGTCAGCCTCTCTGGCCTCATCGCCCAGAGCGAGGGCGTCAGCATCAATGCCTCTGGCAATGCGCCCGATCCTTCGGCCATCCTAGACGTCCAAAGTGAGCAGCAGGGCTTCCTCATGCCGCGCATGACGACCGCTCAGCGCGATGCGATTGCTGACCCCGTGGCAGGACTCTACATCTACAACTTGGATGATGCCTGCTTCAACTACTACACCGGTAGCGAATGGGTCAAGGACTGTGGCCGCTCGCTAGACGCCGACCAGTCTTCTGCTCTCAGTCCGGCTAGCGGCAACAATTCCAGAATCTACGAAGTAGAGAATGGTCCCGACAACACCCTCTACCTAGTAGGGGATTTTACCGGACAAATCACCCTGGGAAACATCGCCCTAACCCAATCGGGTTACAACACTTACTTGGCCCACTATGATCCCCAGACCGAGGAATACCTCTGGGCGATTACCCTGATAAGTGGAATTTCTTCGGTTGGAGTAGGGGATCTACACCTTGAC
>CAZFPQ010000312.1:0-7594 GCA_964521065.1 uncultured Bacteroidia bacterium | reverse complement strand
TAAGTTCAATAAAAGTAGCGATGTTTTATAGGCCTAACTCTCCCGAATGCACTCAATAGGGTTGATCAAAGCAGCTTTGATGCTTTGAAAGCTGACTGTAAATAGGGCTACCAGCACGGTAATGAGGGAGGCAAGCAGGAACATCAAACCGTTAATTTCGGTTCGGTAAGCAAATTTTTCCAGCCACCCGCTAGCTACGTAATTACCCAAAGGTATCGCGATCAAAATGGCAATCAGGACCAGTTTCATGAACTCCCGCAACAGCAATCGCACGATCTGCGGTATCGTGGCACCCAGCACCTTGCGAATCCCAATTTCACGTTTTCTACTTTCGGCATTAAACGTACTCAAGCCAAACAAGCCTAAGCAAGCAATGAAAATGGCCAGCAAGGCAAAGGCATTGAACAATCGTCCAGAACGACTCACCTCCTCATGCATCTGGGCGAAACTTTCATCCAAAAAGTCATAGCGAAAGGGAGTGGAAGGAGCCAGTACGTCCCAGATTTCTTCGATCTGAGCCAAGGCTTGTTCCGTATCAGCTGCTTTTAATTTGATAGAAATCATGCTAGGGCTATTCCCCAGGATGAGGCATACCGGAGACCGCTGGGTCTTGAGTGACTCAAAATGAAAGTCCTCAATCACTCCAATCACCTGCCAGCGATGTTCTTTATTGGTAATCCAGTCAAGCGATTTTTCATCTCGGGTCAAGGCATCATGCAGGGATCGGCTGATGATGATGGAGGCTGTATCCCTACCCTGTTCCGCATGGAAATTCCTCCCCGAGACCAAGCTTAGTCCTAAGGTGGTCAAGTATGCCTGGTCTACCTGCCAAATCTGAGCGTTTACCCCATCCTCGCTGCTTTGTTGTCCCTCTCGCCAGAATGAGTCGGCATACCGGGCTGCCCCTTCCATAGGTAGGTAATCACTTACAGAAAGTTGGCTCACCTGATTCAATTGCTGGACTTCGTTTTTAAAAACCCCCACTTGCCCCGCTAAGGCATTGGCGCCTCGAACCACTAGTACCTGCTCCTTGTCAAACCCCACGTCTTTGTTCAGGATGAAATGGATCTGCTGATATACCACGATGGTACAAATGATAAGGGCTACTGAGATTACAAACTGGAATACCACCAGCAACCGTTGAAAGAGCACCTTGCTCTGCTGGCGGTTTTGACGGAGGTGCTTGGCAGAGGGGCTGAAGGCAGCGAGAAATAGAGAGGGATAAATACCCGAAAGCAAGCCCAATACAACAACCGCCATCAAGAAAAACGGGACGGCCCAGTTTTGGGACCAAGGTATATTGAGGGCAACTCCGGCTATTTGTTCTACAAAGGGCAGCATGAGTCCCACCAAACATACTCCTAGCAACATAGAAAAGAGGCTGTACATCAGCGATTCCACCAGCAGTTGCTGGACGATCATGCCTTTGGTGGCGCCCAACACTTTACGGATACTGACCTCTTGGATGCGTGCCGCATATTTAGCCATGGAAAGATTAACGAAGTTGATACAAGCTATGATCAGAATCATCAAGGCAGCTAGTCCCAACAGCCAGAGTAGTTGACGGTCTCCATGCTTGAGGCGGTCTCTCACCGCGATGGAACTGAGGTAAATATCCTGAATGGGCTGTAGCTGGTACTCAAGGTTAGCAGCAATGCCTTGTGGGTCCGCAAACTCACGCTCTACCCAACTGGGTAAAAAATAATTGGTAGTGATACTTGACAGTTTTTTGTCGAGTTTCAGCACATTACTTCCCTCCCTTATCAAAGCGTACACGCTATACATATTAGCGCCCCAGTAAGTTTGCTCTCCTGGCCAGAATTCTACTCCTTTCATAGATATCAGAAAGTCAAAGTCTAGATGAGAGTTGGAAGGAAAATCCTCGAATACCCCGGCTACTTTAAAAAGTTCCTCCTTGTTATCATTGATGACTAGCAGCTCCCCAACTGGATTTTGCTGCGGAAAGTACTGTCTTGCCTTAGTTTTAGACAAAAGCACCGTACGTGGCTCAGTCAAGACTGTGTGTCGCTCACCAAAGACAAGGTGTAAATCCAACATGTCAACTAAAGAAGGGTCCACGTATGCCATATGCTCTTCGTGGAAATTCTGGTCCCTTTGTAGGGGCCGTACTTGGTTGAACCAGCTCACAGGTATTAGGCGAGCGGCTTGCTCTATCTCTGGAAAATCATTCACCAAAGCCTCGGCAAAGGGACTTGGATAGTGAACTCCGTGAAAGCCCTCATCCAGATACTTGGTGGTAACCCGATAAAGTCGATCCTTTTTGGGGTAAAAGTTATCGTACTGCTGCTCATGGTGCCAATAAATAGCCAGTAACAAGAAGGTGGTTATACCTAGGGCAAAGCCACCAATTTTTATAGCTGAGTAGGACTTCTGGCGCCACATAAGTCTCAGAGCAAGCTTTAGATGGGTCTTGTTCATCGCATAAAAACTAAGTAGGTTTCCGAAAAGAGAAGGCCTCAGCAAAGACCATCGCAAAAGCAGCAGCACCTCCTTGAGGTAAAAAAGCTCCGCCACGATAGGGGAAGCCTGCTCCCGCTTTTGGGCGTAGAGTTCCTCCAAATCACCGCGAATGTCAGTGAAATAATCCGGGTGGCAGAACCACCGAAAAAATTGATCTGCTCGCTTTTTGATCACAATGGCTAAAAGTCAAAAGCCACATTAGGGATTTGTCTCCAAAGCTTGGACCGTGTTTCTTGATTATGTTCCAAGGCCTCTTTTCCTTGGGCAGTGATCGTAAAATATCTTTTGGGCCTACCTCCTCGGATTGAGGTAGAATCACCCAACCGAGATTGCAAAAATCCTTTTTCTTCCATGCGGCGTAAGGCAGACTGCAAGGCCCCGACACTTACCTTACGGCCTAACTGAGACTGTATCTCCTCCTTGATGGCTACCCCATAGGCTTCGTCGTAGAGCACCCCTACCATCAACAGGACGATTTCTTCAAATTCACCCAGGGCATATTTTTTCATGTCTTTGCTTTGAAAAACAGGGGAGCCATTAACCTGATGACCTAAAGGTAGGAGTCCAACAGGTATTTTCCTAAATGTAGTATTGGTGATTCTTGCGAAGAAGGATACTCCCCTATTTTCCATAGGAGCATTCTCGACATGGAATACCTACGCTGCCTTTGGAGATGATGGTGGTTTATAAAAAGGGATGGTAGTTTGAAGTTCTGGGGGTGTTCGCCATATTTATGTGTTTCCGACATTATGAGATTAACCCAGAATATCGACCTAGCTCAAGAAGCAACTCACCGACTCATGCAAAACGGAGGAGTAAAAGCTATCTTTCTACCCCATCTGGAGTCTTCTTTTGACATAGAGGTAGACGGTCATCTGGTCATCAACGACCGGATCACACTACCTGTGGAGGTACGTCGCAATCTCCGCAAACATCATACACGCTTTTAAGCCAGCATGTTAACACTCGATTCCAATAGCTTTCCTGGGGCAGCAGAAATCATACCTGCGTTACAACAAATAAGTCAAAAACATGGTCTTACCTTCACCCTGTTAGGGGCGGGGGCGCGTAATATTTGGCTTCGTGAATACTATCAGGGTAGTCCAGCAGCAACCAAAGACGCAGGTTTTGCCGTATGGGCGACCGACTTAGCAGACTTTCAACACCTAAAAGACCTACTAACATCAGAGTTAGGCGTTTCTGACAGTCCTCGTCTACCTTTAACCATGCTTACGCCTGGAGGAATTCAAGTGGATTTACTCCCATACGGACCTATTGCCCCAGGAGACGAAGTCCCTTTGCCGGGATTTGAGAGGGCTGCTCAGGTAATGGGACTGGAAGAAAGCTTGTGCTCATGCCATACCTACCTAATATGAAGGTCAAGCGGCTGGGCAGGTCGTAACTCTCCCCGGGTTAGTTATGCTCAAACTAATCTCCCTGGATGATCGTCCCACCCAACGCGCTAGGGACGCAGAAGACATTACACTGGCCCTCACTCAAGCCTTTGACCGCTTAGAAGAGGATCTATTTGAGAATTCCTATGCTATTTTAACCTTGTATGACACCACGGACGAATACACCCACCAAGTAGGTAGTCACTTAATCGGACGACAACTACAAATCCTGAGTCAATCTCATCAGGGGCTCCGGCACCGCCTCACCCTTATCCTCCAAGGCCACCTGAACGCTGGCTCCGAAAGCCTTATTCACCAGCCCCTGACTCGTCAACATGACTTGACAGAGATCCAAGCTAGGGCTAGCTTGTAAGCCTTGCAAGCAGGATTTCTAGCGGCACCTCAGGATTGACATCCCTATCTTGAGCCAAACCCCTGAACTAAAATCACTTCCTGGAACATCTTTTGGTCTACTATCGGGTACTACTTTGAGGCTTAATTGACAGCATGCAACAGCCTGACAATGACATAAGCGCCCTCCTCCAGGTCCTTCAACAAGAGTTAGATCGGCTAATCGCCTTTTACCAAAAAGACCTCGACTTCGATGCCATGGTTTATGAGCGCTGGAACGCCAAAGACATCCTCGGTCACCTGGTCTTTTGGCATGAAAGTTTTGCGCGCAACATCCGTGACTTGGGACAGGGGCGCAAACCCAATCCCCTGAAGGGAAAGCTTTCCGCAGTAAACCAGCAGAGTGTGGAAACCACAAGCCCCTACCCTATTGCTGTACTCATCGAGCGCTTGCGGACCGCTCAAGTAAGCATTGAGCAACACATCTTCAATGAGCAAATAGACCTGATTCCCTACAAAAGAGGCTCACGCCCCTATCCACGTTGGGAGCACTTAAAGGTGGTGGCACAGCACATTCGTCGTCACCGCCAGGATTTGGAAAAAAAGTTCAAGGTCTTTGTTTAGACGGATGAATGAAGTGAAAGCCAAAAGGTGAAGAGGGTTCATCGACAAATCTAGTGGAAGAAATCCAGAGGATGGCGTTCAGCAGGATTTCTCCGCCGGGCAAGAACTTGCGTAACGAGACTGCTCTTCTAAACAAAAGCGGGGCAGAGTCATGCGAAGAAGCCCTAGGTGATCAATTCACCCGGGCTTCCTCTCATTCATCGTTCAATTCTGACTGCTACTCTTTGGCCAGGCATACATAAACCGAAGCCGTGTTTCCGGGCTTTATATAAACCAAATCCTTGGAGCGATCTCCATTTACATCCAACAAGATGGCGGTGTATTGTCCCCAGGCTTCAGCCTGAGGATGTGACATATCTGCCGTTTCAAAATCAAACTCTCCACTTGAGGTCCCCAACCCGGTAAGGACGCGGTTGTTACTCAGGCCGTTGGATTGATCCGTCCAGATGAGGTCCTCGATGCCATCTCCATTGACGTCCCCAGTTAGTAGCCTAAAATCTTCCCAATTAAAACCAGTCTCTTTGGTGATGTCCTGGGGTTGGGAGACGCGAAACCCACCACTAGCATTGGCTATTTCTAGGTAGATTCGGACTTGGCTATCTGGTTTTACATAGTAATATAGCAGGTCAGATTTCGCATCGGTATTGCCGTTAATGATGCGAGGGCTATACAGATTCCAACCAGAGTTTCGACGGTTGAAAGGGGCACTCCTGGTCAGGCTATTGCTTCCGGGAGCTCGGCTGGCATAGTATACCCGCTTAATGTCTGTTTCTAGGGACTGCCAGATCAAGTCATCTCCTCCCCCATCTACTTTGCCCACCGAAACCTTATAGCTCCCCCAGTCTCCCTGCTGGTCATACAGCAGCGTCCAGAGGTATGAGTCTAAGTCGTTGCCCAGTTCAGCCGACCAAACACTGTTTTTTTGTCCGTTGGCCAGACGGTTGAAGATCAACTCATCCTTTCCATTGTTGTCGGTATCGGCTACCAGGGCTGTATAGGCCCCCCAGCCATTTCCATCTCGGCGGTTCATCGCCAAAAAGTCCCAACTCCCGCCACCTTGACTCAAGGCCATCAGGGAGCGGTTCCCGACATTATCTAAAACCGTCCAGGCTACGTCATCCTTGCCATCCCCATCAAAATCTCCTACCTGGGTCTGGTACTCACTCCAAGGCTGTGACTCTGGGTGAGAGACCGCAGGCTGGAAGTCAATCTGTCCAGAGGGGCTTCCCAGGCCAATTTTCAGCGTATTGATGCTGCCGAGATGATTCAGGAGAATATCTTCCATTCCATCCCCATTGAAATCACCCGTGTACACTTTTACCGGAGTGTTGATGTCGCCAAAGCTTTCTATCTGCTCATTCTCAAAGCCAAAAGGCCCAGGAGATTCTGCTGGAAGGAGCTCACACTCTTTGCGCTCAAAAATAGAAGAGAACTCTAAATAGGCAGGCTCATTGTTGAGATAGCGCATGTCATAGGCGATGGGTACGCCAGGATTATCGAGTCCCCATTCCGCACCTGCTTGGATGACCTCCTGAACGGCCTCAAAACTAGGGGCATCTTGTAAGGCAATACCAGCTCCTCCTCCTCGAACTACGTAGGTCACTTTGGAATTGTCAATGACCTCTTTGGCCGTTAACCTAGCTTCTACGTCTACTGTAGTCGTAGGACCACCGCGATAGGCCGCCTCCAAACTAGCTGCAAGGTCTTTGGTGCTGTAGTTGCTTTCTGCTAAGAAAAAAACCTGACGACCATAGTGAACGGTCTTGACGTAGAGAGGGGGATTGCCTGCCGAGATCTGGTCGCTGTCTCTGAGGCGGGTTCTTTGGTCGCGCCGAAATAAGGCGTACTCGTCCTCTGGATTGGGGATGGAAATGGAGTAGAATTTTTGGTTAAACTGCAACATGACCCGACTGCTCTGGGTGGAGTTACCCGTGTATAGGTTAGCGGTCACGTCTGCGAGGGGAAAGCCTATCCCTAATCCCGCGTGAAACTGGAACTCTTCCTGGCTGAAGGCTTGCTCTATTACGTAGGAGAACTCCGCAGCTGTCCCTTCTACGGTACCCGAAATGCCATTGAGCAGATCGTTGATTCCCTCTTTGACATCCACCTCTGACAGGGAAGGAACCTCCGCCGTTACGTCTTGCCCACCAGATAGACCATCTACGATCAAGGTATTGCCAGCGGTCTCAATATCTACGGAGATAAACTCCCCATCAGCCAACCTTCCCCCCTGGATAATCGCGCCAGGATATAGATTGGCTACGCCTAGATCGATCAGTTTGGACAAGTCGCGAACCTGTGAGGCATTCACCTTGACGGTTTTACAGGCCAACTCTCCTCCGTTGGGTCCGGGAATTGGGTCTAGCTCTACCGTATCCTCAGCTACGTCATAGACCACTGGGGTGGCATCCATATTGGGAAAAGATTCATCTGTGGGGAGGACACTTACCTTTTCTCCTTCACAGCCCGTCATCAGCACAGAAAAAATAAGACCGATGAGTAGCACGGCCAGCATCCTGTTGGCCAAAGTCATTTGATTCATTCGAGCGTTCATCATCAACATTGTTAAAGGGTTGTATTTGACATTCGCTCGTTAATGCCAGCTCCTGGAAAGAGGTTACCCTTTAAATCATTTTTTTTTCAAAATCCTCGATCCTCCCTATTTTAACGAAAGGACCGCCAGGATTATGGAGGGTAGGAAAGGTAAAGGAATTTAGAAGTGAAGGAAGCTAAAAACTCTGGTA
>CAZFPQ010000311.1:0-7713 GCA_964521065.1 uncultured Bacteroidia bacterium | reverse complement strand
TATTTGATTGGGACATTCAGCTGACAAAATAGTTGGCAGCCGCAATATGTTGTTTGATTATGAGGTCTAGACTTATTTGCCTGGGAATAGGGGGATTGGGAATTCTTACTCGTTTATTTTTGGAATATAGTGGTAGAATCGCTTGGGGAGTAGCCTCAGTAGAACGATGATTTTGTATCAAGAACTATTTATAACTTTAACTTAGTTCATAATTTGGGTATTTTGATTCTGGAATGGGCAGAAGCGGAGAATTTTGGGTAGATGAGCTGTTTTAGGTTTTCACCAGAAAGGTATAGAACAATGAAGATGGTGAGCCAGAAGTGTTTTGGAGATTAAGGTGGTCGATGAATAGTTGTCTTAGTTAAACGGCATACATGAGTAAATACCCCGATCTGTACCCTGACTTTAAGCTAAAAGCTGATACCTGTGAGGCCGAGCCGATTCATCGCCCGCTGGCGGTGCAAGGACATGGCTTCCTCATGGCCTTTGATGATCAAAAGCCCGACCATCTCTTGGCAACAGGTGAGCACTTGTTTCGATGGTTGGGGGTGGCCGAGGAGCAGGTATGGGAGCATTCGGTTTCGGATTGGTTGCCAGAAACACTAACTCATCATTTCTGGGACAGAAAGGCCCTCCAGGATCGGGATTCCATAAATTATACGGCATTTGAGTGGAAGGGGCGAAACTGGAACCTCATACAGCATTTTTATGGGCGTCGCCGTATTTGGGAGATTGAACCCATGAAAGTCGCCCCCTTATCTCCCTTCGAACTTATTCGGGGAGTGAGCAACCTTGTGACTTCCCACCATGAATTTAACAGTCTTTTTGAGGAATTCACCTTGGCGCTCAAGTCTGCAATTGGCTATGATCGGATAATGGTTTATCAATTCAATTCAGATGGACATGGCTGTGTGGTTGGAGAAGCCAAGGAACCCCACTTAGAATCTTTCTTGGGCCTACACTATCCCGCGACCGATATCCCCCAAATTGCAAGGGACCTTTTTCTACTTAATCGGAGTCGACTTATACCTGACGTAAACCAAAGCGTACAATGGCTGAGATTCAACCCTGGTCTCAGCCAGAAGCCTTCGCCTCTTGATCTTTCCTTGAGTCAATTGAGGGCTACCTCACCGATACACATCGAATACTTAAAAAATATGGGGGTGAGTGCCACCATGACTTTAGCGATCGTCTGCCATGATAGACTATGGGGTCTTGTTGCTTGCCATCATTATCAGTCTATGTTCATGCCCTTTGACATGCGCAAGTCAGCAGAGCTGGCCACCAATATCCTGGCGAAGCGAATTTTAGAGCTAGAACAAGAAAAACAGAAAATCAGACAAGCTCAGTTCTCAGAAAAGAAGGAAGCTTTTTTGGCCGACCTTTCCCCTGGACTCGAGTTAGATACCCAATTAATCAGTAAGAACTTTGACCTAAGGCTTTTATGTGAATCAGATGGTGCTGCGGTGGTGACATCCCAAGGGGTGTACGTGGTAGGTTCGACTCCTACCGCTTCAGAGTTAGGACTTTTACATGCTTGGCTAGCAGAGAGAGAGGACTCAGCCCTGTTCCAAAGCTCCAACCTACTACAAGATCTTTCCTGGACCCAGTCTTTCTCTTCTCCGATAGGAGGTATAATGGCGGTATCTGTTACGGAGGACCAAAAATGTATGTTGATGTGGTTTCGACGGCCAGAGCGCCTCATCACTAATTGGGGCGGCAATCCCAATGAGCCATATCAGGTCCTAACAAGTGAGAAAGATGGAAACATAAGACTAAGCCCTAGGAAGTCTTTTGAAAAATGGCAAGTCCAAGTGGAAAATCAATCTCGGCCATGGATGCCTTGGGACTTGGAAAGGGCGCAGAAGATACGAGATCACCTGCTGAGAATTGACTTACGACGTACTGCTGGAAAGGTCATGCAGCTACGTGAAGATTTTCAACAGCTTACTACTTTAGCTTCGCATGACCTACAAGCACCTCTGAAAACCTTGAAAAATTATCTTTCCCTAATTGGAAAGGAAGAACAAGAAGCCCTAAGAGAAAATTTCAGTTTTTACCTCGAAAGAGCGGATTTGGCAACTGAAAGAATGAAGCAAATGATCAAGGGATTGCTGGACTATTCTCGGATGCAGACCCGAGAAAAAATAGAAAGAATCCAACTAAATGATGCCTTAGCAGAGGTATTGATGGATTTAGACGCCCAAATTGGGGATACTCAGACCCGCATCGTACACGCTACTGTACTGCCAGAGATGAGGGTGAATAAAGAAGATGTCAAGGCCCTTTTCAGGAACCTGGTTCACAATGCCATTAAGTATGTCAGACCAGATCATCACCCTGTAATTGAAGTTGGGCATTACCATCTTGATGAACACATCATCATATATGTACAAGATCAAGGCATAGGTATCCAGCCTCGCTACCACAAGAGAATCTTTGAGCTATTTGTGCGCTTACACAGCAAAGATGAGTTCCCTGGCTCGGGCATGGGGCTTGCCCAATGCAAGCGTATTGTGGAAAAGTACGACGGAACGATTGAAGTTCGGTCCGAACTAGGACAAGGCGCTAGGTTTGAATTAAGCTTTCACTCTTCATTTTTCTTCGCATGAACGACAATGAAAACGAATCTCCCCAGTTAGATCAGGTATTATTGGTCGAAGATGATTTTGATGACATGTACATCCACCGCAGGGTCATCATGGAGTCAGGCATGGTGAAAAACCTAGAGGTGACCAAAGACGGGCAAGCAGCCTTAGATTTCCTACAACGCAAAGGCGAGTATGCACTACGCAAGGAACTAAGTCCCACCCCTGATCTAATTTTGATTGACATCAGTTTACCCGGAATGGATGGGTGGGATTTTATTGCCCAATACAATGATCTTCCTAGTGCCATCACCCTACATCCCATTCTGATGGTCCTGACTACGTCTCTTAATCCAGAGGATGAGCATCGTGCCTTATCCATGCCTCGGGTTAGGCGGTTCTTGATTAAGCCTCTCACCCAGGATGAATGGGGCAAGGTCTTGAAAACAACTTTTCCCCATCGATTCTCCCATCCTTCATGATGAAACAATATGTCTGAAAAGCACGCCATCATTCCTGTTTTTCTTAGAAATCTACGGAAGACTACCAAGCCCGCACATTGTGAGTTGGAAGAGCTCACCGAAGGGAATAAGCTCTTATCGGGTGACTTCGATGCCCATCATTATGCTCGTCTGCTTCAATCCCACTTAGCCTTTCATCAGGAGTTAGCCCGTCACGTGGTTCACACCGTGGGTGAACCGCTATTGGACTGGCCCGACTGCGCGCGCATCCCGGCCCTTGCTCATGATTTGGGACAACTGGGTCTGGGAGTAGCGTTAACTTCTGATTTGACCCTTCCTTTGCAAACTGAGGCCTATACCCTAGGTTTATGCTACGTGGCCGAAGGTTCCTGCATGGGCAACATGCAGCTGCATCGAGCGCTGGCTAAGCATGAAGATTTTCAGGCCCTAGAGGCTGATCACTTCTATTTGAGTTGCGGAGCTGGCTTCAAGGCCCGTTGGCAAAGCTTTCTTCAGCGTCTGGCTCATGCGGGGGATCACGCCTACCTTGAATTGGAAAAAGGGGCCGTCGATGGTTTCGGTTATTTTGGGCGACTTTGGCGATCCTTTGCGGTAGTAGGCTAGGACGCTCTTGCTCGGATGGTAAATCCTAGGCCGTCTTGGATGTTTTAGGTGATCCACTGGGAAGAGAACCCCCAACAAAAGGTCAGTCCTAGCATCAAAAAAGCCGTTATGATGATCAAAATCATCACAACGGCCTTGGCACCGACTGAAACGAGAGTTCAGAAAGAACTGGAATTAGGCAGAAATTTCAGAGGTCTCGGTTTCGTTGGCACGCTCAAAAGTTTCGACCAACTGAGGGAGGTTATTGCCTTGCGAGGCAATACCGGCCATTTTTTCAGCAAGCTCATGTATTTGACTGTCGTATTCGTCTAGCATGCGCTTGCCTTTCTTGGTGATGGTCACCAAGATGGAACGGCGGTCTTCTTTAGAGTTTACTCGCTTTACGAGGTTTAGGCGCTCTATTTTGTCAACCAAGCTGGTGAGGGTACTGAATTTAATCTTGAAACGCTCGCCTACGGCTTTCATACGCTGAGGTCCAAAATCATTGATGTACAAGATGATTTCCATTTCGTTAGCGGAAATCTTGTATTTCTTGCGAATCTCATTCTGGTGATGACGGAGTCGATCGCGAAGTTGGAGTAGTTGTCGCTCAAGGACGCTGCTAGGCGCCTGACTTTGCGCTACACTTCCCATTTCCAATGCCATAATCTTTAACTGTTTGAAGTGGATAGTATGTCAAACGAACCCTTGCCGTACTGCTAATAAATAATTGGCTTGATTCGTGTTTTTCGATGAGTAAAGTATTGAAACAATTGTAAAAAGCAGATAATTAGAAATATTTCCAACCTTTAAATTGTGTTGTTATGGTTAATTGTAATAAACGTAAGTAAAGTGTCTCAGGTTATGGTTTTTTTTGCTTTTTCGAGTTGGAATATTCTTGTTTATTTGAGGTAAGGGGTTGATAGTCAGTGTCAAATATCGGGGTTATGACATGTAGGATATCTTCGCAAATTATCTTATTCCCAATGTTCGGAATTTGGTCAGCCTCTAAGTACATACGAATGGAGGCGGCTAAATATTGGATGAATCCTTATCTAAACTTAGAAAGTTGTCTTCTGAACCAAGGGATGCCTTTCTTCAAATCGTCTAGCACCTGCTCTGCCGAGGCGTACCGGAGGGTCGCTTTGGGATGGAGGAGATTCCACATGATTTTAAGTATATACTTGGGAACCTTGGGATTGTGCTTGACAATGTGCGATTGCAAGGTATCATACGTGCCAAAATGTGTCTGAGTTGCCGCTTCTCGACAAAGTACTTCTAAGCAGACCATGCCCATGGCAAAGAGGTCGGTTTTGACATTAGGTACCGCCGTGCCTTTGACCAATTCAGGGGCAAGAAAAGCTTCGGGATCCTCCCGGCGTACCTTCTCTTCCACTTCGGGTGGCCACCTGAGTTTGATTCCCCCCGATCTTGTCAAGTCGGTAAACATAAAGTCGATGAGCTTGGGGGTTCCTTCTGGGGTAAACAAAACCTTCCTGGTCTTGATGTTGCCGTGAATGATTCCTTCGTGGCGGAGCCCACTCAGGTCATAAAAGCTAGTCTGGTGAGCCGCATTGAGGCCTGAGAACAATTGGAAGATCAAATCCTCCATGGGATAGGCGGCATCTTTTTCGAAGCCAAAGGTCTCGTAGTCCATTTGGTCTAGGCGCTTCCCATTGACTAGTTCCATGACCATAAACAGGCGAGGCTCGCCTCCTAAGATTTCTTCCCCCACGTCGTAAAACTTGGCAATGTTGGGGTGCTGGATCTTGCTCATGCCCTTGTTTCCAGCCAGTACCAAAGACTTGAGATGGTCATAGCCTTCTTCAACCGGGTGGGTAACTTTGATGGCCCTGTTTTCCGCCAAGCTTCGATGTTTGGCCTTGTATACGGCGCCCATGGTTCCCTGACCCAGCAGGGATTTTAGTTGGTAATTGTTGAAGCTGGTCCCCACGAAATCAGCCGCCTGAGAGGGTGCATCAGAAGAATCTCTTTCATCCAAGTCGTAAAAAAGTCTCCACTGCGCAGGAACCCAACCCGCCTTTTCTCGAAGGTCTAGCCGCCAAGGGAGATCTAGTTGGCCTTCTTCTTCGGACACAGACTCCTCCCAGTGAAGGGTACGAGTTCCTCCTCCTGCGGTAAAGGAATCGGGTCCATATAGGCCTAGCAAAACGCCTTCTGCTTCTTGAAAGCTTTCTTCCAAACTTGCTCCTCCAGCTAGGCCTCGGTAGAATATGGTGGCAAACTCCGTGGCTTGGTCATCTCGAATTTTTTGGGAGGTAGTGATGGTGGCTGGTACGTTGGCTTCATGGAGCAAGCGGGCGTGGTCTGCCGTGGCACAAGCATTCAAGAAGGTAAGCCTTAGGCTGCCTTGAGCCCCCAAAAAGCGGGCTAGTCCCATGGCAAAGAAAGATTGGTTTCCCCCTGCTTCGTCTTCTAGCCATAGTTCATCCGCATCGGCATGCCCCCCATAATGGAACACCGAAATGCGGTCGTGATACCACTCATCTTGAAAAACGGAAACAATTTCGCTTTGACTGGCGGCAGGAATGACCTTTACCCAGATTCTGCCTTCCTGAACGGCTGGCTCCAATACCCGCAGCAGAGACTTCATCTCATAAGTCAGGTTGCGAAGGAAACCGCCTTCGCTGCGCTCATTGGCAAAGGCCAGAACTACAACTGGGATACGAGAGATATCGATGGCTGACATGGGCGAATACTTACGGGAAAATTGAGCCTCTAACGAGCGAATCTGCACAGTCGAGGCAACGAAGTAAGCTAAATCTAAGTCCTAATAAGGAAAAGACCTATAGCCGGAGTGTGGATGAAGCAGAGTGAAGGGGTTAAGAGGCTGTTATCTGGGCTTTAGCCAGACTGAAGTAAGCTTTTGGCGGTGTTGGGCTGCATTTGGAGAACGGGGGCGGCATAGGGGCGGACCTAACACGCAGAAGTTTTTGGCCTACCATTTTTTGAAAAAGGTAGGTCCCGCGGATCGAAGATTCCGGGAATCGGAAAGGCGACACCGCTATGGGTTATGACCAGCATGTTGACCAAAATCCAGCTGAAGAGTTAAGAACTGAATGATATAGGGGTATTTATTCCATTTTTGTTTGTGCCCTATACCTCAACCTAACCAATGGATCCCAATCCCAAATCTATATGCCTCCTTTTTACAAGATCTCGCTATCTCCTTAAGTACCTGAATTTTCATCTTCGATTCTCAGGGCGACTGCTTACCTTTGTGCTGCTTTCAAGATAGACTGAATATGAACCAAATCAATTCCTTTGCGCCCCTTTTCTGGGGACTGATACTCATTTGTGGTTTGAGCTGGGGCTGCAACCAAGACCCCTGTATGTCTGATGACGTAGACTGCGGAGAATTCGGGAACTGTGTGTCCGTAGAAGACGACGCCCTTTGCCTATGCACCTCGGGCTATGAAAAAGACAGCGATGACCGCTGTACCGTCAAGCAAGTAGAAAAATTCGTAGGCACGTGGCGTGCACGAGACATCCGGGTAGTCAATGGCCAAAATGCGAGTGAGGTATACGACGTGGTCATCGAAGAATCTCCCTCTAGCATTACCAGCGTGCTGATTAGTAATTTTGCCAAGCTAGAGTTGACTGATAACGGGGGCAATGTGCTGTGTGAACCCATAGTATTGGGTACCATCGGAGGGACGGTCATCAACATCCAAGACATTGGAGATGGGCTGAGTTATTGCGATGCCCAAGGGCAGTCTCTAAACTTCTCTGGCTACCGTTTTCAGGATGCCTTTGGCGAGTTCAACAACACCCAAGACACCCTCTTCATTGAGTACCGCTTGACCTACACCTTAGATGACGAGCAGGGCAATCCGGTGACCACCGAAATCAGCAGCCAGACGGCCCTATTTAAGCCTTAAGCAAGTAGACTGAAGAAAAGCGGGAATTAGGGTACGGGAGTACGGGGTATGTGGTGGCAATTTTTCATTCTTATAAGCGAAGCTCCGTAGGCCATACCCCAATTTCATTCTGTCCAAGCGCTTAAGTGGAAACTGGGAAAAAATGTGTACCGGGGGTAA
>CAZFPQ010000310.1:0-7724 GCA_964521065.1 uncultured Bacteroidia bacterium | reverse complement strand
GGTAGTGCTTCAAGTTTGCGGTCAAAGTCTTGGGCCAGTTGATGTCTCGAAACTTTGGCCGTTGGCTTTTTGCTCCCCGATTAAGCGCTCCCCGCAGGGCTTGAAGCAAAGGAAGCCTCATGTGGCGTTGAAGATCCTCGACTACCCTCGCAATAACTTGCCGGGCCGTTTCCTTGGTTTGGTCAGGGATTACATCCTTTAGACTCAGTAAGGTAGCTACCAAATTCACGTCCGGCTGTACCCCATTGAGTACCTCCGGCTCTAGCAAAAGACGCTGAATACCTAAACGGTCCATGGCGTCTTTTTGCAGAACTGACACCACAGAACTAGGGAAATATTCTCTAATGTCTCCCAACCAGCGGTTGACTTTGGGACTGCTCCCTCCCAATCCCTTGCGGTCTTTGGGGTCAGCTTCATACAAATCAGCTAAAGCTTGGTCGAGGTTCTTTAGTCGACCTGCCAACTCTTGCTGGGTCCCGTCAGCCTCTCCCCCACCAAGAATTAAGCGCCACCTCACCAGTGGATCTAAGTTTTGTCCGGCTTCTTCCATACCATTCAAGGTTCAATTAAAGTCCCTACCACCTGTAAGCGTTTGAAGACTTCTTCGGCGTGAGGAGCATCTTTCAACTCTTCAGTCAGGTCTTGGCCTGACCAATGGCCATAATGTAGGCCTTTTCGCCAATGTCGACTGGGACTAGCATCATAGATAATGCCTCGATAGGCAATCCAGATTTCTTCACGGTCCTGACCATTTCTCAAGGCCAATTGGCTACGGGTATAACTATCCATCAGGACAATTTCGATCACATTTCACTCTTGATCAAACATGTTTCGCATTTGGTGCTTGACCGATTAACCAAGAGCAATGACCACTGCCTGTGGATTTATGACCAAATAACCCATTACCCACTTAGGAGCGGCACCTTGTTGCCATATTTGTAACATAGCAAAGGAGGTAAAGCCAAGTTCTATGTTAGGGTTTTGCTACTTAAGCAGCTCATTATCAACCCCATTGGCAGGGAATTCAGTTTTGCAGCTATCAACATTTTGACCAAACAAACCTTTCGAATACCTAAACTCAACGTCATGAAAAATTTCATTCTCCTCCTGGTAGTCTTAGCTTTTTTCACCCCTACCCTCTTCGGTCAAAACGTATTTTTTGTGGAGTATAGCCAAGGATACCAATCTGTCCTTGAGTTAGTAGAATCGAAAAGTTGTGCAAAGATCGTGGAAAATCGCCCGTCGGAGTTACTGGTTGTGAAAGCTTGGGATGCTACCCTTACTTACCATTTTAATGAGGGGTGGCTTTACCAAATTGACATGGTAAGAGAATTTGATAAGAGAAAAATAGGTCGCAAAGTATTCGAAGAGTCTCAAGCCTATTTCCAAGCTATTCGAGCTGAGGCATTGACTATAGAGTTGGAAAACAAATACCACCAAGCCGCTTTGTATACCCAGCCAGGTAGGCTATTTGAAATTGAGTACAAGGTTTTGGCTGACCAACGAACTGTCGTAAAGCTCAGCAGTACCTCTACGGTAAACAAGCCTCTTTACCACCATGACAGAAAAGACGCTCTAGATTGGATGCAAACCAAACAGCAACTGACCGCACTACGCTAATGAAGCATTCCTAATTCCTGGCTTCGAGCCCGCCACGCGCATCCCACCTGCGGGGCACATTCAGACTAAACCTAAAGGCTCGATGGTGACCAAGGGACCACTCTGTAAGGGTGGTCCT
Source organism: uncultured Bacteroidia bacterium (assembly GCA_964521065.1). Lineage (GTDB taxonomy): Bacteria > Bacteroidota > Bacteroidia > J057 > J057 > CAYVAP01. Next base: position 5,986 of record CAZFPQ010000310.1, on the reverse strand, counting down.
TGTTTTTTTGAGAGAGTTTGAGAAATGGAGTAGGTGGGAAATTGAGACAATGAGGTATCGGTAATCTAAGCATTCACAATGCCAAATCACTCCTCAATGAAAGGGGCGAAACAATCCCTCATCTGCCCTGGCCAACAATTCGCGATCACCGGCGGTATCGCCGTAGGCATAGAGGTAATCAACCTGATCGAGCAGAACCAATTGATCTAGACGGTTTACTTTTTCAGGGCCATAATTATTGGGTCCCAGTAAGCGCCCCGTAAACTTCCCTTCAGATACTTCGGGCCGGGTCGCAATCAACTCCAATCCGTATTTTTGGGCAAAGGAATGGGTCCAAAAGCTTAAAGAGGCCGTAACCAGCACACAACGATGTCCTTGCTCTTGGTGCCACTGAAGCCGGGCAAGGGCCTTGGGACGGATTTTATTAGGTAAAATCTCTTCAGCAAGGATTACTCCCTTTTTTTCCAAGTAAGCCATTTCCATTCCGCCAAAAAAGTAGCTTAAGACTCGCTCTTTGGCCTCCCGGCGGGGCATACGCCCCATTTGATAAGCCCCTAAGACTGGGCCCAGCCTAAGTGCTCCTCCAAATAGCATCCTTTTAGAATGGATCAAGCGTAAGTATTCCGTCATGCTATTGCCACGGATAAAAGTTCCATCCAGGTCAAAAGCCGCTACAATGTCCGTGGGTTGACTCAAGATTCTTTGGCTATGGGTGGGTGAGAAATGATGAATTCGGCGACCTCTTGGGGTTCATCACTAAGGAAAAGCATATCAAAATATGGTTTGCCCCAAGCCAACTGTTTAAGCAAGGGAAAGAGGGAACTTTTGATTTCATAACGCTCTCGACCTAAAAATGCCATAGGGCTGTAATAACCAAAGGTAGCATAATGATTTTGAGCCGCTTCTTGGAAAATCTCCTGAGTAGTACCCGCACTGCCAGGGGCATAGATTACCCCAAACAATGAAATAGACAACAGTTTATCCTCTCGGATGCTGTTAGAAAAATATTTGGCAATATGGGAGGCGAAGAGGTTGCTGGGCTCATGGCCATAAAACCAGGTGGGGATGGCTAAATTATCTCGTCCAGTTGGAAACTCGGCCAAAACCTCCCTAGACGCTGCGATATAGCCAGGACTGGTATAATGAGGAGCCTGAGTCAGGACCTCCATCGCCTTCAACAAGTCTTTTTCTTCATGGTCAGAGAAGTATGCTCCTAAATTAGCCGCTTCCATGATACCGGGACCTCCCCCAGAAGCGATGAAATAGCCCTTTTCAGCCAATAGCCTGGCTGTTATGGCCGTTTTCAGAAAAAAGGGATCATCTCGCTTAACACCATGTCCCCCCATGAAGCCAATACATTTTTTCTCGGTCATCCCTGCCTCATCAAAGACAACCAGTTTTCTCAGGCCTTCGTCAATGCTATGATCGTGGATCCGCTGGTGCAGCGCATCTCGGATAGAGGGCTTAAAACGGGTACGAAAAAAGTGTTGGTAAATTTTAAAGTCTAGGCTTTCCTCTGGACCTCGGTCATAGCCCTCCATCAATTCTTGCCAGGTGTACAGCTCTGTACGGAATGGTTCATAAGGTAGCCCCTCAACCCTTGGGTAGATCATGGCTCCTCGCTTTCGCAAGTCCATTTCCAGGTCTAGAGGCAACTGACAACCCAACAAAGTAGTGTCTACAATGGCTATTTCTTCCCAAGGTAAAGAGACCTTTACCAAGTCAAGTCCCTTCAACGTACAGCGCCGAAGGGACTTATGTGAGAAAATATGCGCTTCCAGTTCGGATAGCGAGGATAGAATACGTTCGGGAGTTAGGGAAGCATTCATGCCACGAATAAGCGCATTTCCCTTTTCAAATAAAATTCCCTCAATCCTGTCTCAGTTTATTTTTTCTTGGCTTGGAAGACGCCATTGGGTTGATTGAATTCCGCGGCCCGGACCTTGCCTTCCTCATTTCTTAAAAAGACAATGCTGAAGCCTTCAAGATCCCGAAATGCGTATTCGTCCGTGGCTGTTTTCACCAAGGCATAAGGAGGTTGTCCAGGTACTTCCGTGAAAAAGGTGCCTTCATCATCCACATAAAAAGTAGCCGTCACAGTAGCGATCTCATATTCTCCTAAGTATTGGTCTAACTCCCCCTCTTCGGTTTCCTGGGCAACAATCTGCCGCTTGAAGGTCATCGGCTTATTCAAACTTGGCTCCAAGGGAAGTTCCAGCTCATGGACCTTGCCACTGGCATCAGTCTGGAAATTGAGCACCATGAAGGATAGCTGTCGTGCCGTTTCCTCGTCCACTTGCTCGACGGACTCTAGTGAAAAGGCATGATAGGTCTTGTGCTTCAGGTGAAAGCGGGAATCATCAACTTGAATGAAAAGGGAATCCCCACTCTGAATGACCTCAAGGCTGCCATAAGCTGGATGCATAAACTCCCCCACGAAATCCTCCAATTTATGGGCCATGGGCACTCCTTCTTTTTCTTCTTGCTGTTCCTGAATTTCCTCACTGGCCTCACGCATCTGGTCCATCTGTTCTGCGATTTCCTCCAGCCAGCCAGCCGGTTCCAATTCTAGCATCCGGTCAGCGACCAAGTTGCGAACGAGCCCAGGAATGGCAGAGCCGTTTTGATTGGCCAAAACGATGATCCCCAAGCTATCAGTGGGATACAAAGCCACGTTGGCAGAAAACCCATCGATGTTGCCCCCATGCTCTACCTGGTAGTGTCCGCGATATGAGCGCAGGAACCACCCAAAGCCATAGGCCCTCAAAAACATATCTGGATGTTTGGTGCTTGGAAAACCACCTGCAATGACCATCTGTGGGCTCATGGCTTCTTGAGTATAGGCAGCGGGAATGACCTCTTCTTCTCCAAATTTTCCTCCATAAATCCAGGTTTGAACCCACTTGGACATCTCGTTCACGCTGCTATTAATAGCCCCAGCCGGTCCCATGGCATTAATGTGATAGTAATCCATGAGGGTATTTTTGCCCTCGGGGTTGGTCTTATAAGCGAGCGATGCATTGTCATCTGCTTCCAGTGCTTCAATACTGGTATTGCTGCGCTCCATGCCCAAAGGAGTAAACAAGTACTGATCAATGGCTTCCCCCCAAGTCAGGTCTAATTTTTCTGCGGCTATCGCCCCCTGGATCATAAAGCCAAAGTTGTTGTACTGCCAAATGCTTCGCACTGGAGCGGTAGGCTCCATGTATTCAATTTGTGCCATCAATTCCTCTTGGGACGTGGACGGCCAAAAGTACCAAGCAAGGTCATGTCTAGGCAAGCCACTGCGGTGACACATCAAATCCCGGATGGTAATCAATTCATTCATGCTAGCATTGTGAAAGCGTAGAGAAGGGAGGTAGGTGATCGGACTTTCATCTAGGTCAACTTCCTCATCCGCTTCGAGCTGCCCCAGCAAGGCAGAAGTAAAGGCCTTGCTGGAAGAACCAATGGCATATAAAGTATTGGCATCTGCAGGTTTTTTAGCTTCCAGATCTCTAAACCCAAACCCTTTGCTGTATATCACTTGGTCTTTTTCCACTACCGCAACTGAAAAGCCAACTGGAGAGAGTTCCGAAAGGGCCTCTTCTAACTCCTTATCTAGTCCGTCTAATCGAGGATCCTTGAGGTCAACCATGTCCGGTTGGGCTACCATCGAAAAACTGATCAGCGCCGTCAAGCAGAATGCTAGAATGGATTTCATAAGATATTGTTTGGTAGGAAAATGGGAGAAACCCGATTAAAATCGAGGTTTTGGCTAATCAGTCGATGGCCTGTATAAAAAATTACAAAAGCTTGGCAGAACCCACAAGCTTGTAAAGTGAAGGGATCGAAGTTAGCGGCTATGGTAAAAAGTGAAAGCCGAGAAGTGGGACATGCAATGCAGGGGCAGGTTTCTCATTCAAGCTACCACTCTACTCCTAGACCGGGTCCACCTCGCAAGGAGAGCATGCCATCGCGCAGATCAAACCCTCCTTTAACTAAGTCATAGGCCAAGTCAAAGCTCCCATCTAAGTCCAAATAGCGGGTATTGGGATTGGCAAAGGCCGCGTGCAATGCCGCAGTGATGCTAACGGCACTTTCGTCGTTACAGCCCCACATCAAGTCAATGTTACCCAAGCGTGCGATTTCTGCCATGCGCATTGCCCTAGCAATGCCCCCGCTTTTCATCAATTTCAGGTTAAAAATACCACAAGCTCGGGGCGAGCATGCCAAGCGAAAAGCATCTTCCAGTGTCACCAAAGATTCGTCGGCGGCAAGATAATCCCGCAACTCGCCAGGGAGTTGGCGCAGTTCTACAAGGGCTCGTGCTGGCAAGGGTTGTTCAACCAGCTCAATCCGCAGGGCCTCTGTTTCCTCATGAAAATACATCACATCTTCATAGGTATAGCCCTGATTGGCATCTACCCGTATGTTGATGCCATAGCCATATGATTCTCTCAAGCGGTGCAAGCGCTCAAGGTCTTCATCTACCGAGTGGCCTAACTTAACCTTCAGACATTTAAATCCTGCGTCTAGATATTCCCTAGCCTCCTCCAAGGTTGCTTTTAAACTCTTGATGCCAATGGTAATGGAGGTAGGAAGAGATTGGTGATAGGAGCCAAGATAATCTACGATGGAAAGATCCATCACCTGCCCAAAAAGATCATGAAGGGCAATGTCAAGGGCGGCCAGGGTTCCAGGTCTTTGGGAAAACTCTTGTTCTGCCTGTCGCAACAAAGCGGGTAGCTGTCGACAATCTTTTCCTATTAAAAAACTTGTCTCCTCTTTTAAGGCTTCGAGAACTTGGTCTGAGCTCTCTCCTACCACAAAAGCACTAGGGTTCGCGGCTCCAATTCCTCGCTTTGTATCGGTATGAATTTCGAAAAAAACCAGTGTAACCTCGCTGACAGTCTTATAAGCAATGGTATAGGGCCTTTTCAAAGACAAAGATTCCGCGTAGGCTTTGGTACGGGTTATTTTCATGTAGGAGCAAGGTTTGATGTTGAGAGGTCTACTTAATCAAAAGGTGAAAATAAAACAAATTGCCCTAGTTGTCCGTCTCAGCCCAAAAGAGTTGAATCTTGAATACATAGAAATGAAAGACAAAATCGCAGTGATTACCGGAGCCAATTCAGGTATTGGCTTGGCAAGTACAAAAAACTTGGTGGGACAAGGGGCAAAGGTAGTCATGGTTTGCCGCAGTGAAACCAAGGGGCAGCAAGCCATCTCTGAAATCAAAAATCAGCATCCTCAAGCAGAGATAGACTTGGTCCTCGCCGACTTGGCCGAGCCGGCGTCTATCAGGGAAGCGGGGCTGCACATCCGGGAGAAATACAATAAAATTGACGTGCTTCTCAACAATGCAGGGGGCACCTTCGGCAAGCATCGCCTCAATTCCGCAGGCTGGGAATACACCTTCGCACTGGACCACATGGGCTACTTTTTGTTCACCCACTACTTACTCGATTTGGTCAAGGCAGGCGACATGAAGCGAATCGTCAACGTTTCTAGCGAGGCTCATCGTTTTGTAAAAGAAATCAAATGGGATCAGCTTCAGGCAGAAGCAGGATACTCCGAGATCCAAGCCTACGGAATCGCCAAACTATTCAACATTTATTTCAGCCAAAAGCTCGCCGAGCTAAGCGCAGCAAATGGCATCACGGTGAATAGCTTACATCCGGGAGTGGTAAAAACCAACTTCGGCCAAGAAGCAGGCTTTTTATTCAAGCTGCTGTTACCCATTTTCGGCCTATTTGCGCTAAGCCCTGAAAAAGGAGCAGCTACCAGCATTTATCTGGCTAGCAGCCCCAAAGCAGAGGGATTAAGCGGTCTGTACTTTGATAAAAAGAAACCCAAAGAAATTTCTGAACTAGCCAAAAGCACCGAGCAAAGAGACAAACTCTGGGAGTATAGCCTAGAATTGGCGGGAATTGAAAGCTACGGAGAGGTGTAGGAGTTAAGGGAGTTAAGGGAGTTAAGGGAGTTAAGGGAGTTAAGGGAGTTA
>CAZFPQ010000309.1:0-7743 GCA_964521065.1 uncultured Bacteroidia bacterium | reverse complement strand
GCAGTTAAAGCAGTTAAAGCAGTTAAAGCAGTTAAAGCAGTTAAAGCAGTTAAAGTAGTTAAAGTAGTTAAAGTAGTTAAAGTTAAATACTTCTTAACTTCTGTCGGACGACACTTCTTAACTTCTGTCGGACGACACTTCTTAACTTCTGAACTCACTTAACTCACTTATCTCACTTATCTCACTTAACTCACTTAACTCACTTAACTCACTTAACTTCTTAACTCCCTTAACTCTCTTAACTCTCTTAACTCTCTTAACTCCCTTAACTCTCTTAACTCTCCTAACTCCTCCGCCCCAATTGCTGGCCTTTTTAAGGAGTGCGAAGCTGAGAAGGAGCCTGCCCAAAGTGTTCATTGAAGACACGGGTAAAGTATCCTGGGTCGTTGAAACCCATGTCATAGGCAATCTCGGAAATACTTAACTCCGTTTCCAGGATCAGTTGCCTTGCTTTCTCCAAACGGAAGGAGCGAATATAGATGGTCGGAGATTTACCCGTTAAGGCCTTGAGCTTGCGGTAAACTTGGGTTCTTGCCAGGTTGACTACCTCGCACAGGTCGTAGACGCTGAGCGCTGGATCACCAAGCTTACTGAGGATGGTCGCATCAATTTTTTGTAAAAATAGTTCATCCAGCGTAGGGACATGGAGCCTTGGAGAGGGCCCTTTTTCACTGACTCCCCCTTGAGCATACTTCTGCTGGAGCTGTTGCCGCAATTCGAGCAGTTTTTCAATTCGCACCGTCAACTCAGCCCGGTCAAAGGGCTTGGTGAGGTAGGCATCGGCCCCAAATTCCAAGCCTGCTACCCGGTCGTCCTGGGTGGCCTTGGCGGTGAGCATAATAACTGGAACGTGACTGGTCCGTTCATCGGACTTGAGGGCTTGGGTAACTTTATAGCCATTCATGCCGGGCATCATCAAATCGGTGATCACCAAGTCAGGAATATGTTCTTGGGCCAGCTCTACCCCCGTAACACCGTCGGTGGCCGTCAGGAGATGGTAGTCCGGTCCCAAAATGGCCCCCAGGTAGGTGATTACATCAGGATTGTCCTCAATGATCAAAATCTGCTGCTGATCCGGATTGGCCGAGGCATAGCTCTCCGGTTCGATGGCTGGTAAATCCTCACGATGAGAAGGCGTAAACATGGTAGCTTCCTCCTCAAAAGCCTTGGGGATATTAGGCTCTAGTCTTATGGGCAACGTAAAGCTAAAAGCCGCTCCCTTGCCTATTTCACTCTCTACCATGATGTTTCCCCCCATCTTTTCCAGCAAGGTTTTTACCAGAGCCAGTCCTACCCCAGTCGAACTCTCATTTTGGGCCACACTGCCCTGATAAAAGCGATCAAAGACATAAGGCAGCTCCTTGGTAGGGATCCCAGGTCCTGTATCACTGATGGTGCAGCGCAGAACCTGTGCTCCTCCACTTAATTCTCGGCTGATATGCATGCCAATACGCCCTCCCTGAGGAGTAAACTTCAGGGCATTGGAAAGCAGGTTATAGACGATGTCTTGTATTTTTTCTGCATCGTGGTCCATCACCAGCTCAGAGATATCTGTTTCTACCTTCAATTCGATCTGACGTTCCTCTGCCAAGGATTGGAAGGACTCTGTCAAATACCTCAGATACCCCACCATGTCCCCCCTCACCCAATGAAAGCGAAGCTCATGAGATTCTAGGCGTGCCAGGTCAAGCAACTGGTTGATCAAGCGCAACAGACGGCGGCCGTTGCGGCGGATAAGGCTTCGTTCCTGATCCTGGGGGGCGGGCAGTTGATCGGCCATTCCCAAGATCACGGTAAGGGGAGTCCGAAACTCATGGGAGATATTGGTGAAGAAGCGATTTTTCAGGGTGTCTAGCTCCCGCAGTTGGGCCTGTTTAGCCTGCTCTTCCTGTAGGGTCAGTTCCTTTTCCCGGATGCGAATCCGTTGTTGGTTTCGGAAGTAGAAAAAGCCCAATAGGCCTAGCACAAGCAGGCCTAGGGCAGCAAAGATCAGGTAATTTCGTTGGCTGAGTTGTTGCTGGTATTCCAGCTCAGTGTCCTTGATGCGCTGGAGGTTACTTAAGCTGTCTTCTAAGGCTTTTTGCTGGTATTCAAATTCAAAGATTGCGCGTTGGTTTTCCTCCCGGTTGAGGCTGTCCTGCAATTCATAATATAGCTCATTCATGGCTAGGGCTTGGCGCACATCGCCAGACTCCTTGTAGGTAAGATACAGCAGGCTGGCAAAATCACTTTGAGTCCTTAAATCCTGGATGGATTCGCTAATGCTTAGCCCTCTCTGGGCGGTTCTGGCTGCCTCTCCCAACCTGCCCTGCTCACGATAGATTCGAGCCATTTCCAACAATACCGTTCCCAACTCTAGATCTGAGTCGAATCGATCTTGGATATCTAAGCTTTTCTCAAAATATGTGAGCGCCTCATTCACCTTGCCCTGCGTTTTCAACAAGCTCCCAATGTTGGCTAAGCTGGTGGCCTGTCGCCTAGGGTCACCAATTTTCTCTGCAATTGACTGTGACCTTTGATAAGCTCCTAGTGCTTCCTCTACTTTTTCTTGAGCAGAATAGACAGTACCTATTTTCCCTAATATTTCGGCAATTCCGTATTGCATCCCGAGCGCTTCTCGGAGTTCCAGTGCCGCCTGATAATTTAATAGGGCTTTTTCGTTTTCTCCCTGATAATGGTACACGTCGCCAATGCCCATCAGGCAGGTGGATTGATAGGCTGGATTTTGCTGCTCCTCAAATATTTGGCTGGCTTCCTGCAAGAGCTTCAAGGCCTCTTGGTAATTGCCAATCTGGACGTCAATGCTGCCTATGTTTGCTAGACATAGGGCTACCCCTTGCAATTTACCGGCAGCTTCATAGCGTTGCCTAGCCAGCTCATGATAGGATATAGCGGTTTCCATCTCTCCCTGGAGCATGGCTACGTTGCCCAAGGTAGCGTAGGAAACTGCCTGGGCTGTCTCATCATGCAAGGCCTTTTGGATCAGTAGGGCCTGCTCCGTATACCAACGTGCGCTGTCGTATTGGCTGGTGTAAAGAAAGGGATTGGCCAGATTCCCCAGCGTACTGGCCAGCTGGGTGGAATCTTGAAAGTGCCTGAACAAGTCAAGCGCTCGCTTACCTACTTCAATGGACTCTGAATAGCGTCCCTGGTCCATGTAGAGATTCGTGGTGGTTCCTAGGCTAGCTCCCAAGCCGAGGCTATCCCCTATCTGGTCTTGAAGATGCTGCGCCTGCAGCAAATGCTCCTCCGCTTCTGCATATTTACCTGTTTCGTATTCAGCCGATCCCAAATTATGCAAACACCTGCCTATTTGGGCGCTATCTGTCGTCTGTAGCGCCTCCTCCAAAGCCCGCTGAAAAACAGGTAGGGACTCGCTGAACTGGGTAAGGGCCAGCATCACCTTCCCTTTATAAGTGAGCGAACGAGACAGTAAAATCGGTATCCTTGCTTCTTCGGCTACCTCTACCCCCGCATTAGAGAGACGCAGCAGGCTATCGGGCCGATCAATCAAATCAGCAATTGGCATGTAAGCCAATAGCGCTTCAATTCGCTGGGTAGGGGCTTGCTCTGTATCTATCCAAACGGCCCAAAGCGAGTCTGTAGAGAGGGTTTGGGCGGAAATAGACAGAGGAGCAGATAATAGAAGGCATAGAAAGGCCAGCTTATTCAGGCGAGAAGAAACAAACCTAACACCCTGATTACCAAAGTCTTTATAGAGTTTTTCCAAAATCAGTAGTTGAGTAGAGTAGAGTTGGTCCCTTGGTGTAGCTCGGATAAGCTAGTCTTTCCAAGATGATGAAAAAAATTGAAAAGGTTCTTGCCAGGACAAGTACCTGACAAAATCACCTAAAGCAGATCATGATAGAGCAACATGCAAATACAGCTTACCTCTTGAGTTGGTATACAATCCACTATAGCCATAAATTCAACATTCGGTATTAAATTCCGGTGAGGAAAATTTGCGTACTGTGCTGAGGTTACTTTTGCTTCATGGCAGCACATTCCTTTGCAAAGCCGACTGGCCATTTCTCGCGTTGTTGAGTTCAAACCACCACCGTATGAGTCGGCGTCATTAGGAGAAATGGTCGGTCAAACAACCTAACGTCAACCTAATATTTACAAGCAAAATGAGAAGAATCGTACTCCTGACTGTCAGTTTATTGCTGGGGGTCATCCTTACTCAGGGGCAGGATGATCCCATGAAGGCCTCTACTTTTAGCGGCCTAAAAATGCGCAATGTCGGGCCGGCCTTTACCTCGGGCCGTATCTCCGATATCGCTTTCCACCCAGAGAATCCAAACATCTGGTATGTGGCGGTGGGTTCGGGTGGGGTATGGAAAACCCAAAACGCAGGCATTACCTGGACCCCCATCTTTGACGACCAACCCTCCTACTCTATCGGCTGCGTGGCCATTGATCCCAGCAATCCACATACGGTCTGGGTAGGAACTGGGGAAAATGTAGGCGGTCGCCACGTGGGTTTTGGTGACGGCATCTACCGCAGCCTCGACAATGGACTTAGCTGGAAAAACATGGGCCTAAAAACCTCTGAGCATATTTCCAAGATTGTCATTCACCCCCACAACTCCGACGTCATCTGGGTCGCCGTACAAGGACCGCTGTGGAGCAGTGGTGGGGAGCGCGGACTATACAAAAGCATCGATGGAGGAGAAACCTGGAAGAAAGTCCTTGGCGAAGGAGAATGGACCGGCGCTACGGATTTGGTCATCGACCCCAGAGATCCCGACCGGCTGTACGCAGCTACCTGGGACCGCCATCGCACGGTAGCGGCCTACCTAGGTGGTGGTCCTGGCTCGGGCATCCACCGCAGCACCGATGGAGGGGAAACCTGGGAAAAGCTCACTGGGGGATTACCGGGTGTGAACATGGGAAAAATTGGCCTAGCCATCTCTCCCCAAAACCCTGACCGCATCTATGCCGCGATCGAACTCTTGCGCACCAAGGGGGGAGTATTCATGTCTGAGAACCGAGGGCAAACTTGGGTCAAGCAGTCCGATGCCGTAGCCGGGGCCACCGGACCTCACTATTACCAGGAGCTGTATGCTTCACCCCATCAGGAAGGCCGTCTCTACCTTGTCAACAACAGCATGTTGGTCAGTGATGACCACTTCAAAACCTATCGATTTCTCAAGCGAGAAGGGATGCACTCCGACAGCCACGCCATGGCTTTTCGGGACGACGATCCCGATTACCTGCTGGTAGGGACTGATGGAGGCCTATACGAAAGTTTGGACATGGCCGAAAACTGGCGCTTTATCGACAACATGCCCATCACTCAGTACTACAAACTGGCCGTGGATGATACCGAGCCCTTCTACAACATCTACGGCGGTACCCAAGACAATGGCTCACACGGCGGTCCCTCGCGCACCGACAACATGCACGGCATCCGCAATGCAGACTGGTGGAAAACCCTCTTCGCAGACGGACACCAATCCGCCATAGAGCCCGGCAACCCCAACATCACCTACGCCGAAACCCAAAAGGGGGGCTTGTACCGCATCGATCAGGTGAACGGAGGACAAGTTCTGATCCAGCCCCAGCCCAGGGCAGGAGAAGATTACGAACGATACAATTGGGATGCCCCCATTGTGGTCAGTGCCCACGATCCCGCTCGCCTCTACTTTGCCTCAGCCCGCGTATGGCGTTCTGATAACCGGGGAGATAGCTGGACCCCCATTTCCGAAGACCTAACCCGCGATGAAGAACGCCTCACCCTGCCTATTATGGGGGGCGTGCAAAGCTGGGACAATGCCTGGGACTTGAAGGCCATGTCGGATTACAACACCATCACCTCCTTGGCAGAGTCTCCCCTAGATGAAGACATTATCTATGCGGGTACTGACGATGGCATCGTCCAAGTAACCGAAGATGGCGGCAAAAGCTGGCGCAAGGTCATGCTAGGCTCCATCGCTGGTATCCCTGATCGAGCCTTTGTCAACGACATCCGGGCCGACTTACACGACGTCAACACGGTTTACCTATGTTTGGACAACCACAAGGAAGGGGACTTTTCTCCCTACTTCCTGAAGAGTACTGACCGCGGCAACACTTGGACCTCTATCAGCGGTGATCTCCCTGAACGCACCCTAGTTTGGCGCATGGTCCAGGACCACGAAGAACCCCAGCTGCTGTTCCTCGCCACCGAGTTTGGCATTTACTTTACCGTCGATGGAGGAGAAAAATGGATCCAGCTAAAGGGAGGGGTTCCTACGATTTCCTTCCGTGACCTCACTATTCAGCGGCGGGAAAATGACTTGGTAGCTGCCTCATTCGGGCGGAGCTTTTTTGTGCTAGATGACATTTCCCCGCTGCGCCAGGTTGCCGAGGGAGCCTTGACCGAAGAGGTGTGGATGTTTGACATCAAGGATGCCCTCTGGTACGTACCTCGGATGCGGGTCAGTTCCCAGGGAACGGGCAAATACGTAGCCGAGAATCCTCCTTTTGGGGCTACTTTTACCTACTACCTAAAAGATGCCATAAAGACCCGTGAACAAGCTCGCAAAGCAGCCGAAAAAGAGCTAGCGGAAGCAGGCGAGCCCCTTACTTTTCCAGGCTGGGAGGCCTTGGAGGCAGAAAGTCGCCAGCCAACTCCCCAGATCATGCTGATCATCAAAGATGGCGAGGGCGAGGTCGTCAATCGGATCAAAGGGAAAAACGCCGCTGGCATCAACCGGGTAAGTTGGGACTTACGTTATGCCTCCCAAAGCGGCATCGAACTGGATCGGGTATCGGGGGATGGCCCCTTTGGGGGAAGTGGACTCATGGTGACTCCCGGCACCTACACCGTCACCCTCGCGAGCATCGTAGACGGGAAGATGACTCCCCTCGCTGATCCCATGCCCTTCGAAGTGAAGTCGAAGGGTAGAGCAGCCTTAAAGGGTAAGTACTTCAGTGATATGGAGGACTTCAGGAAAGAACTACAGCAGTTTCAACAGGACATGACGGCCACCTCAACTACTCTCAGGGCAGGCACAAAAAGGGTCAAGGCCATGTACACCGCCCTCGGTCGTTCCACCACGGATGACCCTTCCCTGATGACCCGCTTGTACGAGGCTCATCAGGAGCTCATGGATCTCGAAAAACAAATGAATGGAGATCCTCTCAAGCAGGAAGTGGGAGAACCCACCGCACCTACGCCCCGCAGCCGCATGTACATAGGCTTCCGGGCCTTGAACACCACCTATGGCCCGACGGCCATGCACCTCGAAACCGTCGCCATTGGCAAGCAACAACTACAGGACATCAAAGCAGAATTGGCGGCAGTGATCGAAGAGACCCTGCCTGCTTTAGAAGCCGACTTGATGAAGGCGGGCGCTCCTTGGATAGAGGGGCAGGCCCTTCCCGGTGAAGAGTAGGTTTGAAAACCAAGATCCTTACCTGTAAATGATGACATCGGCCCTGCGCTCCAGTGAAACGCAGGGCCGATTCTATGAGGGCATAGAGAACTGGAGACCATGAGAATGCGAGAGGTTCAGCATCTATGATGTTTGCATGATTATAGCCTGACAACCATAGATTTGTGAAAGGTCGTTCCTCTGCATACCGTGGAGCTACCTTTCACAAATCCTACCTTGCAGAACTATAATTTGAGCTGAGAGAAATGGGCTTAGGAACAGTCAAAAAACAACTATGCACTTTTGCTTGATATTCCATCCCATCTCAGCGTCACAAAAAAGCTCGATTGGCCCGCCAAACTCGATTTTTCTTCCTTGATCT
>CAZFPQ010000308.1:0-7753 GCA_964521065.1 uncultured Bacteroidia bacterium | reverse complement strand
AGCCGCTGACGGTGCCCCCACTGTTGATGGGTAGCTTGCGGTCCGAAACCACCACTAGCACATTACCGAGGTGGTTGCTGCCCTCGTAGCGTTTGCGTCCCCGGGTGAGGTGTCGCTTTAGGTGAGGGGCTTCGATGCCGTCTAGGACGAATTCTAGCTCGGCGGTCCAGCTGGCGCAGTAGCAAGGGTCACAAGGGGTAGCCTGAACGATCTCTCCTTCCACCACCGTGACGTCGATGCAGGGTGGGCAGCCACAGGGATCTGGGGTCAGGGGATCGTAGGCACACCAATCGGGCGGCAGTTCGCAGTTGGGGTCCCCATGGCAGTATTGGAGCAGGGCATTGTCGTAAGCCTCCTCGCAACCGGTGTCACAGGGATCACAGTCGCAGAGGTCATCGGCATTGGGATCAACGTTGGGATCGTAACCGTAGGGAAGATCCAAGCGGCACTCGGCGGCCCCATGCGGCATGACCGTGAGGTATCTCCTAGTGCGGATTTACAATCCGTGCGAGTAACATTAGGAAATCTGAGTTTTTTTGGAAGAAGGGTTTTATTGACCAGCCTAGGGCTAGAGGTATACAATCAAAATGCCCTTACATGGAAACATGCAAGGGCATTTTGTGATGACAAAAACTAAGAGCTTAGCGAGTCTGCAGCAACTGTGGGCTCACGCTTTCCAACCTAGTTTGCAGGTTCTGTAACTCTTCCTGCATTTGGTTTTGAGCATAATGCTGTTGCATCAGGCGAATGGGATATACATACTCTCTGGCTCTTGAGAAAGGTTCGCCCGTATCCGTGTAGTACTGCAGGGTCCCAATGGCCCGATCGGCTGCAAAGTCAAAGTATTCTTTGGCCGTTTCAGACTCACCCAAGCGATCAAACATGATTCCTGCGCGCACAATGAGATAGGGATCTGGTGTAGCCACATAATAGGGGAATTGCTCCTCTGTGAACTTCATGACCTCAACTCCCTGAGCTTTGAGCTCATCAGCAGTTTGCTGGTTACCCGCGATGATGGCGTTGGCGCTGTCAGCGTCTACCTCACCAGCGGCGATCAAGCTACGAAGTTGACTGCTCTCTTGCTCAAGGCGAGTAACTTCTTTAAGGCAACCATTGGCCAAACGGTAGAAGGTATTGTGGTAGTTACTCAACATCCGCATCACGTTCTCGTCGTAGTACACCCCTTCAAGATCTAGGTTGGTGTACTTGAAGGTGTTGACCATGTTGTCATACATACGGGGTAGGTCCAAGTTTCCTTGGAAGGGATCGTATGGATCGTTGACTTTTGGACGCTTCACGGGAATGATGCGATAGGCTAAGCCTTCTAAGCGCAGGTAGTCATCCAAACCAATGAAGCTACTTGGGGTAACCGTATTTGCAAAGTAAACGGGGCGCTCCCAACCACCACGAGCCACGTTTTCTAGCAGGTTGATGATCAAAATGTCTTTGAGTTCGAGGTACTTATTGCCTTGGCCTCCACGGGTTTTAGCCGCCCATTTCATGGGAGTCTGTACGTATGGCAGGTCCTCTTCATATATGATCCCTTGGCTCAACAATTGTGAGCCATTCGCAGGCAGTTCGATGTCCAAAGTGGTTCTTGAACCCACTCGGCGAGACTGTTTGGCCTGTCCTACGTAATCCTTTCGTGGAAGGGTAATCGGTAGCGGAGGAGATTGATTCATCTGCCGTTTCATCTGATCGATGTACCAATCGGTGTTTACATAGCTCAAGCAAAGTACTCGGACATCCGTACGGACCCCCTCAACCTCTTGCAGGTACCATAGTGGGAAGGTGTCATTGTCCCCGTTAGTAAAAAGCACGGCATTCTTCGCACAGCTGTTGAGCAGGTTATAAGCAGACTCCGGAGCGATATAGCGACCAGCCCGAGAGTGATCATCCCATCCTTGTGCTCCCATCAAGAGCGGGCCAATGATGGCAATTCCCGTGGCAATCCATGCCGCTGCGCCTTTCAAGTAGCGTTCCATGAGCTGATACAAGGCGATGGTACCAAGACCTACCCATATCGCAAAGGTCTGGAAAGATCCCGCAAAGGAGTAATCTCGTTCCCGAGGCTGGTTGGGGTACTGATTCAAATAAATGATGATGGCCAAACCAGTAAAGAAGAAAAGCAAGCCGATGATAGTCGCATCTTTGCCCCGACGACTGGCGTGCCAACTGAGTCCCAGCAGCCCCAACAAGAAAGGCAACATGAAGAAGTGATTCCGTGCAGGGGCATCCTTCATGAAATCAGGCATGGCGGCAAACTTGCTGAACTCAAGTCCACTCTCCCAGCCCGAATCTTGGGCATCGCCGCCACGTCCAGCAAAGTTCCACATGAAGTAACGCCAGTACATGTGAACAACCTGGTAACTGAAGAAGAACTTGAGGTCTTCCCCTCCCGTTGGGCGATCATCTGTGGGGGTATTAGGCTTCCCACTGCGTTTAACGAAGTTTTGATAGGTCCAAGGCCCATAATCAGGGTTCCAACTAGCCGGACGAGCTGCGTCGTACATCCTTGGAAAAAGTTTCATGTCCCGATCAGCGTATTTATACTGACGCTTAGGACCAAGCTCTGTATACTTATCAGCCCCTTCTTCTAGTACATATTCAGTTCCTACTTCTTCTAAGCTGATGGGTTGCGCATTGTACAGAGGTCCTCGGAACAGAGGTCGGTTTCCATATTGCTCCCGCTTCATATAGCTGATGAAGGTCTGCGAGTCCTCGGGATTATTTTCGTCAATGGGAGGATTGGCCTGAGAGCGAATGGGAATCATCAAGTAAGAAGCGAAGCCAATAAAAATGACTGAAGTCATTAATAAGGCCGTATTCAGCGCAAGGTTCTTACTCCGAATACTGTAAATGATCCCTCCGATAATGGCCCCAAAGAGCAGCACAAAAGAGAGCACCAAGCCCGTGCCAATAGGCAAGCCTAAGCCACCCTTGGAAACGCCATTGGCGTACTGAGTTCCAACCAGGGCCTTTTCGAAGGCCCAAGCCAAGTCAAAGGTCTTGATGATGATCCCAGTCTGTATGATACCCAAAATGGCTACTGAAATCAGGCCCGTGACGATGAAGCCTCTCCAAGAGAATTCGTACTTACGGAAGTAATAAATGAATGCGATGGCAGGAATAGCCAACAAGTTCAACAAGTGAACCCCTATCGAAAGTCCCATGAGGTAAGCAATCAGGATCAGCCAGCGCTCGTTGCCTTGCTGATCCGCCCGGCTTTCCCACTTAAAGGCCAGCCATACGACAATGGCCGAAAAGAAAGATGAAAGTGCGTACACTTCCGCTTCCACCGCATTGAACCAAAAGGAGTCGGCAAAAGTGTTAGCTAAGCCTGCTACGACACCTGCCCCCATAATGGCGACAGTCTGGGCCATGTTGGGCTCTCCCTCCTGGTCCATTAAAAGCTTACGGCCAAGATGGGTCGTGATCCAAAATGTGAATAACACCGTGAAGCTCGCTGATAAGACGCTCATGATGTTGAGCATGAAGGCCACATTTTCGGGGCTAAAAGCCAACATGGCAAATATCCTTCCTAGTAGCAGAAAGAAGGGTGCTCCTGGAGGGTGAGGCACCTCCAACTCATTGGCACAGGCAATGAACTCGCCACAGTCCCAATAGCTGGCCGTAGGAGCCATGGTTAGAAGGTATACTACCAGGGCAATGGCAAAAACACCCCAGCCTACCAGATTATTGATTCGAGAGTAATTCATTGGTTATTGGTAACCTTGATCCAAAATGCTTTCGAAGTTAAGAAACTCCCCCGCAATGACGAAAGGGGAATTGCAAGTTCCTGCTCTGACTACACGCCTTCGGCAAGATGGTTCAAAGAAAATGTGGTATCAAAGGGCTTTTTTACTCCCAAAAGTTGGAATTCTTCATATATTGAACAATCAGCCTTGATTTATTACAGCCAATCACCTAGCAAATATGAAAGCACATATTGTTTTTGCCCCTATTGCACCCTTGTGTGTTCTATTTATTCTTTTTTTAGGGACCAAAACTGTCCAGGCCAAGTACCTCCCTGGCTACATCATTCTACCTTCTACAGATACCCTTCAGGGTCAGATTGATTACCGAAGTTGGGATCGCAGTCCTAGCCAAATCGATTTTCAGTCTTTCGATGGCCGTACAGAAAACTTTCCTGTTGCCAGACTCAAGGAGTTTGGCGTCGCTGGAGAAATTTACCGCAGCTTCTCGGTCTCACTCAACCTCAGTCCATTTGAAACGAAGAACCTAACCCAGGATCCGAGTCCCAAATGGGAAAGCGTGACCATAGCTCTTCAATTAATCGTAGGGGGCCCTAAAAGCCTGTATTATCACCGGGATAAGCAGGGCAAAAGGCATTTTTTTATTCAAGAGCAGATCCAAACCCCAGAAGAGTTGGTTTTTCACCGCTATTTGGTCATCAAGGGTAAATCAGCTTTTTTAAAAGAAAACAAGCTCTACATTTCTCAAGTAGGTGAGATGCTGACGGATTGTAAAGTCATCTTCCCTCGGCTTAAAGAGATGCCCTTCTCTTTATCTGCTTTCCGCGACCTCTTTATTCTATATTACAACGATTGCTCCTATTCAGATATCGATTATCTGGTACAAAAACGAGTTGGCACCCACCAAGCGGTGGTCAAACTCGGTATTGCTAGGAGCACAATTCATTTTGGTGGTGATATAAAGAAGCATCAAGGACTGGTTCAGGGAGTTTTTTCTCCTGCCTTTTCACCTACCTTTGATCTCGGGTACATCTTTTTTCCAGCGAGAACACAAAACCGGATTGGCTTAGCTCTTTCCATTAGTGGACGTTATCAGCAGCATAATGCCTCCAGTGAAGTCATCTTTTCAGAGCTAGAGACCCTCAACCAACAAACAGATTTGGCGCTCAGCTATCTTAAGTTCAATTCTTGCGTCTATTTTAAATGGCCAGAAAATTCCTTGCGTCCCTTCATCATTACGGGCTTAAGCAATGGCCGGATGCTCAGCTTCAGCCAGTCCAGTCAAGTAAGGAGAGAGATTAGGAATATTGTGCGAGAGTTTGAACAGCTGCCCATTGAGAAGGTTACGAAACTGGAGCAAGCCTTTCTACTGGGAGGGGGCATCCATATTCCCAATACTCCCTTTTGCTTCGAATTGCGCTATGAAATCAGTACGGGTCCCTCTGGTTTGCCTTCCCTATCTTCTCCTATCCAAACATGGTCCTGCATGATGGGGTATAGCCTTCCATTATAAAGAAAGTCGTAGGCCCTCGTTATCTTCCACCTTGTCTACAAGCAGTCAGTCTTCACTTGAAATGGAGGCAGGAGAAAGGCTCCGTTGAGCATGAGCCGCATTGATAAAGGCTAAAAAGAGGGGATGAGGGTTTTCTACGGTACTCTTGTATTCGGGGTGAAATTGGACCCCCATGAAAAACGGATGGTCCTGTAATTCGACCATTTCGATGAGTTCATTGTCGGGGTTCTCCCCCACCATTTTCATCCCATGGGCCTCATATTCATCTCGGAATGAGTTGTTAAACTCCCAACGATGCCTATGACGCTCAGAAATTCGGGTCTTTTGGTAAGCATCGTGTGCCAAGGTATTGCGTTTGATCATGCATTCATAAGCTCCCAAACGCATTGTTCCCCCCATTTGCTCCACCTGCTTTTGAGTTTCCATCAAATCGATTACCGGGTGGGTGGTATCGGGGTCAAATTCGGTGCTATTTGCCGCCTGGAAACCTAATACATTTCGGGCAAACTCAATTACGGCGATTTGCATACCTAGGCAAATGCCCAGGAAAGGAATTTTATTTTCTCGGGCATAAGTAACGGCCATGATCTTTCCATCCACCCCTCTTTCACCAAACCCAGGCGCTACCAAAATTGCATCCATGTCGCCTAGAAAACGAGCTACATTCTCTCGGTTAAGGTCCTCTGAGTGAATCCAGGAAATCTTCACATCTAGCTCATTTTCAGCACCAGCGATTTTCAAAGACTCCGAAATAGATAGATAGGAATCATGGAGTTCTACATACTTCCCAACTAAGCCAATTTTTACCTCATCAAAGGGGCTTTTGAGTTTGCTGACAAAATCCCGCCAATAGGTTAGGTCTGGTTCAGCCCGCAGGGGAAGGTTCAAAGCCTTAAGGGTAACGATATCTAGGTTTTCTTTTTTTAGGAGAAATGGCACCTCATAGATGCTGCTGGCGTTGAGGTTTTCAATCACCGCCTCAGGCCGAACGTTGCAGAAGAGGGCCAGTTTCTTGCGTAGTTCCATGGGAACCTTTACCTCTGAGCGACAAACCAAAATATCTGGCTGAATCCCTGACTGCAGCAAGGTCTTAACAGAGTGCTGAGTGGGCTTGGTTTTAAGTTCTCCGACAGCGGCTAAATAAGGAACCAAGGTTAGGTGAATCACCAAGACATTTTCGGGTCCATGCGCATAGCGAAATTGTCGCAGGGATTCGATATAGGGGAGGGATTCGATATCTCCCACCGTACCCCCTATTTCCGTAATCACAATGTCGAAGCGACCAGACTCATTGATCAAGGAAAAGCGGCGCTTGATTTCATCCGTGATATGAGGAACTACTTGAACCGTTTTCCCCTTGTACTCCCCCATTCTTTCCCGGCGAATCACCGTTTCATAAATACGACCCGTAGTTACGTTATTGGCCTGGGAAGTAGCTACATTCAAAAATCGTTCATAATGCCCTAGGTCCAGGTCCGTCTCTGCCCCGTCTTCAGTGACATAGCACTCCCCATGCTCATAAGGATTGAGGGTACCGGGATCAATATTGATATAAGGGTCAAACTTTTGAATGGTCACCTTGTAACCTCTCATCTGGAGAAGCTTAGCCAAGGAGGCTGCCAAAATGCCTTTGCCCAGTGAGGAAGTAACCCCACCTGTCACGAAAATATATTGGGTAGTATCTGCCATGATGATTTTGCCATAAAAACAGCGCAAAACTAAGGCTTTTTATTGGCTTCTCTTAGGCAAATAGAGGGCTTACATGTAATTTAGGTCATACCCTATTTAACCTACCACTAATTTCCTTGCCTATGAATGGGGCGCATTTGCATCTCTTGGTTAACCACTTCCCGGTTATGGGTCTTCTATTTGGGCTTATCCTTCTTGCGGTAAGTCTATTTCCCAAGCAGCATAGCCTCAAAAAAGCAGCTTTGGTAACCATCATCCTGGCATCTTTAAGCACCATTGTTGCCAATTCAACTGGCGAGGCAGCAGAGGAAATTAAAGAAGCAATTGGAAACACGAACCATGAGTTGATCCATGAGCACGAGGAATCTGCGGAGGTAAGCCTCTGGCTTATGTTGGTAGTCGCTGGCTTAGCCGGTGGAACCCTCTACCTGATGCGAAAGTCCCATCCAAGGAGTCATTTGTTACAGAGTGCCACCCTGGGTTTAGGAATATTGGTTTTCTTCTGGCTGGTACAAGTGTATAACCTAGGTGGACAAATATCTCATCCTGAAGCTAGGCCAGGTTTTCAGGTAGAAAGTCGATAATTCTTTGGAAGCAAGAAGCGAGACCGCTGCGCTGCGAGAGGCGAGACATCGGCTGCTTCCTTACTCCCTTGGGCCTTTTGGCCCGAAAAAAACCAGGGGACTCTGTCCGTTCAGACGAATCAACCCCGGCCCCTTGCTCTAATTCTTTGGAAGCCAAAAGCGAGACCGCTGCGCTGCGAGAGGCGAGATGGCCTTGCTTTCCTACTCCCTTGGGCCTTTTGGCCCGAAAAAAACCAGGGGACTCTGTCCAT
>CAZFPQ010000307.1:0-7807 GCA_964521065.1 uncultured Bacteroidia bacterium | reverse complement strand
TGTACAGAACTTTTTAGCACTTCATGTTTAAAACTCTATGTCACCCGACAGGAGTGAAAAAGTTAAGGGATATAGACTTTTTTAGCCCATAGCCCATAGCCCATAGCCCATAGCCCACTGAAGTATTTGGGCAGAAGAAGTCGAGTAAATGATATTGGTTTAAGTTGTTGATTATCAGTGTCAAGCCGTCTCGCATCTCACTTCTCGCATCTCGCTTCCTACTTAAGATTGCGTTTCCCGGTGACGTGAAAGGCGAAATCCATAGAAACCTAGTACAGTACCCAAGATTGCCATGAGCACGGCAGCAACGGCAAAGGCGAGGGGAAGAGAGGCTAGGCCACTTAGGGGCTCGACTAGGATAGGGGAGAAAAATTGACCCAAGAAAACAGACATGGTGATTCCGCCGACTAGGCGGCCACGGAGAGGAGCTGGGGCCAAAGAAATGATCCACAAATTAGAGTTAGGCATCAACAGACCTGCCCCTAGCCCAGCAATGGCTAGTCCTCCTAACACCTCGGCATAACTGCTAGCTTGTGAGATGAACAAAAAGGCTAGTGCCATCAATATGAACGTGAAGGCATAGATCTGCATAAAAGTCAACTTTTCTCGCAGTCGTCTATAACTACTAGAGGCCAAAGCTGCCGTGAGGGTGGCTATCGAGATGGCCATCCCGATCTGGGTCTTGCTGATATCTGGAAAGCCTTCTAACAAGAAAGGGATTTGCACGGGCACCATGTAGAACATGACCATGCCTAAGAAAGCCAAGGCATACACCACCGCCACCCGAGCCCTTGGGTAGCTTAGATCAGAATCCGCCCCTTCCCCTTGATTCGAAATGATGCCTGGCTCATAAATGACCATGATGATCATGGGGATGATGGCGATAGCACTGGCATAGATCAAAAATGGATATCGCCAGCTTAGATCAGCTAGATAGCCACCTAGGGTGACGAATACGGCTCCTCCCAAGGCCATGAATGCAGCTTGAATCCCTAAGAACTTACTTCTGACTTCTCCTTCAAAGTAATCTCCCACCAAGGTCGTAGCTGTGGTCATGATGCCCGCCACGGCGATCCCGAGTAAAGCTCTACCGACCAAAATCAAGTATAAGTTGTCCAAGTAAAATCCAGAAGTACCGGCCAAGGCATATAGCAAGCTTGCTCCCACGAGCAATCGCTTTCGCCCAAATCTGTCCAAAATAAAGCCCGACAAAGGGGCAAAAAGAGCAATGAAGAGGGCTGGCAGGGTAAGTACCAACTTCGCTAGTAC
The DNA here is from genome assembly GCA_964521065.1 of uncultured Bacteroidia bacterium. GTDB lineage: Bacteria > Bacteroidota > Bacteroidia > J057 > J057 > CAYVAP01. Next base: position 6,538 of record CAZFPQ010000307.1, on the reverse strand, counting down.
TTCTGCTTGCGATTCATGCGCAAAAACCGACTTGATACCCGGTAGAGAAGGAGCAATGGTCGCGCCTGCCATGACCGTCATGCTACTGATGAGTAAGAGAACTAGCTTGAGTCGCGTACTTTGAGACAAGGTGGGTGGAGATTGGATAAAGATAAATCCAAGGGCGAGGACTGGCAAATAGGAGAAATTTAGGCAGAAATACGAGGCGTGGATTGCGAGGTGTAGGGCGCAGTCAAAATAAATATAAAAGTACTGCTTCGTGGCGTGTAACAATCTTCCTCTTCTTGCATCAAAGGGGAAAAATGTCAATCTCATGAAATACGTTGCTTTTTTCTCACTGCTTTTATGCGGCCTAGTTAGTTGGGCTCAAGTCTCTCATACAAACTATGATGCATGGCTACTGGCTGAGGTCAAAGGCCAAGGGCCAGATGTAATCTTCATCCCTGGCTATGGTTGCCGAGGTGAAGTCTGGGATGCGGCAGTCGATTCACTGCAAGATCATTATCGATGCCACCTGATCACCCTGCGTCAGTTTCAAGGAGAGCTGGAACCCCAAGAAGAGCTGTTGGCTGGAACGATCCAAGCATTGCATGATTATGCACGGGCAGAGAGTAAAACCACCCCGCTATTGGTGGGGCATAGCATTGGAGGCTTTTTTACTTTAGCTCTAGCTTCCCAATTTCCCCAGGAGTTTTCAGGCCTGATTTCAGTGGATGCCCTGCCTTATCTCGCGGCAGTATTTGCTCCAGAACCCATGCAGATGGATCCTGCTGCCACGGCCCAGCAATACCTGGCGATGGACAGTTTGACCTTTGCGCAGACCAGCTACTTTGCCTGTCGAACCATGGTGACGGACCCTGAGGACGTAGCTTGGGTCAGTGGATGGAGTGAGACAGCAGATCGCCAAGCGTATGGGTACTTATTTGCGGAGTTTTATAACACGGATCTGCGTAGGGACTTAGCCAAGATCGAGATACCTAGCTTAATGATGGTAGCTCGGGGACAAGGGGAAGCGGCTACCATGGCCATTTGGAAAGAGCAGTACCAGGACTTGGTCAACCCATCTTTTGTGTATCATCCTGAAGCCTTACATTTCTTGATGTTGGATGCTCCTGATTGGTTTTTGTCCCATGTACGCTCATTCTTAGGTCAATATGCCGCCCAGTAAAACCCAATTTGCCGACCTGTATCAGGCCCAGTACGACCGGATCTATCGGGTGTGCAGGGCCTATACGGGGGACGCGGAAGAAGCCGCCGACCTCACCCAGGAAGTATTCATCCAAGCTTGGAAAGGACTTGAACGCTTTGAGGGACGGAGTCAGACTTATACCTGGCTTTACCGTATCGCGGTCAATACCTGCCTCATGGAGAAGCGCAAACGGCGCCTTGCCTATCAGCCGCTCAATGAGCAAGTGACGGGCCGAACCCCTGATGCCAAGTCTAGCCTGATGGATGAGCGAGTCAGCGAACTATACCGCCACATCGCAGCCCTTCCAGAAGCTGACCGTTTGGCTATTTCCCTCATGCTAGAAAAGGTTCCCTATCCCGATATCGCTCAGACTCTGGGCGTTTCCGAAAGCAACCTTCGCGTACGTATTCACCGCATCAAAAAACGACTCTCCAAAGCCTTTGACCATGCAAAAGCCTGACCATATCGAAGAACTATGGGCCCAAATGCAGCCCGAAAATCGCCCCAGTCCCGAAGCCGTGATTCATCAAGCTGATCGCTGGCAGCGCAAGGAACGCAGCGAGATGCTTCTGGCTTTGGGAGGGATGATCTTTGCCATCTTGTCTCTCTGTGGCGTCGGTATTCGCTTATATCCCCATGAGATAGCTTTTCCTGCCTTTGCCCTGGCCGTATTCCTGATTTTTGCGACTCTGCGTGGGGCGCGACACTTTGCTACACTTTCGGGAGTCAATGAGCCCTTAGACTTACGGGAAAATCTAGAAACCAAGCGTCGGTCTGCCCTGCAGCTCGAACGATTTATCTATCTGATCTATATGCCCATTTTAGGGATTGGAGTGATGATTGGGCTTTGGCTGGCGCTCTACGAGCATTCGGTCATGCTGTTTTGGGGAGCGCTTGCTGCGACTTTGGCTTGGATTGCCTTTACTGGATGGTGGGGGCGTAAGCGGCAAAAGCGGAAGATTGCTAAACTGGATGAGATTTTGAAGCAGTTGGAAGGGGAATGAGCTAGAAATGCGCTCATTGATCGTCCTCATGCAACCCCTCAGCGACCCGGTAGCTGATCTATTTCCGAAATCGGCAATACCGTGATTTTACTACTCAGTGCATAGCGTTGGTCACCCGGATAAATGACCCAAAGGTGGTCTAGTGCAAGATCCTCTATGGCCTGATGCATGGACTTGGTGCTACGGGGGGCATCTTGGTACTTGAATTCGGCAGCCAGCGGTTTTCCCCCTGCCTGCCAATAGAGGTCTACTTCCACCCCGCTATGTGCGGCGTAAAAAAATACCTCGCTGTCTCGTTTATTCAGGTGGGCCACCAACTCTTCCATGGCAAAGCCTTCCCAGGAAGCCCCCAGCTTAGGGTGGTTTTGAAGCTCTTGGCGGGAGCCAATGGATTGTAGGCGATGGAAAATCCCTGCATCTCGCAGGTATAATTTGGGACTTTTGACGAGTCTTTTTTTTACGTTGGTGTGCCAAGGCGTGAGGAGACGAACCATGAAGGTATCCTCCAAAAGAGAGACGTAACGTTGGACAGTTTTACGATCTACCCCAAAAGAGCGAGATAGCTCTTGGTAGTTGAGTACTTGCCCGTGGTAATGGCTGAGCATGACCCAAAATCGGTACATGGCAGAGGCTGGAATTTGAATACCCAGCAGAGCAAGATCGCGTTCAAGGAAGGTCGCAATAAAGTTGTCGCGCCAAAGGATGCTGGCGGCTTCATCGGCGGCAAGGTAAGACCTGGGAAAGCCCCCGCGTAGCCATAGCGTGGGCCAAGCTTGAGGCCCAGTTTCTGGTAAATTTAGCCCGCTCAAAAAATGGTAACCAATCCTACCTGCCAAAGACTCTCCGCTTTGCTGGCGCAAGTGGGAGGAAGCGCTGCCCAAAATCAAGTATTGCTGCTCGGGATGCTGATCGACCAGATAACGCAGCAGGGGGAATAACTCCGGTTTTCTCTGGATCTCATCAATCATGATCAGGCCTGTGAGGCTTTCCAAGGCAAGCTGAGGTTGTTCCAAGCGGATCAAGTCACGCGGATTTTCCAGATCGAAAATATGATCGGGCGAAAAGGTACGGGCTAGGGTGGTCTTGCCCACTTGCCGTGGACCCAAGATGGCGGTAATGGGAAACACCCCCAAGAGCTGGCGTACCTGGGCTTGGTCGCGCGATCGGACAAGATGAGCCATGCTTTCAGTATTATCCTTGAAATATGGGATTTAAACTCCCGATTTTCAAGGATAATTGAACAAAATGCCTCTTCCTGCTCGTAGATGGGCTTTGTCTTTCCCTTTATCGATCACTGACAATTTTGGCTAAAATTCATGGTATTTGATATTTTTTAGCTAAAAATAAATACAATTGGCAATTTTTATTAGCTAAATTGCGTTCAACCAATCTGAAGTATCGCCAGATCAATTGAACGAGCCATTTACCTGAATAGTCATACCCAGTTTAGTTTACGCTACGGAATCCTGACCGTAGCTGAGCTGGTTGCGTTGGCTCAATCGAATGGGCTCAAATCCCTGGCCTTGACGGACATTCACAATACCTCAGCTAGCTATGACTTCGTCCGCGCTTGCCGCGAAGTAGACATCGACCCGGTAGTGGGGATGGAGTTTCGCAACGGGGATGAGTTGCTCTATGTAGCCTTGGCGCGCAACCTTCAAGGCTTTCGGGAGATCAATGAATTTTATTCTCAATACGCCCACCAAGGCTTGCCTTTTCCCGAGTTACCTCCCTACTGGTCTGAAGTTTTTGTGATTTATCCCTGGGAAAAGCGCGAAAGAGTGAGCCTGACAGAGCGAGAGTTTTTAGGTATCCGTCCTAGTCAGGTGCGGCAATTGCTGCGCTCCCGCTATCGGCATCGCCAAGATCGCTTGGTGATCCTGCAGCCTATCACCTTCTTAGATGCCGAAGGGCAGCAAGTTCATCGAGTTTTACGAGCCGTAGATCACAACACTCTGGTGAGCAAGCTCACCCAGCGGCAGCAAGCCAATGAAGACGAACGTTTTGTGCCACCCGATGCGCTGTTAAAAACCTTCAATGACTATCCCCGACTGATCGCCAATACCGAGCGCCTCCTCAGTGAGTGCAGTTTTAACTTTGTGTATGGGCAGCGTAGAACCAAGCAAAGCTTCACCGGCAGCAAATATGATGACATGTTGCTGTTGGAAAAGTTGGCCCGGGAAGGGCTCGTCTGGCGTTACGGCAAGCACCACCCCGAGGCGGCTCGCCGCCTAGAGCGAGAACTGGAAATCATCGACCAGCTCGATTTCAACGCCTATTTCCTCATTACCTGGGACTTTATTCAATATGGCCGTTCTCGAGGCTTTTTCCACGTAGGAAGAGGCTCAGGTGCCAATAGCTTGGTGGCCTTTTGTCTAGGCATCAGTGACGTAGACCCCATTGAGCTGGACCTTTATTTTGAGCGCTTCCTCAACCCCAAGCGGACCTCTCCTCCAGACTTCGACATTGACTACTCCTGGCGCGACCGCGACGATGTGTTGGATTACTTGCTCAAGCGCTACCGCAGTGACCATGCGGCGTTGTTGGCCACCTACCAGCGTTTTCAGCCGCGCAGCGCCATACGAGAGTTGGGCAAAGCCTTTGGCTTGCCCAAAAAAGAAATCGACATCCTTACTACCCTAGGCCTAGACGCGGTGAGCACCGATCCCGTTTCTGAGCAAGTCTTGGAGGCCGCGCGTCTGATCCAGGGCTTCCCCGACCACCTAAGCATCCACGCCGGAGGGGTGCTGATTGCAGAAGCGCCTATTCATAGCTTTACAGCTACTGATCTGCCTCCAAAAGGCATGCCCATCAGCCACTTCGACATGCACGTGGCGGAGGAGATTGGGCTGCATAAGTTTGACGTCCTGAGTCAACGAGGACTGGGACACATCCGAGAGGCGGTGGACATCATCGAAGCTGAGTATGGCAAAAGCATCGACATCCATGATGTGCAGACCTTCAAGCGAGATCCGGAAGTACAGCGCTTGATGAAGGTAGGCGAGACGGTGGGTTGTTTTTACGTCGAATCTCCTGCGATGCGGGGCTTGCTGCGCAAGCTGAAGTGTGACAATTACCGCACCTTGGTAGCGGCGAGTTCGGTGATTCGGCCGGGGGTAGCCCGTTCAGGCATGATGCGCAGTTTCATCGAACGTCACAACGGACAACCCTTCACCTACTTACACCCCAAGATGGCTGAATTGCTGGGCGAGACCTACGGCATCATGGTGTATCAGGAAGATGTGCTCAAAGTGGTGCACGGCTTTGCTGGACTGGACCTAGCGGACGCCGACCTGCTGCGTCGGGCCATGTCGGGCAAGACCCGAGGTAAAGCTGCCTTTGAGCAGATCAAAACCAACTTCATGGCTGCCTGCGCCGAGCGTGGTTACGCCCAAGCCGATACCAAAGAAGTCTGGCGACAAATCGAAAGCTTTGCAGGTTACAGCTTCTCAAAGGCCCATTCGGCCAGTTATGCCGTTGAAAGCATGCAGAGCCTCTACCTCAAGGCCCATTACCCCTTGGCCTTCATGACGGCGGTCATCAATAATTTTGGAGGATTCTATTCTACTGAGTTTTATCTACACGAAGCCAGGCGCTGGGGCGCGCAGGTACATGCTCCGTGTGTGAACCAGGGCAGCTACCACACCCGGCTTTCTGGCCAAGAGATTTACCTGGGCTTCATTCACATCAAGGGCCTGGATCAGGACTTGGCCCAGGCCATCGAGCAGGAGCGGGAAGCGAAAGGGAATTTCAAGGATTTGGGGGATTTTCGCTTTCGCATGGATGCGCGGGAACCCCAATTGAAGCTGCTGGTGAGGGTCGGGGCTTTTCGCTTTACGGGTGAAAGCAAAGCCTCTCTGCTCTGGAAGAGCCGACTCGGGCGCAGCAACGGACGGGCTCCTCAGCGAGAGACACTGTTTGCGGTGGAGACCACCGTGGCGGTAGAAGTACCTGAACTGTCCGCTTCTGCCTTGGAAGATGCTTATGACGAGATGGAGCTACTCGGCTTTCCCTTGTGTTCACCCTTTGATCTATTAGAAAAAGCACCGACCGGCGTGATCGCAGCCAAGGACCTATCTCAACACAGAGGAAAGGTAGTTTGCATGGCTGGCTATTTCATCTGCGCCAAGACCACAGCTACGGTCAAGGGGGAGCGCATGCAGTTCGCCAACTTCATTGACACCGCCGGCGACTTTTTTGACGTAACCATCTTCCCGCCAGAGGTCAAGCAGTATCCTTTGCGCGGCAAGGGGGTGTACCTGTTGACGGGCATGGTAGCTGAGGAGTTTGAGGTGTTTTCGATGGAATTGATGGTGATGGAAAAGTTAGCGTATCGGGTGCGGGA
>CAZFPQ010000306.1:0-7815 GCA_964521065.1 uncultured Bacteroidia bacterium | reverse complement strand
GGGCTACGGGCTACGGGCTACGGAATGAAACATCCCCTTCCCTTAACTCCCTTAACTCCCTTAACTCCCTTAACTCCCTTAACTTTTTTTAACTCCCTTAACTCTTCCCTCCTCAAATCTCCAACTCAAGATACGGGTTTAGACCTGCACTTACCCATCCCCCATATGCGGTATTCTACAGCTGATTCGGGTCCCGGTCTGATGAGAAGAGCTTATATCTAAGCTTGTTCCCATCTTTTGAGCGCGCATCTTCATGTTTTCTATGCCATATCCTTTGCCGGGATGCTCGAGGTCAAAACCTTGCCCGTCGTCTTGAAGATGAATCGAGAATCCTCCCAGGGAGGATTCCAAGATCAGCTGGATGTGCTGGGCCTGGGCGTATTTGACCGCATTGTTGATGGCTTCTTTGAGGATGAGGATAAGGTGACGTCGGGTTTGGAGGCTTAACTTGATGGGTCCCAATTCCTCACTCAAACCGGACACCGAAAAGTTGATCTCCGTATAGCTCAGCAATTGCTGGGCAAAATCTTGAAAGCGCACAACTAGGTCAAAAAGGGTGTCCTTCTCAGGATCTAGGACCCAGATAAAATCCCGCATTCCTTCTGATAACCGCTGGGCTTGCTGATCAATCTGATCCAGGAATTGATTCACAGAGGCTCCCTGATGGGCTTGGCGGCGTGCCATCTCCACAAACAGGCCAATCTTGGTCATCTTGTTGCCCAGTTCGTCGTGGTAATCCGCAGCGGCTCGGCGTTGAACCCGTTCGCGTTCTTCTGCTTTGGCCTGATCGATGCGATGCTGCATCTCCAATGCCTGAGTACGGCGCTGGATGCGATAGCGGATGAATCCGTACACCACCCCTCCAACCAGCAGGGCATATAAACCGTAGGCCCACCAACTGCGCCAAGGCGGAGGCAAAACCCGCACCTTTACCTGATCCCCTGCCTCATTCCACACTCCATCATTGTTGCTGGCTTTCACCCGAAAGGTATAGGTGCCGGGGGGCAAGTTGGTGTAGGTGGCTTTACGTTCCCCATGTACATAACGCCAGTCCTGGTCAAAACCTACCAGCTGATAAGCATATTGGTTGTTTTCAGGGAAGAGATGATTCAAGCTGGTATAAGCAAAAGAAACCACCAGATCATGATGGGTCAGGCGAAGCTCTTCTCCCATCAGCAGGGATTCACGCAGGGGAATGCCCCCATGCTCTTGGGGGAGCCCCGGCTTGATGGGTTGATTGAGGATAGATAGCTCGGTCAAAAACACCTTGGGAGCTTGTTCATTGCGCTGAATTCGGTTGGGCAAAAAGCGATTATAGCCATTGATTCCCCCAAAGTAGAGGTGGCCATCTGGAGATTTCCACTGGGCTCCTGCATTGAACTCATTGTCCTGCAGTCCATCCGATAGGTCATAGTTTTGAATGGCATCGAGGGGCAATTTCCCCTCAACCCAGCGGCGAGGATCTATTCGTGAGAGTCCCATGGACGTAGATACCCAGATAAACCCGGCATCATCTTCTAGAATGCTGTATACCTCGTTGTGCACCAATCCATCTGCGGCCTGGAGCTGCCCTAAAACCTGTCCAGGATCGGTGGTAGACATCAAGGAAATACCAGCCCCGTTGGTTCCTACCCAAAGCCGCTGCTTAGAATCTACCAAAACGCTGTTGATATAATTGCTGCGCAAACCGGTAGGGTTCTCTGGTCGATAAGCAAAGGCTTCAAAGGTGCCCATTTGGGGATCAAATCGATTTACCCCGCCATCCGTGGCCAACCATAGGTATCCCTGCTCATCTTTCGTCAAGGCCCAAACGTAGTTGTTGCTGAGAGATTGTGGGTCATGGGGGTCATGGACATAGGCCGTAAAATGGCCCGTTTGCTTGTCAAAATAATTCAAGCCACCGCCCATGGTTCCTAACCAGTAACCGTCTCTCCCCTCCCTCAATAAAGCAAAGACGTGATTATCCCTCAACGAATGGCCATCTCCTTCCTCATGCAGGTAATTGACAAATTTTGCTACTTGATCCCCCTTTTCAGAGACAAAATTTAGCTGGTTAAACCCCCCATAAGTCCCTAGCCAGTAGGTTCCATCTTCATCTTGGTCAATGGCGGTCACAATGGCATGGGAGATGCGGGTTGGAGTGGGATCAGCATCACCGAAGAAGGTGTAGTCATGAGGAGTTTGGAGCAAAAGTCCCCCTCCATAGGTACCAATCAGCAGGGTATCGGGGTGTTCTTGATAAATGGAAATGGCTACTTGCTGATTCTGCTTATCCTTACGGGGGGGTAAGAGCTCGTGGCCAAAAGCAGATTGATTCTTCTCCGTATGCTTGAGATAGAGCTTGTCTACCCCTGCTCCATGGGTAATCCACAAAATACCAGCGGCGTCCAGCATCAGGTCGTAGACCAACTCATGGCCAACGCCATGCTCTTCCCGCTCGGCGGGAGGATAATACTGGGCCCATATGCTGTCTGCGTCAAATCGCAGGCGAGTCAATCCCCCCCGGTACGTTCCCACCCAGAGCGAACCTGCTGCATCACGGACCAGGCTCGTCACGTGTCCGTCTTTGAGGAGATCGGGATATGGATGGTGGGGGCGAATGTGACGAAAGGAAAACTCCCCCAAGCTATCGAGGCTAATCTGGGTCAAGCCCCTAAAACTACACACCCACAAACTAGGCTGAGTCCCGATGGTATCGACGTAGAGTTCCTTGATCAGGTTGGAAATAGGTCCTATGACGGTGCCATCGCGGCGTTGATACTTGTGTACCGCTAGCTGCCCGGTGCTGGGCTGATAACGGCGTAGGCCATCTTTGGCAGTGCCAAGCCAGAAGGTCCCTAGGGGCCACTCGGCGATGGCCTCTACGTCGGGAAGATCAGGATGCACATGGCGCTTAAAACGGGCTCGCTTACCGCTGTGGTCCCAGCTAAGCAGCTCATTCAAACCGCCATTGGTCCCAATCCACAAGCGGCCTTGATGATCTTCATAGATCTGATTTACGTAGTTGTTGTCCAGGCTACTAGAGTCTCCTTCGATGTGAGATTGGGGGTGGAATTGATCCAGCACGGGATCGTAATATACCAGACCTCCTCCCCGAGTAGCCACCCATAGACGCTGCTGGCTATCCTCGAATACGTCAGCGATGGTATTGGTGGGCAGGGAAAAGGAATCTCCCGGCACAAAGGTATAGGCTCTGAACTGATAGCCATCGAAGCGATTGAGGCCATTGGAGGTACCTACCCACACGAATCCGAAGTGATCCTGACAAATCGGACCGGTATCTTGAGCAGAAAGTCCTTCCTTGAGTCCCAGGTGATGGAAGGTAAAGGATTGTCCACAGAGAGACTGGCCCGCTACCAGGAGTAGCAGCAGGATAATGCTTGTGAAAATTCTTTTTTTGACCGCAGGGTTCCTCATCGCCATGAACATTCACCGTTTCAGCTTCTCGAATCCTCAAGCGCTAGTATCTGCTAATCTAGCAAAGTTTGGCTTTGGGATGATTGCGCGTTTGGGAATTTAAAAAGGTCATGAGGAAGGTCTGTTCAAGATTAGACCCAGGAGAAGTCACAGCCACCCTACTTCCCCATCCAACGGCGAAAATCAGGCGAGCGGCCTACTGATACGATGGTTTCTTCTTGAGCGGGGGGAGTCAGTTCTAGCTTCACCCGACTCTTGGTCCAATGGACCATGGCTTGGATGGCTGGGCGGTGAACCAGGTATTTGCGGTTGATGCGGAAGAACGCAGCGGGATTCAATTGCTGCTCTAGCTGATCCAGGGTCAGGTCTAGCACGTGCTGGCGCCCGTCGGGGCGCACCAGGAAGACGTATTTGGATTCGGCGAAAAAGTAAGCCACCTCGGCTAGCTCGATGCTGAATAATTGCTCCCCTACCGTGACCAAAAAGCGCTCTCGAAAGCCTCCGGGGGATTCCATGGCATCGCTTAAATTGGCGTAGGCCGCTTGCAAAGAAGCAGAGCTCCCGGACCAGCGTTCATACTTGTCCAAGGCCCGTTGTAGATCGGATGTCTTAAAAGGCTTGAGCAGGTAGTCAAGGCTATTGACCTGGAAGGCTTTTATGGCAAACTCATCGTAAGCGGTGGTAAAAATGATGGGTACCTCGATCTCCATCTGTTCAAATAGCTGGAAGCTGATACCATCCTCCAGTTGGATATCCATCAAGATCAAGTCCACCGTGTGTTGCCCTAACCAATCTACCGCGGCGTGTACTGAGCTGACCCAGCCCACTACGGCAATGCTTTGCCGCACGGCAAGAAGCTGCCGTTTCAACTTTTCCGCCGCTAAGGACTCATCTTCAACGATCAATACTCTCATGGGAAGGGTCAACTAAAGGCAAGATGGCCCAATAGGACTGCTCTTGCTGAAAGAAAGTCGGTTCAGGGGCTTCTAACAATCGGTAGCGTTGGCGCAGGTTGTCTTGTCCCATTCCAGTGGAAGCGGCTCCATTTACGCGGGGCAAATACCCATTCCTTACTCTTATTTCATCAGGAAGCACTTCCACCAAGATCTCAAGTGGCTGCTCGAGGGAAGACAAGTTATGCTTGATGGCATTTTCTAGCACCAGTTGGAGACTGAGCGGTGGCAAAAATTGCAGACGCTCTTCCCGAACATCCTCTCGTTTCACCTCTACCTTCAACGCTTCTCCAAAGCGAATTTTCTGCAAAAAGAGATAGGAATGTACAAACTCTAGCTCTTTATCTAATGGTACCAAGCTTTGCTGATGGGTTTCCAAAACGTAGCGATAAATCCGTGAAAATTCAGCGATAAATTCTTCTGACTGTTCGAGATCCCGGTGTATCAGGGAACTGAGCACGTTGAGGCTATTGAACAAAAAATGTGGCTTTAGCTGATGCTTGAGGATTTCTAACTGGCCTTGAAGCCGCTCCTTTTCTAACTGCGCAGCCCTGCGTTCGCTTTCTTGCAAGTCCTTGAAAAAGATCATGCCTTCAAAAATTACCGTTAACAAGGTATTCATCATCAAGGCAACAAACACGTCATTGATGATGGTCAAGCGCATAGAGCCATTCTGGAGGTATATAGGTAAGCCCCACATCGGCAGCACTTTATGGACAAAGTAAGAGAGTAAGATCATGACCCCAGCTGCCAACAAGGAGGTAGAGAACACTTCAACTACCAATCTCCGAAAGACCCCTTCCTTCCAAGGCAAGTTTACCCGCAGCCACTCCACCAACATGGTCACTGAAAAGCCAATAATCACGGTATAAGCTACTGAGATAGAAAGGTCTAAACTCCACTTGAGCCAGTTAATCCCAGTGTTGAGCCCTCCATTGACCCACGCAAACAGGGTAAATAGCAAGGTAGGCAACAGCCCGAATAGGCAGAGGAAGATCAGGTACACCCTGCTTGGAAAAACTTTCTCCCTTTTCTTCATCTCACTTTTTTATAAGGCGTGAGGTATGAGTTAAAAACACGCTGCAAGCCCTTATTTCAAACCCGATATGCCATACCCCACCTTCCTAGCCCCTTAACTCTCTTACCCCCCTCAACTCTTTTAACTTCCTTAACTTCTCAACTCCCTTAACGCTCTTAACTTCCTTAACTTCTTAACTCCCTCAACTTCCCACCTCCCTCAAAACATCGGATGCCCTAAAAGCGCCCAAACAAAGATACCGATACTTAGCAAACTGTAAGCAATTCCGAAGATCCAGATACTCCGGGTCTGGTTCCAACCCAGTTTGGCAAAGGCAAGCACCATCAGGGGAAAAAGCTGTAGCCCGTGCATGCCGGCGAAATGAGCAATGCGCAAATCTCCTCCCTCTGTACTCCAGTTTAGGAAGCTAATCCCAGCACCTCCATCGGCGGCCCCTACGGTATGAGACATATCCCGGACCATGAGTCCTCCCTCCAAACTGGATAGCATGAACAACAATAAGCCCAGGCGAATGGCCCACTTCATCGCTTGAGAAGTCTTCATAGGTTTGCTCCAGGCAATCCAAGTCAGGTAGGCCATGATGATGGTACTACTCAGGATCAATATACCCATCATGGCATAAACGATTGCGTCAAAGGGAGTGGCCTGGTTAAAATGAGATTGAACCCCGCGTGCTCCTTGCATCACAATCAGTGCCACCTCCACGTTTAGCACCATGGCTAGCACTCGGCTGAGCCTGCGCATGCGGCGAGGTCGCCAGCTATCTAGCTGGGTAAAAATCCAGGCCAGCGTCAAAAAGTATATCCCAGTAGCTAGGAGGAACTTCGAAGGCTTGACCCAAACATTGATGCCTAAAACCATTCTATGGTCAACCTGCATCAAGATCAGGGTGAGAACAAATCCCACGAGCATCACTAAGCCACTGTAGGAAATCAGGGGATAGCGGCGGATGACGTCCCTGGCCCAGCCTGACAAACCTGTAGCTGGAATCGGAAGCTGAGGAGCATTAGCTAAACTTTTCATTGATGAGTTTTGGTTGATAAAGGGTTCGGATGAGGTAATACACCAATAAGCCCAGCGGTCCTAGCATGAAGCACATGATCAGCGGAACAATGATCCACCCATGTTTGATGCCCCACTTTTTGGCATCGCGCACGATCCAGCTTCCTACAAATAAGTCGAAAGCCAAATAGTGAATCCAACCGGCCAACAAGGCGGCATCGGAGGCAAAGAGTGCCCTTACCCCGGCTATGCTACCAAAGTTGCCTCCCTCACCCGCTTGGAATCCTTCTACAATAAATACCCCATAAGCCATAGCCAGGAGTAAGAAGAATAGCCCCCGGTGGAGCAGCCAATTGGTGGGTGCTTTGTGGGGCAGGATGATCAAGAGAATCCAAGCCAGTAAGGCAAGGGTGTTGGCGATGGAAAAGATGGTTTCGTACATCTGAGTCTTAATTGATGGAAGCAAAATGAAAAGTCTAGCGCCGCCAACATACGCAAACCCGACCAACGAGAAAATGCTCCGACCAATGGGAATGACTGAGAACTGAATCAGCCAGCAAACTTTCTTGGATAAGCTAGGTTGATCCCATCACAACAAGTCCCATTTCCTATGGCCAAACCTTTCCTCACCGCCGAATGGCGCTATTTACTCAACGTCACCTTTCCGGTAGCTCCAGAATTATTAGCCGCCCGCGTTCCACCGGGGGTAGAGTTAGATGTGCAGGACGGTAAGGCTTTTGCCAGCATTGTGGCCTTCCACTTTCTCAACACCCGGATCAAAGGCCTCAAAATCCCCTTTCACGTCAACTTCCCTGAAATCAACCTGCGCTTTTATGTCAAACACCAAGGAAGACGAGGAGTAGTTTTTTGGAAAGAGTTGGTTCCCAAAGCCGCAATTGCTTGGGTGGCCCAAGGCCTCTACAACGAGCCCTATCGCCGAGCGAAGATGAAAGTCGAGGTCTCAGATCAAGAGCAAGGCATCCAAACCCTCACCCATGATTTTCGCTACGGAGGCAAACAGCACCAAATCAGCGCCCAATTTGGCCCGGATCTACACATCCCCGATGAAGACAGCGTGGAGCACTACTTCAAGGAGCACGACGTAGGTTTTGGCGTCAACCACCTTGGACACACCTTGAGTTACGAGGTTAAGCATCCTCGCTGGGCCATTTATGAACTAAGAAACTGGAGCCTAGATATGGACTATGCCGCCCTATATGGCCCCCAATGGAGCTTTCTGGGTGAAGCCACTCCGATCTCCGCTTTGCTGGCCGAGGGATCAGCAGTGGAGGTGTATCCTGCAAGCCGACTCACGAGTTAAAAGTTAAGGAGTTAAAAAGTTAATTTAGAACTCCCTTAACTCCCTTAACTCCCTTAACTCCCTTAACTCCCTTAACTCTCTTA